>CAWDXL010000001.1:0-11783 GCA_963806325.1 Candidatus Parcubacteria bacterium
ATCCAAAATTTCTTTGCGGAACCGCAGGGATCATATACCGGAGAAATATCTATTGATATGGTTCGCGATGCGGGTGCAGCATATGCCATTATCGGTCATTCCGAGCGCCGGAAGCTTGGTGAGACCGATGGAATGATCAATCAAAAAATCAAACTGGCGCTGAAGAAAAAAATAACGCCGGTTGTATGCATTGGTGAAACGATTCGCGATGAGGAAGGTCTTTATTACGGAGTGATCCGCGTTGAGCTGGAAAAAGCTCTTGCTGGCGTTTCAAAAACCGAGCTTGCAAAAATTATTATTGCCTACGAGCCCGTGTGGGCTATCGGGGCAGCCGCAGCCATGGAGCCTCATGATATCCATGAGATGAAAATTTTCATCAAAAAAACCCTTTTTGATATGTATAAAATACGAAATGAAATCGGCACGCCTATTATTTACGGCGGTGCTGTTAGTCCTGAAAATGTGCACGGACTTTTATCCGTTGGGCTCGCCGACGGCTTTCTTATCGGCCGGCAAAGCCTCGATCCGAAAGGTTTTCTTGAAATAATAAGCATTGCCCAGGCGCAATAATAATTTTACTAACAACATTAATATATGAATTATAAAACGCTTGCCGATCTGCCGGATATTTCCGGGAAAAAAATTGTGGTGCGGCTTGACTACAATGTGCCGATTGAAGATGGAAAGATTGCTGATGATTATAGGATAAAAAAATCCCTCCCGACGCTTAATTTTTTGCAGAGCAAGGGTGCAAAAGTTGTCATTATCAGCCATATTGAGGGTGTGTCGGATACGCTCAAGCCCGTTTTTGAGTATTTAAAAAATAAATTATCTCTTCCGGTAATCTTCTGCGAAGACTGCATTGAAAACAGTGCTCCAAGCATTGATGCCGTGCAGCCGGGCGAGATTGTGCTATGTGAAAATTTGAGATTGTACGATGGTGAAAAAAAGAATGACGAGCTTTGCAAAAAAGCTTGCTGCGCTCGGTGATTTTTTTGTGAATGATGCATTTTCTGTTTCCCACCGTAAGCATGCGTCGGTAGTTGGGATTCCAAAATTCTTGTCGAGCTTTCTCGGTCTCCAATTTCAGGCGGAGATAGAGAACCTTTCAAAAGCATTTAATCCGCCTCAGCCGTTTCTCTTTATCTTAGGCGGCGCAAAATTTGACACAAAGCTCCCGCTTGTCCAAAAATTTCTGCCGCTCGCAACCTCTATATTCATCGGTGGCGCTTTAGCCAATGATTTTTATAAGGCAGAAGGCCTTAACATCGGCTTGTCAAAAATTTCAGACAGCATTCTCGATCTTACCAATCTGCTTGTTGATCCGAAGATTGTTATTCAGCCTGATGCAGTGGTGGTGTCGACTCGGGGTACACGGGAAGCGAAGCCGGAAGATATTGCAGCCGATGAATCGGCGCTCGATGCCGGATCCAAGTCGATACGCACCCTCGGCAAGCTTGTTGCCAATGCAAAATGTGTTCTCTGGAATGGACCTTTAGGAAATTATGAAAACGGCTATTCGCAAGCGACAGAAGAACTGGCGCAAATAATCGCATCGCATGAATGTCTTTCTCTTGTAGGAGGCGGTGATACGCTTGCGGCAATTTCCAAGCTCGGGATTGAAAACAAATTCAGTTTTGTATCAACGGGCGGCGGCGCGATGCTTGATTTTCTTGCTGAAGGCACATTGCCGGGACTTGAAGCCTTGAAAAGAAAAAAGTAATTTGTTAGGGTGGCGCAAGATTGCAATCATAGAAAGGAGCTTTGTATGGAGAATACACAGCCGGAGATTTCAGCGAAATCGACCCCTGATCCGGACATAATGAAGTGTTTGTGCGGTACAAAGATATCTCTTGAAGGAAAACCATACAGCACGTTGGTGCGTTGTCCTACATGCGGCAAGGAGCAGCGATCAACGAAACCACCATGGTGGAAAAATCCCACTAATTAATGTGATAGAAAAAATGCCGGGAACTGAGGTTCTCGGCATTTTGTGTCAATCAAGATTTAATCAATGTTTCCCCTCCCTATAACGGGAGGGGAACTGCTTTGTTATTACAAATTCTCTCTTATTTTATCGGTATTTTCCTCAAATGCTTCCGGATCGCCTTTGACTTTTGATTCGGAAATACCCAGATATGGGCATGAGGCACTTCATCGCCGATAATTCTGCTCAGAATAAAATCAGTATCGAACGCTTTCTGCTGCGCTTTGGCGATTTTTTTCGCTATCTCAAAATATTCTCCGGCATTCGGTACATCCCACACCCATCGATAATGCTGTTTTGGAATGACTTGTGCATGGCCGGGGGATTGCGGATGGATATCCAAAAACGCCAAAAAATTTTCATCTTCATACACAATATGCGCTGGAATTTCCTTCTTTATTATTTTGCAAAAAACGCAGTTGTTCATATTGATGCAAGTATAGCAAAAAATTACAAAACACAAATAAAAAAACCGAGTTCCGTCTCGTGCTAAAATGTGGCAATGTCCACAAAACAGTATGTCCTGAAAGACGACAATCTTGCTGAATTATTAAACGGCAAAAATACGCAGAAATATCCTGAGCTCCTTTTAAAGCTTCTGGCACATCGCAATGTTGATACTCCGGAAAAGATAGAAGAGTTTTTGAACCCTCAGTATGAAACAGGATTGCACGACCCCTTTCTTATTAAAGACATGGATAAGGCAGTGGAAAGGATTTTACAGGCGATAGAGAAACAAGAAAAGATACTCATATATAGTGATTACGATGCTGATGGCATTCCTGCAGCTGTCATTATGCATGATTTTTTTACAGCAATTGGCTATAAAAATTTCGAGATTTATATTCCTCATCGGCACAATGAAGGATTCGGTCTGCATGTGGAAGCTGTAGATAAATTTCAAGAATCAGGTGTGAAACTTCTCGTTACATTAGACTGCGGCATTACTGACGTAAAAGAGGTGGAGCGAGCAAATGAGTATGACATAGATGTGATTATTACTGATCACCATATGCCTCTGCAAAAAGATTCGCACGATATATTGCCCCCCGCTCTTGCTGTTTTGGATTCAAAACGGGCAGATTGCGGCTATCCCTACGACATGCTGTGCGGTTCGGGTGTGGCGTTTAAGCTTGTGCAGGCGCTTCTCCAAAAAAATAGGTTTGGCGTAAAAGAGGGAGCAGAGAAGTGGTTTTTAGATATGGCAGGTCTCGCCACGCTTTCTGATATGGTGCCGCTGACGGGAGAGAATAGAGTCTTGGCGCATTATGGTTTGAAAGTACTGAGAAAATCCCGTCGGCCCGGGCTTGTAAAACTTTTGGCACTTATGAAAACAAAGCAGGCTCACATCACGGAAGATGATATCGGTTTCATGATTTCGCCGCGCATCAACGCTGCCTCACGCATGGGCGTGCCGCTCGACGCGTTTTACATGCTCTCGTCTCAAGATGTTTCTGTCGCAGAAGGGTATGCGGAACATCTCAATAAAATAAATGACGAGCGGAAAGTGCTTGTAGCTGTGCTTGTGAAAGAAATAAAAAAAATTCTGATTGAGCGCGCGGATCATTTTAAAGATAAAAAAGTAATCGTTCTTGGAAATCCAAATTGGCGTCCGGCGCTTTTGGGACTCGTGGCAAATTCTATTGTCGAAGAATACAACAAGCCGGTATTTTTGTGGGGGAGAGAAGATGGCCTATACATCAAAGGCTCATGCCGATCCGATGGCGTCGCCAATCTCGTACAAATTATGGAAGGTGCGCGCAGCGCGTTTGTGGATTTTGGCGGGCATAAAATGTCGGGTGGTTTTTCTGTTGATCATCAAAAGATCCATGAGCTTGAAAATGCATTGGTCCAGGCAGCGGAGATGTGTATGAATAAAGATCAGGCAGAAAAAGAAGTGGAGCAGATAGACGCCAAGCTCTCTCTTGATGACGTCACATGGCAGATGTATGGAAGTATAGAAAAACTTGCGCCGTTTGGCGTGGGTAATCCAAAGGCACTTTTTTTGTTCGAAAAAATTCCTGTAATAAATGTAAAGCAATTCGGCAAGCGCCAGGAGCATCTTGAGCTTTCATTCCAAAATTCAAATGGAAAAATAATTAAAGCGATAGCATTTTTTACATTGCCGGAAAATTTCTCGCATCCCGTTGAGCAGGGAAAAACAATAAATCTTGTCGCCACGCTCGAAAAATCAGTATTCGGCTATCAGCCAGAACTGCGGTTGCGGATTGTGGACATACTATAGATATAATTTCGCACAGGGCTTTTCTTTTGGTACAATGCATCTGCATGAAAGATCCAATCATCATTTTTACCGACGGAAGCTCGCGTGGGAATCCCGGTCCTGGCGGCTACGCGGCGGTGATTTATATTCCCGAAGACGATCGGATTATTGAGCTTGGAGGACGAGAAAATAAAACGACCAACAATAGAATGGAGCTTCAAGCTGTGATTGACGCAGCGCTCGCCATCAGAAAATTTCCCGGCGACATCGTGATCAATTCCGATTCAAAATATGTTATTCAAGGCATGACGGCGTGGGTCAAAACGTGGATACAAAATGGCTGGGTGACATCGGCAAAAGAAGATGTACAAAACAGGGATTTGTGGGAGCTGCTCACTTCTCTTTTGTATGAGCGCGAAGAAAAATGGAAAATCGAATGGAAGTATGTCGTAGGCCATGCCGGCATTCCAGGCAATGAGCGCTGCGATGTTATCGCTACCGCCTTTGCCGACGGAAAAGATACTGAGCTCTTTGATGGCTCGGCTTCCGATTACGAGGTAAATATTCTTTCAACGGTTGAGGATCCCGGAAAAAAAGAATTGAAGGAAATCGGCGATGAAAGAAAATCACGTTCCGCAAAATCAGCATATTCATATCTCAGTATGCTTGATGGAAAAATAATGACGCACGCCACATGGAAAGAATGCGAGGATCGGGTCAAAGGGAAGAGCGGCGCAAAATTTAAAAAAGCTATTTCTGCGGAAGAAGAAAAAGAAATTATTGCTGACTGGGAGAAAATTGCTGTGATGCAGAAAAAATAAACTTTAGAAAAACTTCGGGAAAATTTCATACGTAAAAAGGTAGAGTGTCTCCATGAGGCACTCGCTTTTATATCCGTGCATTTTTGGATTTGTTATCGGCATCGCTGTTGCTTCATGTGTCTCTATAAATATTTTTATTGCCGGTTTAATATTTTTTGCCGGCATTATTTTCCTGACAATTCTTTTTCTGACGAAAAACATATATGCCAAAGAAGAGGTTGGTATGTTTTCAGTGTTTTGTATTATTTCTGTGGTGATTATTTCTTCAGCAATCGGCGTCGGTCGTTATGATTTTTTTGTCGGCGATCATGGCGATAAAATTCTCCAAGCTGATATTGGCAGGAAAATTGACGCTGAAGGAGTCATTATTGATGAACCCGATGTTCGTGATGCATACACACTGTTCACTATTTCTCTTGAATCTGTCACATCTGCTACCGGACAGAAAGAAAAAATATATCCGACAAAGATTATTGCGAAAGATAATCCGTATTCCGTTTTCAATTACGGAGACAAAGTAGAAATTTCCGGCGAGCTCGCGCTGCCGAAAAATATTGTCGATAAAGACGGCAGGACATTTGACTATGTAGACTATCTGGCGAAAGATAAAATTTTTTATACGCTGCAAAAACCACACTTCACGCTCGTTGGTCATCACGAGGCAGGTGCCATAAAAGAATTTTTATTTGCGATCAAAAAAAGTTTTATCGATAAGCTCGATCAGACAATTGCGTTTCCGCAGTCGCGCCTGGCGGCTGGGCTTACGGTCGCAGGGAAGCGCGCACTGCCGTCGGCGATTCAAAATGAATTTCAAAATTCCGGCACGCTTCAAGTGGTGGTGCTCTCCGGCTACAACGTCACCATTATCGCGGAAGGCATCGCGCTTATTTTTTCTTTTCTGTCGAAAAAAATCGCGGGAGTTATGAGTATTGCATGCATTGTCTGTTTTGCGATCATGGCGGGTGGTTCGGCGACGGTAGTGCGCGGCAGCGTGATGGCCGTGATTGTAGTATTCGGCGCGCTTGCGTATCGAAAATATTCAGTTTCGCGTGCGCTTGTTCTCACGGCATGTATTATGCTCGCATTTAATCCGATGCTCCTCATATTTGATGCGTCGTTCCAATTATCATTTCTTGCCACGGCCGGGCTCATATTTATTTCACCGCTTATTGAACCGTATCTTTTATGGCTGCCTCAAAAGTTAAAATTGCGCGAAGTGTGCGTTGCCACTATCTCCGCGCAGATCGCGGTGACGCCGCTTCTTCTATATACCTCCGGCATGTTTTCAATCGTATCAGTGCCGGCAAATTTTTTAATATCACTCGCCGTGCCTTTTACAATGTTGCTTAGTTTTTCTGCCGCAATGATCGGATATGTATCCGTGGCTATTGCATCACCTGTTTCATGGCTAGCATTCTTTTGTTTGTCATACATTCTCGCAGTTGTGCATTTTTTTGCCTCATTGCCCTATGCGTCGATAGCTCTGCCATACTTTCCTGTGTGGGTTATGCTGTCCACATATGCCAGTTGCTGCGTTGTTGTGTGGTATTGCTCAGTGCATGAAACAAGAGAACCCGCTACCATATCGGAGATAAAGAAATCATAAATTTTTGTTAAAATTTTCCTGAAGTGTTGTAAACATGTAAATAATATCCATATAAAAGGCCGTGAAACACGCCACGGCCTTTTGATGAGATGTGGATAACTTCGAGAGAGAGGATGCTACTTTCCTCCTGCTCGCTTGAAGTTTTCTTCGACGACAGTCCAGTTGAGATTTTCAAAAAATGCCTCGACATATTTTTTCTTGTCGGTGCCGTAGTCCATATAATATGAATGTTCCCACATATCGATGCCGAGAATATATTGGAGACCATTCAATTGTCCGAGATGCTGCTCGTCAATCCAGGCGGCAGTGAGCTGCCGTGTTTCTGCGTCCCAATAAAGAATAGCCCAGCCGACGCCGCGGGTCATTGCAAGTGATTTGAATCCAGCAAGCCACGCGTCAAATGGCGCAATTTTTTCTATTGCAGTTTTGAGAGATGAGTCTTCTGTCAATTTTCGCGCGCCGCCTTCAAGCGATTTGAAATAGTATTCGTGATTGCGCATGCCATTGAATTCAAATCCAAATCTTCGCTTAAGCTCGCCGAGCACGTATGAATTTTTTTCCATATCCTGCACATATTCTGCAATTTTTTCGTTGATCAGATTGGAATGTTTTACGTATCCGGCGTAGAGCTTCAGGTGCTCGTCGATAGATTTTTTTGAGATACCTTTTAATTCGGGGATATTAAATTTTTGTTCAACATATTTTTCCATAGGATATTTTATTGATTGATAATGCGCGCCAAACTATAGTAGCAAATTGTAGAGACGTTTGGATAATCATTTACTTATTAATAAAATATGGTACTGTGCTCTCAGTCTGTTTTTTTGAAGAGTTTTTCTTGAAGGAGGTGATCATGATCATTTGCTCGTACAAGGAGCTTGTTCAGCTCACACAAGACGCCAGAGAACAATGGAAACACTGTCGTGGCATGGTTGGCAGCGCAGCACACGAGGCAATGCGTTCAGCTTCTTGCAACAGATTCCGGCGCATTGATATTCCGATCAACAATCGGCCTTTTGTTTCTTATGTGATCCGCAAGCTTCTGGCAAGCAATGTCACGGTGAAATTTGCACGGGATCTGGATCTTGTTGATTTGCCCGAGCTCCGATACTTTTCGCGCCGACCTGAAAAGCGTGTCGCGTAGCTTCGTCCGCACACCCAATCTCGTGGTGTGCGGATATTTTTTTTATTATATTTTTATTTTTCCTTCATCTTCTCTGTGTCACAATGTCAGCATGAAAGAAACTATAAAAAAGTATTGGAAAATTTTTCTCATCATTATTTTTATTCTTGTCGACTGCTCGGTGTGGTGGGTGGTGCAAAATGAACTGCCGGAAAATTTTGTCACGGTCGCGTTTTTAAATACCGGAGGCAAAGGCGAAACGGTGTATATAGAATCTCCGACGCACACCAGAATTCTTATTGATGGAGGACCATCGCATACATTGCTGCCTGAGCTTCGAAATGTTGTGCCATTTTATATTCGCTCACTCGACATGTTTTTATTCACGGATTTTAACGCAAATAATTATGCCGGTATGCTCGATGTTTTTCCGCTGTACCATATTTCAAAAATTATAGAACCTGATGTGCTGACAACAAAAACGGATTCGCACATTTCCTCGCCGCTGTATACGCAATTTGAAAATGCGATTCAAGCTCAAAAAATTCCTGCCACCCCCGCACAGCAGGGAATGATTATTCATCTTGGAGGAGGCGCTGATATTTATTTTTCTTCGAGTATCGAATTTTCATACGGTTCAACATCGCTCGCGTTTACTGGTATAAATGATGAAGCGAGCATTCTTGAAAGTTTACATATTTCCACGTCAGCTATCCTCAAAAACAAAAATGTCATCCTGAAGATGACAAATTCGAGCGTGAGCGTTTCTTATCAATGAAAGTTTTAGACGAGGCCTGCTTTCTTGAGAGTGGCGTAGGCGCCGTTTTTATTAATAGTCTTGATTGCTCGGGCCGAGATGGTAAGAATAATGCTCTTGTTCATTTCAGGAATAAAAATCTTCTTCTTCTGAAGGTTTGGATATTTTCGCACCTTTCCTGTTGGGTTGTACTGGGTAGCACGAGTACGGTTGGAATAACCTCCTCCCATGATTGAACTCTTTTTTGAAATTGGACAGACTTTTGCCATGTGATGTATAGACTAGTATGGTAGTGCGCGTTATAGTATCATGTCACTACTGACTACGCAAGTCCCCGCATCCAGAACGTGTGTCGCGACGTACCTTACTGTATATAATGAATATTGATTATGAACATTATTGAACTTATTTTTTCCATCCTTATCCTCGTGATGTCGGTGGTTATTCATGAGGTGTCGCACGGCTATGCCGCCTATCTTCAAGGCGATCAAACGGCAAAGTATGCCGGCCGGCTGACGCTTAATCCGCTCAAACATATTGATCCTCTCGGTTCTATAATAGTGCCAATCTTCACTTATTTTACAACAGGATTTGCATTTGGCTGGGCTAAGCCTGTACCGTTTAATCCATATAATCTTCGAAACCAAAAATGGGGTGAAATGCTCGTTGCTATTGCCGGCCCAGGCTCAAATATAGTAATTGCTGTTGTTTTTAGCCTTATAATTCGCCTCACATTTTTTGTTGATTTTTTGCCAGTTGCATTTATCCAGCTCATCTCTCTTATTATTATCGTTAATATTGCTCTGGCTATCTTCAATCTTGTGCCGATTCCGCCGCTTGATGGATCAAAAGTCCTCTTTTCAATTTTGCCGCTCCGATATCAAAATTTTCGCCGAAAGTATGAAATCTACGCTCTGCCACTCTTACTTATACTTGTTATATTCTTCTCCTCATATCTTGGGGTTGTTGTAAATTATCTTTTTGTACACCTTACCGGCATTGCAATGTAGCATATGCGTCATATACATCCTTGCATTTTTTCGATGCGTGTAGTAAAGTGCTAGCTACGTTTATTTTTTGTTATGCCAACCGTAAATCAACTCGTAAAACGAAACCGCAATAAGGTCATGCGAAAGCCGAAAGCTGTTGCTCTTCAGCGTTCTTTTAATGCTCTTAAAAACCATCCGGTCTATTTTCCATCTCCATTTAAGCGAGGTGTATGCACGAAAGTGACGACAAAGACACCCAAGAAGCCAAACTCAGCTATTCGAAAAATCGCCCGCGTTCGCCTTACCAACGGTCTTGAAGTTACCGCTTATATTCCAGGTGAGGGCCATAATCTCCAAGAGCACTCAGTTGTTTTGCTTCGAGGAGGAAAAGTAAAGGATGTTGGTATCCGTTACACAATCGTGCGCGGCGTGCTCGATACTCAAGGTGTGGAAAAGCGCCGCAAAGAGCGCAGCAATTACGGCACCAAGAAGCCAAAGGCAAAATAATTCTCATTCATTTCGTAATCCCATTTAATTTACATGCGAAGAAAAGTTACAAATCGAAATATTGTCAGCCCAGATTCAGTATATGATTCTGAGAAAGTCGGTAAATTTATCAACTGTGTCATGTCGTCCGGCAAGAAAAATGCCGCTCGCAAGGTTGTCTATGGTGCTCTCACGACTATTAAAGAGAAGGCGAAAGTCGAAGATCCAATGACAGTGTTTGACGAGGCTATGCGCAATGTCGGCCCAGCTATGGAAGTGCGCTCACGCCGCGTTGGCGGTGCAAACTACCAAGTGCCTCGCGAAGTTCGTCCAGAGCGTCGCCAAGCCCTTGCTATTCGATGGATCATCGATGCGGCACGCTCAAAGAAAGGTAAGCCAATGCACCTGAAGCTTGCTGATGAACTTATGGCAGCAGCAAAAAATGAAGGGGAGGCTGTCAAAAAGCGCGACAATACTATCAAGATGGCCGAAGCCAACAAGGCCTTTGCCCACTTTGCTTGGTAACCACTCTTTTTTCTGTATAAAACTAAAAATCCCGGATATCCGGGATTTTTAGTAATTCTTTGAGTTTTCCCCAGCTTTTATTTTTTAAATGAGAGGGTGTCTGGTATACTCGGGAAATGTCTAATTTTGAAAATGATCAGTATTTTGCAAGAGAAAGTGAAGCATTGCACCAGGAGTCGGTATACAAAACAGCAAAACAGTACCGCAACGAACAATATGCAGAAGCTCAGAAATATTTTGAAGTATTCAATCAGCTTAATGTCGAGTATCAAGAAGCTCTGCAGGCAGGAAACAGTGAAAAAGTAGCCGAAATCCTAGTATTTCTTCAGCATCAGGATCTTCGGGCCGAAGGAGAAAAAATCCAAAAGGAAGCAGATCGTGTATATGAGGAAGAGAAAGCTGCTGAGGATGTACACCTTCAAAACAGCGTTGATAGAATCCGGGCCGCCATGGCTTCTATCGGTAGCCGCCAGGCCGCATAGACTTTTTCTCTTCTTTATATTACAATCGAGCGTACTTATTAAGGCTAACCGCCGCATTTTTATTATCAATTAGTTTATGAACAGAGATTACCCGTTGGAGAAAGTTAGAAACTTCGGTATTATCGCTCACATTGATGCTGGAAAGACTACCACGTCTGAACGCATTTTGTATTACACCGGCGAATCCCACAAAATCGGCGAAGTGCATGAAGGAAATACCACTACCGACTGGATGGAACAGGAGCGAGAGCGCGGATTACGATTACCGCCGCTGCTATTACCTGTTTCTGGACACCTACATATGATCCAAAAAATAAAGATATTAAGCACCGCTTCAATATCATCGATACTCCCGGGCACATTGACTTTACAGCCGAGGTAAAGCGCTCGCTCCGAGTGCTTGACGGTGCTGTTGTCGTATTCGATGGTGTTGCAGGCGTTGAGCCGCAGTCTGAGACCAACTGGCGCTATGCCGACGATGGCGCTGTGCCTCGAATTTGCTTTATCAACAAGCTCGATCGCATGGGCGCATCATTTGACCGCTCATTCCAATCTATTCTTGATCGTCTCAATAAAAATGCGGTCCGCATTCAGATCCCGATCGGTTCAGAAGAAAATTTTGAAGGTGTTATTGATCTTTTGAAAATGAAAGCCTATCATTTCGAGGGAAATATGGGCAACGAAATTCGCGAAAGCGAAATTCCTGCCGAATATCTCGAAGAGGCAAAGAAGCATCGCGTAGAACTTATTGAAAAAATTGTTGAACAGGATGATGCTGTGATG
>CAWDXL010000002.1:0-225718 GCA_963806325.1 Candidatus Parcubacteria bacterium
AAGCCAAACGTTCCGTAAAAATCGTGAACAATATTCCAAATTTTCAAAAACTCTTCTTTGACTTGCGAAGTTCGACAAAAGACGTGAGCATCATCTTGGGAGAATGCTCGCACGCGTGAAAGTCCCGAAAGCTCGCCCGACTGTTCATCACGATAGCAGGCTGTTGTGTTGGCATATCGCTGGGGAAGCTCGCGATAGCTCCAGGCCTTGCGGTCAAAAATTTGGGTATGATGAGGACAGTTCATCGGTTTCATTGCAAAGAGGTGCCCCTCACGAGTTGTTATTTTGAAAAGTTCGTCTTGGAATTTGTCCCAATGCCCGCTCTTTTCGTAAAGTTCTTTTTTTGTAATATGAGGAATTTCAACTCGTTCATATCCGTATTTAGATCTCATGCTCCATACAAATTCATCCAAAAGATTTCTGAGCATGGCACCTTTAGGTGTCCACAGCGGCAAGCCTGCGCCTACGAGGTCTGAGAATGTAAACAGATCAAGTTCTTTTCCAATTTTTTTATGATCGCGTTTCTTGGCTTCTTCAATAAATGCGAGGTGAGCCTCGAGCTCGGCTTTTGTCGGGAAGGCAAGGCCGTAAATACGCGTCAGCATGGCGTTTTTTTCATTGCCACGCCAATATGCACCAGCGATCCGTTCAAGCCTGAATGACTCAGGCCTTATTTCTCTTGCAGGGTTTTCCACATGGCCGCCGCGGCATAGGTCGATAAAATCTCCGGATTTATATAGAGTGATTTTTTCGCCTTTGCCTGAAATTTCATCAATGAGCTCAAGTTTATACGGATTATTTTTAAATCGGAGCTTGGCATCTTCAAGTGTGACTTCGGTGCGCTCGAAATTTTTCCAGAGAGGAAGAATCTCTTTCATTTTCGCTTCTATTTCACCAAGTTCTTTTTCTGTAATAGGCGTCTTGAATTCAAAATCATAATAAAAGCCGGTATCGGTAGCGGGACCGATGGTGTTTTTTGTATCTGGATAAAGCTCAATCACGGCTGCTGCCAAAAGGTGGGCAAGCGAGTGGCGAATATGCGCCAATTGTTCATCATTTTTCATGATGAGATAATAGCATATTCAGGCTGTTTTTAAAGTTTATTAAAACTTCAGGGGAATTTCATGCTGAGCTTGTAGAATAAAAACATTAGCAATATAATTGTTGGAATTATGGAAAAAGAAATTACTCTCCGAGACATAGCAAATCTTATCGTCTTTAATAAGGAAGAACTGAAGAGTCTCATTACAGAGAATAGGTTAGAATTATTGGATATTATTACAGAGAATAGATCGGAACTATTAACTGTCATTTCTGACAATAGGTCGGAGCTATTAAACATTATTTCTGACAATAGGTCTGAACTATTAAATATTATTTCAAAAAATAAAAGGGATGCTGATCAAAAATTTGAAACTATAAATAGAAAATTTGAGGGTATAGATGGAAGATTTGAAGCAATAGATCAGAGATTCGACTCTTTTGAGCAAAAATTTACTGATCTGACGGATATTCTGGTTAAAAATTTTGATCGCGTGTATGATGAAATTGATGAGATGAGAATAGATCTGTGTGCGGTAGAATAATAAAGTACAAAAATATCTTGTTAGACTAGGTTAGAGTGCTTTCGCTTTCTCGACAACAATAGATGGAATGCCATTTCTCATGGAAAGTCTGCCTTTGAGTGCAATACAATTTTCCGGAGTAAAAATAGCTTCATATTCTTTATAGGTGCGCGGAAATGCTACCGCTTCAATCGATCCGGAGTCATCAGTAATTTTTAAAAACACCATTTTGTCGCCTTTTTTAGTAAGTATCGGACGCACTTCTTCAAGCACCCCATAGGCAATAGCGATCATGCCCTCCTTCAATCCTTCCCGCACATCTTTAATGCTAAGCTCTCGCTTAGCCATTTTTTCTTTATGCGTATCGAGCGGATGGCCGGAGACATACAACCCCAAAAGTTCTTTTTCCCAGGCGAGCTTGCTGGCTGCAGGCGCTGCTTCTGCTGGCTTCATACGCAGCGTTGGAAGCGATGATGTATCGCTCATGAGATTGAACAGTGAGTCTTGATTATCTGCTGATGATGATTCGCGGCTAAATAAAAGAAGATCGTCGATATTGCCGAGCATTTCTCCGCGTTCGCCGAGGCTGTCTGCTGCTCCGCACTTAATGAGCGATTCGAGCGCTTTTCTATTCAATCCTTTGCCTTTCATGCGGGTTAAAAATTCAGCGAGGGTAGTAAATTTCCCCCCTCGCTTGCGTTCGGCAATCAACGCATCAGCAATACCTTCTCCAAAATTTTTGATACTGTAGAGGCCGAAGCGGATGGCATCCTGCTCGCCCTTGATGACTGTAAATGTGCCAAAACTTTCATTGATGTCGGGCGCGAGCACGGGGATTTTCATACGCTTGCATTCGGAAATAATTTCCGCCACTTTTTCAATATCGCCCGATTCTGCGGTAAGCACGGCGCTCATGTAAATTGCCGGAAAATTGGCTTTCATGTACGACGTTTGATAGGCGACTTTGCCGTAGCTTGCCGCATGGGCTTTGCCGAATCCGTATGCAGCAAACGGCTCGATAAGCTTCCATAAATGATCGGCATTTTTTTCCGACATGCCATGCGAAATGAGACCTTTGAGCAGCTTGTCTTTCTCAGCCTGCATGACTTCCGGAATTTTCTTGCCCATGGCTTTTCGAAGCTTGTCGGCTTCAAGCCACGAGTATCCCGCGAGATTGATCGAGGTGAGCAACACATCGTCTTGATAGACGAGCAGGCCGTGCGACATGCCGAGGTAATTTTTCATGCGCGGATCCAAATATTGTACGAGCTGTGGATTGTGTTTGCGCTCAATATATTGAGGAATAGATTCCATCGGGCCCGGGCGGTAGAGCGCCACCATAGCATTGATATCATGAATGGTTGACGGCTGAAGATCTTTCAAAAACTTCGTCATGCCAGAGCCGTTGAGCTGGAAGAGTCCGATTGTTTCGCCGCGCGCGAGCATTTTAAATGTCCTCTTGTCATCAAGCGGAACGTTTTCAATATCAACATCAATATTGTCTATTTGTTTTACGAGGCGTACCGCGTCGGCAAGAATCGAGAGGTTGCGAATACCGAGAAAATCAAATTTAAGAAGACCGGCATTGTCCTCGCCGACGGCATGCATGTCGTATTGGGTAATGATCTTACCTTCACCTTTAGGATCGAGCTGAAGCGGTACGACATCGGTGAGCGGCACGGGAGAAATGACGACACCGGCAGCATGGACGGAAATGTGTCGCGCGCAGCCCTCAACTTTTTTTGCCATGTTGATAATCTCTCTCGCCTCGCTTTCTTTGTCGTATATTTGCTTGAGCTCAGGTTCTAATTCAAGCGCGTGGTCGATCGTCATGGCAGAGCCTTGCGAACCCATCGGTATCAATTTTGAAATTCTGTCGCCGGTAGCGTAAGGATATCCAAGCGCACGGGCTGTGTCGCGCACGGCGCCGCGCGCCATCATCGTTCCGAACGTGCCGATTTGGGCAACCTTGTCGAGGCCGTATTTTTGCTTGGCGTATTCGATCATCTGATCGCGGCGGTTGTCGGCATAATCCATATCGATATCGGGAGCGGAGGGGCGCTCGGGATTGAGAAATCGCTCGAACGGAATGTTGTATTCCAGCGGATTGACGTTGGTAATGCCCGCGAGGTAGGTGACGAGCGATCCTGCCACGGAGCCTCTAATGGTGGTGAGAATGCCATTGTCGTGGGCATAATGCAGGAGATCGGCAACGACAAGGAAATAGGCAGAGTAGCCTTTGGTTTTGATAATGCCGAGTTCGTATTCCATGCGCTCGGTCATTGCTGAAGTGACTTCAATCTTTTTTTTCTTGATGCCTGTATTTACAAGATCACGGAGCATATCATCGTGATTTTTGCCAGGCTCAACAGGATAATTTGGAAATTTCCATTTGCCGAGTTCGAGCTCAAGATTGCATTTGTTGACAATCTCTTGGATATTATTAAGGGCGTCGGGCGTATTTTTAAAGCTTTCTTCTGCCTGCTCCGGAGAAATAAATGAAAAATTTTCCTCGGCATCGTCGTAGCTCCGTTCGCTGTAGTCGGTACTCGACTGGATCGAAAGCAACACTTCTCGAGCGCCGCGGTCATCGGGCTCGAGATAATATACGTCGTGCGCCGCTACGAGCTTTGTGTGCGTCTCGCGGGCGAGAGCGATTATTTCATCCACAAGCTCCTCATGGCTTCCCATTTCCGGATGGTGGGTAATTTCAAGATAAAAATCATCGCCGAAAAGTTTTTTGTAAAAGGCAACGAGCTCGAGCGCCTGCTCCCTGTTTTTATTCTTAAGTGCCTGGCTGATTTCTCCGGCAAAAGCCGGCATGATGCATACAAGATCTTCAAAATATTTGCTGAGCAGCTCTTTGTCGATTCGGGGCTTGTAGTAGAAGCCGTCGAGGTAGCCTGCCGTGACGAGCTTAATCAGGTTTTTATAGCCGTTCGCATTTTTGGCAAACAACACGAGGCGGGTGCGGCGGTTGTCGACGCCCGATTGCTTGTCGAAACGCGTGCGCAGAGCCATATATGCGTCCACGCCGACAATCGGCTTGATGCCGTGTTTCTTACATTCTTTGTAAAACTCAATAGCCCCATACAGATTGCTATTGTCGGTCAATCCGAGCGCTTTAAGGCCGTGGCTCTCAGCTTTTTTAATGAGAGCGGGGATCTGAGGCAGCGCGCTTAAAAGGCTATAGTGCGAGTGGACGTGGAGATGGGTGAATCGGGGAGGCATAAGTATCGTGATTATAACAGAAGCTTGATGTACTATACACTTACATGTCTATAAAATTTATTGTTGGAATAGATGAAGCCGGCCGTGGGCCGCTTGCGGGCCCGGTGGCTGTGGGAGCTGTTATTATCTCTAAAGATATTTTAAAAACAAAACTCAATGAAATTTTAAAAGAAATAAAGGGAAAAGATTCAAAAAAACTTTCGCATGCAGCGCGCGAGCTGTGGTTTGAAAAAATAAAGCTCTGGAAGAAAGAAAAAAATCTCGATTTTCATGTGGCACTTGTGAGTGAAAAAATAATCGATAAAAAAGGAATTTCTTACGCAATAAAAAAGGGGATTGAAGAGTGTTTAAAAAAACTTGACGCGTACTCTAAGGCAGATACGTATGAAATTGAAATTAAGTTGGACGGATCGCTCAAAGCTCCATCTCATTTTTCAAACCAGAAAACAATAATAAAAGGCGATGAAAAAATCCCGGTGATCAGCCTTGCTTCTATTTGCGCAAAAGTGACGCGTGACCGGTATGTGCAAAAAATTTCCAGGAAATATCCGGAATATTTGTTGGAAATTCATAAAGGTTATGGCACAAAAATGCATAGGAATGCTATCAAAAAATTCGGCATCTCGGCCATACACAGAGTTACATTTTGCAAAAATATCGCTGTAAATAAGGGTTTTTAAGGTAATATAAATACTTGCTTTTATAATTTATTCATGGTATAATCATGACCAGAATAAGGTTGCCGTGTGGCCACCTTTCAAACTCGTTCGTTGAGAAAACTTTTTGGAAAGGTTGGCACATATGCCGCAAGCTCATAAACAACTGCTGTTTGGTAGTGACGAGGAAGATTTCTCGGGTGTTATTGTTTACGATATAAGAAATCAAGATTTAATAGTCCTGCTTCAGGACTATTACAAAGTCCAAAAACCTCCGGATTATAGGGACGGCTGGCGGCCAAAAAACATGCAGCCCCAGATCAAGTTCCCGGGTGGTAAGCATAGTGAGGGCGACAAGAATGCCTACTACACTGCCGCCCATGAACTTGAACAAGAGACAAATCTCTGCGTCTGGGATTCTGAGTTCCCGGACGATCCTGATCAGATTGCAATGCTTAATAATCTGATTCATGTGTACACCTTCGAAAAGGTTCCGGGCCGGCATAATCAGCATTTCTTTGCTGTCAGATACGATGAGTTGCTTGATGTTCCGGAACGGAAGGGTGACATATGGGAAAACGACGAAGAGTTCCTCATTGAACCTCGTTGGGTCATGGCTAGTCGAGCCATGCAAATTCTCTTTAGGACTCACCGGCCAGCACTCGAGCATATGATAACAGTGCTCAGTTCTCAGCAGGACGGGGTGTACGACAAGGATGTACGCTATGCTGCTCGGCGTGATCCAAATCTTGCCAGGTTCCTTGCCGATCGGTAACTCAAACTCTTTAGAGGTTTGAGAAAATAAGCGGCGGAATGCATTCACATGCGTCCGCTGCTTTTTCATATACCACCCCGGCCCCTCCTTAGAAAAGGAGGGGAGAACACAAGCAGTTGATTATTTTCACGGCTTAGGCTATAGTGTGCAAATATGGTCAATCACATGCGACATACCCGGTCACACACCGGCAATAGACGGTCTCACCACGCTCTCAAAGAGCAGAATATTTCTCTGTGTCCGGAATGCGGGGCAGCTCGAGTAAATCACACGATGTGTGTTAATTGCGGCAAATATAACGGCCGAACTGTTGTGGATGTCGTAGCTGCGATTGCTAAGAAAGAACAGAAAATAAAAGATCGAAACAAGGCCTTGGGTGCTGCCGCAGAGCCAGCCGGAGCTGCAGCAAAGTAAGGTAGTTCCGGGCGTAAAGGAGAGGTATTATCGTATAAATATGAGTGCGTTATAAACACTCGCCATTATGGCAAATAGGCACCTTTCAAGATCAATAGTTCTTCAATCTCTCTACGAATGGGATTTTGGCAAAAAAAGCACCGACGAGGCGTTTGATATTTTCAAACGAAACGCCGCGGAATTTTCCGCCGGTGAAGCCGATGGTCCGTTTATGGAAAAGCTTTTGCGCAACGTCCTCGCCAAACAGCGGGAGCTCGATAATATTATCGTGAAAGCTGCGCCCGACTGGCCGCTCGAAAAAATTTCTCCTATCGACCGCAATATTCTTCGTATTGGCTTGTATGAGCTCCTTTTTTCTGACCGGAAGGAAGTGCCGGCGAAGGTAGCGATCAACGAAGCAATAGAACTCGCAAAAAATTACGGCGGCGATACATCAGGCAAATTTATCAACGGCGTCTTGGGCGCTGTGTACAAAGAAATCGGCGAGCCGGGGAAAAACGAATCTTCAAAAAAGAAAATGAAGAATGTTCCTGATAAAGATCTGCCGATCCAGCATTTAGGCGGCGCTGTGGTGTATGCAAGAGTCGGAGATGATGTGTATCTTGCTCTTGTTCATGATATTTTTGGACACTGGACGCTTTCTAAGGGAAAAATTGAAGAAGGTGAGAAGGTTGAAGATGGTATGCTCCGAGAAATCCGCGAAGAGCTTGGCCTTTCAAAGCTTACCGTCCGCGATACCTTAAACGAAAATACCTATATTGCGTTTAGTCCTGAGACCGGCAAAAAGAAAAAGCACGTTACTTATTTTCTTGTTGAATCGCCATACATTGATCTTGTGCCGGAGCAGAAAGGTGGGCTCGATGACGCGAAATGGTTTCGTCTCCGAGATATTCTCGAGCTCAATTTCTACAACGATATTCTCCCGATTGTTACCAAAGCTATAAATATTATTCTTTCACAGAAGACTTCGTGACCAAAGATTTCTCACTATTTGAAAAAAGTATAGGCATTGTTTTTAAAAATAAAGACCTTCTTCGCCATGCCTTTACCCATCGTTCGTTTATTAATGAAAATAAAGGGCAAATTCGAGAGCACAATGAACGCTTGGAATTTTTGGGCGACGCGGTGCTTGAGCTCATTGTTACCGATTATCTCTTCAATAAATATCCGGAAAAAACAGAAGGTGACCTCACGTCATACCGATCGGCATTAGTAAATTCAACAACACTCGCGGCGCTGGCTACGGAGCTCGGTATGAATGATTTTCTTTTGCTGTCTCACGGCGAATCAAAAGATACCGGCCGGGCTCGCGTGTATATTCTTGCCAATACGTTTGAAGCATTTCTTGGCGCGCTCTACATTGACCAGGGTTATGACGCTGCCAAAAAATTTACCGCTCAGCACGTCTTTCCTCTTACCGACAATATTGTTGAAAAGGGTTTGTGGATGGATGCAAAATCACGCTTCCAAGAGCTTGCTCAGGAAAAAATAGGCAGCACGCCGATATACAAGACCATCAAAGAAACTGGACCTGACCACGACAAAGAATTTACCGTCGGCGTGTATATCGGCAAAGATCTTGCCGCTACCGGCGAAGGCCGTTCAAAGCAGGAAGCCGAGCAGGATGCTGCGCGCAAGGGCTTGCGGGAAAAACAGTGGATATAAGCCTCTCCTTATCGCTGAAAATTTGTTATAGTGAGGGCACATGTATCTGAAGAGCCTCGAAATTTCCGGTTTCAAATCTTTTGCGAAAAAGGTTGTTTTGGAATTTAATACGCCGATCACGTCTATCGTCGGTCCCAACGGTTCAGGAAAATCAAATGTTGCTGAAGCGTTTCGTTTTGTGTTGGGCGAGCAATCAATAAAATCAATGCGCGGCAAGCGCGGCGAAGATCTTATTTACAACGGCGGCCATTCTCAAAACCGCCTCAACCGTGCCTCCGTCAAGGTGATTTTTGATAACAGTACAAGAGTTTTTAAAATTGATTTCGATGAAGTGACGCTGGAGCGCGTCGTACACCGCGATTCTGCAAACGAATATTTTATCAACGGCAGCCAGTCTCGTCTTAAAGATATTATCGAGCTTTTGGCGAGTGCCCATATTGGCGCGTCAGGGCATCATATTATTTCTCAGGGCGAAGCCGATCGCATTCTTTCTGCATCACCAAAAGAGCGCCGTGAAATGATTGAAGAAGCTTTGGGTCTTAAAATTTATCATTATAAAAAAGAGGAAAGTCTTCGGAAGCTCGATAAGACCGAAGAAAACCTGAAAGAGTCACATTCACTCCGGAGAGAAATTGCGCCGCATATAAAATTTCTCGAGAAACAAGTGGAGAAAATCGAGAAAGCCCGCGATATGCGCGTGAATCTTGAGAAACAATATCTCGAATATTTTAAGCGCGAAGATATATACATACGATTTGAAAAAGCCCGGCTGGCGGATGAGCGAAAAGGTCCCGATCAAAAATTGCATGTTCTTGAGCAGGAGCTTGCCGCTGCCCGCGACATACTTTCAAAATCATCGCAGAAGGACGCGAAAAGCGACGAGCTTCTTTCATTGGAATCAAAACTCAATATTATTCGCGGCGAGAAAAGCGTTGTTGCCCGCGAGATCGGAAGGATAGAAGGAAATATTGCCGCTGAAGAGCGGATTATCCGCAGAGAACAGGAACTTGCAAGCTCTAACGACACAAAGACGGTGATGCTCAAAGACGTAGAAAATGTCGCGCGGGAAGTGTATGAGCGCATGCAAAATGCCGAAGCGTTGGAAGATTCGGAAACGCTTAAATCAATACTGCGAGGCATTAAAGAATTGCTTGGGAATTTTATTTCGCATAACAGGACTCAGACCGATACTCAGGTGCTGACACTCGCGGCAGAGGAAATTGAAAAATTGAGGACTGAACGAAATATGGCGAGCGATAAGCTCACTGCTCTCGATCGCGACGAGCGGGAAGCGACCGACGGCTATATTCGCCTGAAGGCAGATATAGAGAAGGAAAAAGATTCAAGCCGCGATGCCGAAAAAGCAGTCTTTAGAATTATGGCGGAGCAAAACGAAACCATCTCTATTTTAAATCAGATTAAAAACCAGGAAGAGCGGGTACGGATGATTCAAGAAGAATTTACCCGCGAGCTCCAGGAAGCCGCGACTATCATCGGCAGAAGTGTGCTTAGTTTTGATGCGTATGTCATAGATTCCGAACGGATGATTTCGGATGATGAGATCATTCACGAATCACGCACGCTCCAGGAAGACAGGCGTAAGAGTATTGAGCGCATAAAAATTAGGCTCGAAGACGCCGGCATCGGTTCGAGCGAGGAAGTGCTTAAGGAATATACGGAGACAAAAGAGCGCGATACATTTCTTGCCCGGGAAATCGAGGATTTGGAAAAATCAGCCGAGACGTTGCGCGTGCTCATTAAAGATTTGGAAGAAAAACTGACTATAGAATTTAAAGTCGGCGTTGAAAAAATCAACAAGCAGTTCCAGGATTTCTTCGCGCTTATGTTTGGCGGGGGATCGGCGAGCGTGGAAGTGGTGCGCGAGATCAGGCGAAGAAAAACCTCACCCAACCCTCTCCTTGATCAAGGAGAGGGTACTGCCGACACGGATGAGGATGGCTTTGTTGAAGAAGAAGGTGAGGAGGGTATTGATATCAATGTACATCTTCCGCAAAAGAAAGTGAAAGGGCTCATGATGCTTTCAGGTGGCGAGCGCGCCCTCACATCTATCGCGCTCCTCTTCGCGATTTCTCAGGTCAATCCGCCGCCGTTTATTATTCTCGATGAGACCGATGCTGCGCTTGATGAAGCCAACTCGCGCAAATATGGCGATATGATCGACAGTCTTTCAAAATATTCTCAGCTTATTTTAATTACGCATAATAGGGAAACGATGGCTCGCGCCGGCGTTCTTTACGGCGTTACGATGAGTTCCGAAGGTTCCTCAAAACTCCTTTCAATAAAATTCGACGAAGCCGCGGCGGTGGCGAAATAGTTAGTGGTGGAGAAATAGTTATTTGTTCCAGCTCAACTTTTTTCTGTCATTCCCGCGCAGGCGGGAATCCAGTTACCACTTTTTCTATATAATTTTTTACACAAAATTTTGTGGTGACTGGATCCCCGTTTTCACGGGGATGACAGAATAAAAAATGCTCCACGATTGTACGTAGTACTCCAGTAAGCTAGGATATGAAAACTCCGGCGGCACAGGATGGCCGACCGGAGGCTGACGAGCAGTCCTTTTGCGAGTTCCTGCTGCGTCTTGCCAGTCTAATCTCGCATGGAAGTGATTTTAAGTCAAGGCGTGGCAATCACTTACGGTGGTGCCATGAAATCGGAAAATTCGAATACCTGTGTATGTAATACACAGCCGACCCTTTTAGCTTATTGAGGGAGGCAGTTTTCTTTTGTTAAAATTTTTACACCAATTTATAATCCAATGTTTTGTTGTCGAGGTCGGCTTTCATCACCTTGAATTTGACGGTGTCGCCGAGGCGGTATTCCTTTTTTGTTCGTTCGCCTTTTACCGAGTAGGTTTTTTTATTGAATATAAAGAAATCATTTCCAAGCTCGCGCAATGAGATCATGCCTTCGCAGCGCGTTTCGGTTTCTTCCACATAGATGCCCCATTCCGTGACACCGGAAATGGTGCCGGTGAAATCTTCGCCGACATGCGAGCTCATGTATTCTACTTGCTTATACTTAATAGATGCCCGCTCCGCTTCGGCGGCGGCAATTTCGCGCTCGGTGGAATGGTTGGCAATGCCTTCGAGCATGACAAATTCCTCTTTCATTTTCTTGTCGTTGTTATCCAACACATTCTGAAGGATTCGATGAACGACAAGGTCGGGATATCGGCGGATAGGGGATGTGAAATGCGTATAATATTCGAAGGCCAATCCGTAGTGGCCAATATTTTTCGGAGAGTATACAGCCTTTGCCATTGAGCGGATCGTGGCAGTCTTGATGAGTAATTCTTCTTTTGAACCTTTGATAGTGGCAAGGAGCTTATTGATTTCCTGTGAGGAAATTTTTCCTTGTCGTACCGGCAAATCATAGCCGAGTGCTTTGATAAACAGAGATAATTCTTCAAGACGGTCGGCGGCAGGCAGATCGTGAATGCGGTAAATGCCGGCGTTGATGCCTTTTTTTGCCTGAGTCTTATAGATGTATTCAGCTACCTCTCTATTGGCGAGGAGCATAAATTCTTCCACGAGTTTATGCGTATCAAGATGAGGTTTTTTATACACGCCAATCGCTCGGCCATGTTCGTCGAGCTTGAATTTAACCTCCTGCGTTTCAAAGTTGATTGCGCCGTTGTGATAATTTTTTCGTTCGAGTTTTTTGGCAATAGTGTTGAGTGTAGTGAGCTCTTGTGAATATTCGAGCGATGAATTATCGAGTGCTTCCTGAGCAGTTTCGTAGGTAAAACGTTTATTGGAATTGATGACTGTTCGGCCAAACCAGCGTTCGTGTACGGTGGCATTTTTATCCATCACAAATACCGCAGCAAATGCAAAGCGATCTTCGTGGGGATTTAAGCTGCACAGATCGTTGGAAAGGACTTCTGGAAGCATGGGAATAGTCCGGTCGACGAGATAAATAGAAGTGCCGCGGCGGCGCGCTTCGGCATTGAGGGCAGTGCCTTCGCGGACGTAATAGGAGACGTCGGCAATGTGGACGCCTATTTCGTATAATTCTTCTTCCGCGATATCAACCACCCCACCCCCTGCCTGCGCAGGCAGGCCAACCCCCTCCCTAGAAAGGGAGGGGGGAAGAATTTTGAACGAAATAGCGTCGTCAAAATCTTTGGCGTCGACAGGGTCGATTGTCGAGGTAAACGTATTCCTAAAATCTTTTCTTTTTGCGATTTCATCCTCAGGCAACGGCTTTCCTGTTCTCTTGATATTGTTTGCTTCCTCGTCAACTTCTGCGGGGAAATGCGTATCAATTCCTCTGTCTAAGATAATAGACTGTATTTCGGTCTCATTGTCGCCTTTTGAACCGATAACCTGACTAAGTGTACCAATGGGAAATGGGTCATTTTTTTCAAAACGGGTAATATCGACAAGTACTTTTTTGCCGAGGTTTTCTTTTAAATTTTCACCGGTCACTTTAATCTGCACGTACATTTTTTTATCATCCGGCAGAAGCCAAAATTCCTCGCCTTTATTGATGAGTACGCCGACAAAGCTCATTTTAGAGCGCTTCAGAATTTTTGTGATCTGTCCTGAAAACTGCTCAAAATCACCCTCTTCTTTTGATGTGGCAACCGGCCGGCCGGGGATTCCGCGCTTGACCTTGAAATATTTTCCGGTGACCTGCACTTCTACTTCATCATTATTGAGCGCTGCATTTAAAAACTCCGGTTCAATGACAATATCCTGCTCATAATCTTCGGTGCGGACAAAACCCATGCCCTTGGCAGTGGTCCTTACAATGCCCGTTACCATTTTATTTTTTTCCTGTGAATTATTGTGCGCGGTGTTAGTATTTCCCATAGATGTATAAGCTACTATAGCAAAATATTGACCGTTTGCCACCTTTCTGCTACTATGTCCCTCATGTTACGAATACGACTTCAGAGAGTAGGACGAAAACACGAACCGGTCTTCCGGGTCGTTCTTACAGACTCTAAAAATAGTACGAAAAGCGGCCGCATGCTTGAGACGCTCGGTTCATATGATCCGCGCCACAAAGATCTTACAGTATTGAACACTGATCGTATCAAGCACTGGATTTCAGTTGGTGCAAAGCCCACCGACACCCTTCACAATATGCTTATTGAGAAGAAAATAATTACCGGCAAGAAAATTAATGTTCTCCCAAAGAAAACAGTAGAGAAGAAAGAGGAAGCTCCGGCTTCTCCGGCAGCAACACCAGCAGCAGTGTAAAACAACACCCCGGCTCGAAGACTCGCCACCCCTCTTCAGAAAAAGGGGATATCAATGAGACTTGTACACATTGCGCTTAAATGGCGTGCCTGTTAAAATTGAACAAGCAGTAATTACGGTCGACCTACTGCGTAACTGAATAGAAAGAATTACCATGGCAGAACAAGATACACAGTTTCTAGACTTCGTCGTAAAAGCACTTGTTGACAATCCAAACGATGTAAAAATCGTTCGGACCGTTGATGAGATGGGAGTACTCATGACGCTTGCGGTCAATCCGGCAGATATGGGTAAAGTTATTGGCCGCCAAGGCAACACTGCCAAGGCTGTGCGAACGCTTCTAAGAGTCGTTGGCATGAAAAATAATGCCCGCGTCAACTTGAAGATCAACGAGCCGGAGGGCGGTTTGAAGAATGAGCCGGTCATGAAGACCGTCGACGAAGCAATGGATGACCTTAAGATATAAATACAAGAGATAAGACTATGCAAATGTAAAAACCTGTGGTATTATAATGCCGCAGGTTTTTACATTATTATATGAATTTTCACATCATCACACTGTTTCCGAATTCTCTGGACTCATACTTGAAAGAGTCTATTTTAAAACGCGCTCAGGAGGACGGAAAAATTTGCGTATCTTTTTATAATCCGCGCGATTATGCCGATGGCAAGACGGGGCATGCAGTGCGCGTGGATAAAAAGCCGTATGGTGGCGGTCCGGGCATGGTCATTCAGGCATTGCCGGTAATAAAGGCTTTGGAGGTGGCTATGAAAAAGATAAAGCAAAAATCAAAAGTTAAAATTATTTTTCTCAATCCAGGCGGAAAGCAGTTTGATACTGAATATGCCAAAAAAATAGTCTTAAAAAAGTATACAGACATTATTATTATTTCTGGGAGATATGAAGGGATAGATGCGCGCGTGAAAAAGATATTTAAGACTGAAGATATTTCTGTTGGACCATTTGTGCTCACAGGCGGGGAGTTGCCGGCGATGATTATTATCGACTGCATTGCCCGGCAGGTGGAAGGCGTGCTTGGGGATTTCAGTTCACTTGAAGAAAACCGCGTTTCTTCGCGCAATGTGTATACTCGTCCAGAAGTGTTTGAATATAAAAAGAAAAAATATCGGGTGCCGAAGATTCTTTTATCTGGCAACCATGCTGAAATAGAGAAATGGAAGGAAGGAAAGTAATGAGTTTGACACAATATGTTTTAATATGTACTATGGAAAAAGGAACCAAGATAAAAATTAACGGGAGTAGTTCGTATGATATCTCTCAAAAAGCTTGGTATATCGTTTTTTTTGATGTTTACCCTGATAATTGCGCCTGTGCTGGGTGTAATTTTGGGGTTTAGTACCGGTGTCTTCTTTCTTTTGTTGGGGCTTTGGTGTACCGGTGATTTTATTACGTCGAGGATTCTTTCTATGAAAAAAGAGTAGATTCAAAGGATGTTCAGGTCTACACTTGCCCCTTGCTTTTGCAAGGGGTTTCTTTGTGGAAAAATGAGTTGACAAGATAAGAGTGTGGGTGTACCATTATTAGTCTCTCATTGCAAGATTGTGTTTCGATAGAAATGGGAATTTGGTAAGCGTTAAGGTACCAGAGTCTTGCACTCCACTATTATCAGCTAGCATAACAACAAACAGGATACGCTCCCGTCAAGCGCGTCCTGTCCTCGTTGATTATATTTTTATAAAAGATAACCAATTATTCACATGGCACATACCGAAGAAAAAACCGTGGGTGCGGCAGCAGCAGCTTCTGCTCCATCGGGAACGCCGAGAACAAAGAAGTATTTCGGCAAGTTTAAAAAACCGCTCACGGAAATGCCAAATATGGTCGAGGCTCAGGTGGCTTCGTTCCAGAGCCTCGTTGAAACAGGTCTCTCGGAAGTTTTTAAGGAGTTTTCCTCCATCAAAGACTATTCAGGAAAGAAATTTGAATTGGATTTTACCGGTTTCAAGCTCGGACTCCCGCAGTACGATGAATTTTATGCAAAAGACAACAAGCTTTCCTATGAAGCTCCTTTAAAGGTGACTGTCCGTCTCAAGAATAAGACGATTGGCGGCACAAAAGAACAGGAAATTTTCATGGCGGATTTTCCACTCATGACTCCGCACGGAACATTTATTATTGCCGGCATTGAGCGTGTCATTGTGCCTCAGCTTGCCCGATCGTTCGGGGTCTTTTTCACTTCAAACGAGCTCAAAGGCAAGACATATTTTGGCGCAAAGATTATTCCGTCCCGCGGCGCATGGATCGAAATTGAATCTGAAGTAGACGGCTCACTCTATGTACGTATTGATCGAAAGCGAAAGTTTCCGGTCACTTCTCTTTTAAGAATTTTAGGTGCTGAGACTAATGAAGCTATCCATGCGCTGTTTACCGGCAACCCTGATGCAAAAGCTTCAATTGATAATGCGCTCGCCAAGGATCATGCCAAGACTACAGGTGAATCATTTATTGAAATCCACAAGCGTCTTCGTGATGGTGATTTGGCTACGGAGGAAAATGCCCGTGAATTTGTCAAAACTATCTTTAATGAAGAGCGCTACGACGTATCACGCGTTGGGCGCTTCCGTTTCAATAAGCGCTTCGGGAAATCAATGGAGGAAGCTGAGCTTGATCGTCGCACCATCAATCTTGACGATCTCGTAACCATTGTCAGCCATATCATTAGCCTCAACAATACACCTGATGCCCATGAAGATGATATTGATCATCTTGGATCGCGCCGAGTACGCTACGTTGGAGAGCTCCTCCAGCAGAAAATCCGCGTCGGGCTGTCTCAAATGAAGAGAAATATCCAAGACAGAATGTCCACAATAGAATCTGATGTGACAATGCCGGTACAATTTATTTCTCCAAAGCCCCTCCAGGCTCGCATCAAGGAATTCTTTACAACCAACCAGCTGTCACAATTTATGCAGCAGGAAAATATTCTTACTGAGCTCGAACATTTGAGAACGCTTTCTGCACTCGGTCCCGGAGGCCTCGATCGCATGCGTGCCGGCTTTGAAGTGCGCGACGTGCATCCTTCCCACTATGGCCGCCTTTGCCCGATTCATACTCCTGAAGGCCCGAACATTGGTCTTATTTTGCGTCTCTGTACCTATGCCCGCTTGAATGAATTCGGTATGATCGAAACGCCATATGCAAAAGTCAAGAATGGTAAAATCACAAGTGAAATCCAGTATCTCAACGCTCTTGAAGAAGAATCGTACAACATTGCTCACGCCGCTACGCTCTATGATGCCGAGGGCAGAATTATAGATGACAGTGTCGAAGTACGGTACAACGGTGATCCTCGCGTCGTTTCGAAAAACGATGTGCACTACATTGATGTTTCAACCAATCAGGCTTTTTCAGTAGCCACTTCTATGATTCCGTTTTTAAACCACGATGATGCCGCACGAGCGCTCATGGGTTCAAACATGCAAAAGCAGGCCACACCCTGCATTCTTCCCGAAGCGCCGCTTGTGGCGACTGGTATCGAAGAAAGTGCTGCCCGCGACACTGGGCGCCTTATTCTTGCTGAAGAAACGGGTGTTGTTTCTGAAGTAGATGCAAAACATATCACCGTTAAATATTCAAAAGGCAAGGACAAGGAAAAAACATATAGACTTGTCAATTATTCCCGAACCAACGGCTTTACCTCCTTTCATCAGCGTCCTGTCGTAAATCTTGGCGATAAAGTAGAAAAGGGAACCCTTCTTGCTGACACATCGTCTTCTGACGGCGGACAGATGGCACTTGGTCAGAATATGCTTATTGCATTTATGAGCTGGTCAGGCTCCAATTACGAAGACGCTATTATTCTTTCTGAAAATCTCGTCAAAGAAAGCAAATTCACCTCTATTCACATCGAAGAATTTGTGGTGAATGTCCGCGACACGAAGCTTGGGCCTGAAGTTACCACCCACGATATTCCAAATGTCGGCGAAGCAAAGCTTAAGAATCTCGACGAAGAAGGCGTTATCAGAATCGGTGCCGAGGTCCGCCCGGGTGATATCTTGGTTGGGAAAATTACTCCGAAAGGAGAAACACAGCTTACTCCTGAAGAGAGACTCCTTCGATCGCTGTTTGGAGAAAAAGCTCGCGACGTCAAAGATACGTCAAAGCGTCTTGAAAATGGCAAGCGCGGCCGCGTCATCACTGTCAAAGTATTTTCACGCGAGAAAGGCGACAAACTGGAATCCGGAATTATAAAGCGCATCCACATTGAAATTGCCCAGCTTCGAAATGTGTCCGTTGGCGACAAACTTGCAGGACGCCACGGCAACAAAGGTGTTATTTCAAAAATTCTTCCTGTCGAAGATATGCCATATATGGAAGATGGTCGTCCTGTCGACATGATCTTGACGCTGCTCGGCGTGCCAAGCCGTATGAACCTTGGACAGATTCTCGAATTGCACCTCGGATTGGCTGCACATACGCTCAATTATCAGGCCATTGTTCCTCCATTTGCCGGTGCTACCGATTCTGAGATCAAAGAAGAGCTCGCAAGGGCGGGTTTCAAAACAAACGGCAAAATGCAGCTCTTTGATGGCCGCACCGGCGAAGCGTTCAAACAGGAAATTGCTGTTGGCTATATGTACATCTTGAAGCTTCACCACATGGTGGAAGATAAGATTCACATGCGCTCAATCGGACCTTACTCCCTTATCACACAGCAGCCGCTCGGAGGAAAGGCTCAGCAGGGAGGTCAGCGTTTTGGAGAAATGGAGGTCTGGGCGCTTCTTGGCCATGGTGCTGCCTACAACTTGCGCGAAGTGTTGACGATCAAATCAGACGACATTCAGGGACGCTCAGCAGCATTTGATTCTATTGTGAAAGGCAACGATATTAGTACGCCGAACATTCCGGCATCATTCAACGTCCTTATTTCCAACCTTAAAGGTTTGGCACTCGATGTTGAACTTAACAGACAAAAACTTCCTCCTGTCGAAGAGGAAGATGATAGTAACGCATAATTAACACCCCACCCCATCCTCCCCCTTATCAAGGGGAGGGTGCCCGAGTCTTCGAGGGCAGGAGGGGTGATTAATCAAAAAAAATTCAACTATCATGCAAAAATCAAAACCAATAAATAATTCAGATTTCGACAATATCGTTCTCAAAGTCGCCTCTCCGGAGCGAATTAAAGAGTGGTCATTCGGCGAGGTCACAAAGCCTGAAACGATTAATTACAGGACTCAGCGATCGGAAAAAAGCGGTCTCTTCGATGAAAAAATATTCGGACCGGACAAGGATTATGAATGTTACTGCGGAAAGTACCGCGGCATCCGCTATAAAGGAATCGTCTGTGAAAAATGTGGCGTTGAAATTACCCGTTCTATTGTCCGCCGCGAGCGTATGGGTCACATCGATCTTGCGACACCGGTTTCTCATATCTGGTTTCTCCGCTCGATGCCATCGCGTATCGGCATTGTCCTTGGCCTCAATACTCAAGATCTTGAAAAGGTGATTTATTTTGCTGGCTATATTGTGACACATGTTTCTGAAGATGAGCGGTCTCGCATCATGAAGGATCTCGATTCCGAATTTAAGTCCAAGATGAAGAATCTTCAGGATGACAAATCAAAAGAGGCCCTCAAAGAGACATACATGCAGGCCAAGAAAGATATCGAATTGGTTCAAGAAGGCCAGGTGCTCGATGAAGTTCAGTATCACAATTACAGCTTGAAATACGGTACGCTTTTCGAGGCCGGCATAGGAGCAGAAGCAATCTATAATATTTTTAAGAGTCTTGATATTAAGAAGCTTGTCACGAAGCTCGAAGCACAGCTTGAAAAAGCAGGTGCTGCCGACACCGAAAAAATCCAAAAGAGGCTTTCAGTGCTTCATTCAATGCTTTCATCCGGGATTCGTCCAGAATGGATGTTTCTCACTCGTATTCCTGTCATTCCGCCGGGCATTCGCCCGATGGTACCGCTTGATGGTGGTCGCTATGCCACATCCGATGTTAATGATCTCTATCGCCGTGTCATCAACAGAAATAATCGTCTTAAGAAACTTAAGGAAATTCATGCTCCCGATGTTATTTTGAGAAATGAAAAAAGAATTTTGCAGGAAGCTGTTGATTCGTTGATCGACAATTCTATTCGCCATGGCTATTCATCTCAGTCGGCTGTCAACCAGTCTCAGCGACGCGCGCTCAAATCTCTTTCCGACAACTTGAAAGGCAAGCGCGGACTCTTCAGAGCAAATCTTCTCGGTAAGCGTGTTGACTACTCAGGCCGCTCAGTTATTGTGGTCGGTCCTAATCTCTCGCTGAACCAGTGCGGTTTGCCAAAATTTATGGCGCTCGAACTTTTCCGTCCGTTTGTTATTTCCGAACTTCTTTCCCGTGAGAACTCGCGTACAATATTCGCGGTGCCGGTCGTCTCATTGACGACGGTATTCCTGAAGTCTGGGCAATCCTCGAAGATGTCATCAAAGATAAGTATGTTCTTTTGAACCGCGCACCTACGCTGCACCGCCTCGGTATTCAGGCATTCAAGCCTATTCTTATTGAAGGCAACGCTATCCAGGTACATCCGCTCGTTTGTACGGCTTTCAATGCCGACTTCGATGGTGATCAAATGGCCGTGCACGTTCCGCTTTCAAAAGAAGCACAGCTCGAAGCAAAGGAAATCATGGCTTCGGATAAAAATATCTTGAAGCCGGGAAACGGCGAGCCAACGCTTTCAAATAAAATGCTCGACATTGTCCTCGGCTGCTACTGGGTGACAAAAATCGTTGCGGGAGAAAAAGGCGAGGGTAAAATGTTTGGCGATGGCAACAGTGCCATTACCGCGCAGGATTTTGGCGAGCTCAGTCTCCGTGCAAAAATAAAAGTGCTTCCTGAGGATACAAAAAAATATGCAGAATTTGACGGAAAACCGTTTGAAACATCCGTTGGCCGCATTCTTTTCAATAATGTCCTTCCGGCCGACTATCCATTCATCAATTCTGAAATCAACCGCAAGAAAATCGGTGCCATCGTCAACGATATGATTGACCGTTACGGCATTGACAAAGTTCCGGGAATTTTGGACAAGGTTAAGGAATTTGGTTTCAGGTATGCCACAATCTCAGGTGTCACGTGGGGTATTGATGATGTTGTTATTCCAGCCGGTAAAGGCGCAGTTATCACTGAATCGCGTGCGAAAGCGGAAGGAGTCATCGGCCAGTTTAATGACGGTTTGCTTTCTGAAGATGAGCGCATTCGAAAAATTATCGAAATTTGGCAGGATGCAAAAAGTCAGATTGAAAAGCTTATTCCAGACAGTCTTGATAAGAATGGTCCTGTGTTTGACATGGTTACGTCTGGCGCTCGAGGTTCTCTCGCTCAAATCGTTCAGATGGCAGGGATGAAAGGTCTCATTACGAATACTGCCGGCAATACCATTGAATTTCCAATTCTCTCGTGTTCGAAAGAAGGTCTCACACCGATTGAATACTTTATTACCACTCACGGATCCCGCAAAGGTCTTACCGACACAGCACTCAACACCGCAAAAGCAGGATACCTTACTCGTAAACTTTTCGTAGTTGCCCAGGACACAATGATTGCCGAAGAAGATTGCGGTACGAAAAAAGGCGTATGGATCAAGCGCGACAGCGGCAACGGTCTTGAAATTCCAATCTCAAAAATTATCAAAGGCCGTGTTGTTGCCGAAGATATTCTTGATAAAGAGGGCAAAGTGCTCTTCAAGCGCGGTCATGCTCTTACAAAGGATGAAGCGCTTGTGGTGGAAGGACATGGCATTGAGCAGGCATATATGCGTTCACCAATGGTCTGTGAGACCGTGGGAGGCATCTGCGCCCAGTGTTACGGCTTCGATCTCGGAAGCAACAAGCTTGTGGAGCTCGGCGAAGCAGTGGGTACCGTAGCTGGTCAGGCTATCGGTGAACCAGGCACGCAGCTTACGATGCGTACGTTCCACACGGGAGGTACGGCTCAAGTTGGAGGTGATATTACTCAGGGTCTTCCTCGTGTTGAAGAAGTCTTTGAAAAGCGTATGCCAAAAAATCCGGCTGTCGTGTCGCATGCTGATGGTACGGTCACCGAAATTCAGGATACGGGCAAGGAAAAAATTATTATTCTTGCAGTCGCAGGTCCTGAAAAAACTAAAACAAAATCTAAAAAGAAATCGGACAATGAATACAAAGTAAGCTACAACCGCCTCGTGCTTGTTAAGGTTGGCGACGATGTAAAGAAAGGTGATATTCTCACCGATGGTTCGGCAGATATCGAGGAACTCTTTACGTATGGCGGCCGCGAGCGTGCTCAGGATTATATTATCAGTGAAGTTTCAAAACTTTACGAATTGCAGGGTGAATCAGTGTCGCGAAAGCATATTGAAGTGATTGTTCGACAGATGTTCTCACGTCGCGTTATTACCGAAGCGGGCGATACTATATTCTCAACCGGCGATATGGTTGAAAATTACCAATTCTTGCGCGAGAATAAGCGCGTTGAAGCACTCGGCAAACTCGAAGCGAAAGCTGAAGCTGTCGTCATGGGTATTACCGAAGTATCGCTTTCACGAAAGAGCTTCCTCTCAGCGGCTTCTTTCCAGCACACCACCCGTATCCTTATCAATGCCGCTATCCGCGGAGTTGAAGACAATCTCACCGGTCTCATGGAAAATGTTATTCTCGGACGTCTCATTCCAGCCGGTACAGGTTTCAGGGGTAGTCCTAAGCAGAAGATGATCGAAGCGATGCAGAGGAAAACGGAAAGGGTTGTACGGACTGAAGAGTAGTACTTATTGCTCTACCAAAATTTGTCATTCCCGCGAAGGCGGGAATCCAGAAAAGGTTTATACTATAATAACCTGGTTCTCCGCCTGCGCGGAGATGACAGAAAACACTCATGTCCTCCCACGTCGAACAAATTAAGGAAAAACTGAGTATTGTCGATGTTGTCAGTTCGTATGTAGAGCTTGAAAAAGCGGGCGCAAATTATAAGATAAAGTGCCCGTTTCACAACGAAAAAACTGCCTCATGTTTCATTTCTCCTGCGCGCAATAGCTACTACTGTTTTGGTTGCGGGGCAAAAGGCGATATTTTCACATTCACTCAGGAATTCGAAGGCCTCGATTTTGTCGGGGCCCTTCGGGTACTCGCAAAACGTGCGGGTGTTGAAATTACGCGCGAAAACCCGACGCTTCGCACCGAGCGTGAACGACTTTTTCTTGTTCTTGAACATGCTACTCTTTTTTATCAGCGGCAGCTCGGTACACATATTGCCGTGCGTGAATATCTGAAAAAAAGGGGATTACAAGGAGAAACGGCTCATGCCTGGCGCTTGGGATATGCTCCAAATGAATGGAAAGCCCTTCTCTTATATCTTACCTCAAAAGGAGTGCGTCCGGAGGATGCTGAGAAAGTTGGGCTTGTTAAAAAGTCTGAAAAAGTGAAAGGTGACTATTACGACAGGTTCCGAGGCAGGGTTATGTTTCCCATATTCGACGCTTCCGGCCGGGTGGTAGCGTTTTCCGGACGGCAGTTTGAGTCCGACGGGACGGAAGCAAAATATATTAATAGTCCGGAAACGCCGCTATTTGAAAAGTCTAAAATTTTGTATGGATTCGACAAGGCAAAGCTTGAAATAAGAAAGCAGGATTCTGCAATCCTGGTAGAGGGTCAGATGGATCTGCTGATGTGTCATCAGGCAGGATTTTCAAATACTGTTGCATCTTCAGGCACTGCTCTTACCAATGAACAGCTCGAGATAATCAGACGCCTGTCCCGAAATCTTATTATTGCGTATGATGCCGATGAAGCGGGGCAGCATGCAGCTCTTCGGGGATTTGAGCTTGCACTCGCGCTTGGTATGGATATTAAAATTGTGACCATCCGCTCTGGAAAAGATCCTGCCGATTTGATTCTTGAGAATCCTGCATTATTCAAGACAGCAGTACAATCTGCACGGCACATCATTGATGTGGAGCTTGAGAGAATAATAAAGAATAATAGCGAAGACAGGCGTGCACTCGGGCTTGTTGTAGAACGTGAACTTCTGCCGTATGTAGCACTCATTGAAAGTCCTATTGAGAAATCACATTTTATTTCGAAAATAGCCCATGAGGCTGAGCTCAAGGAAGAGGCAGTGTGGCAATCGGTAAGAAAGATTCTCGATAAAAGTCTTAATACCCGACAGAGTGATGTTCCACATGTATCTCTACAGAGTTCACACGCAGTGACCAAGCGGCAACAAACGTCCCCGGCGCGGGCGCTTTTTGCTGTCATATATTGGCAGGAAAAGGAAAAGAAGCCGCACGAAGGGCTCGACATACGCGCCGATATGTGCAATATTATGGGCACAGGAGCGTTTGACGACCTTGAGAAAAACATTGCTTTATCACGCGATGAGCTCGTGTTTGAAGCCGAAATTCTTGTGGGAGAGGGTGAACACTTGCCTGAACTTGTGTCTGAACTTCTCACACGGCTTAAGGAAGAGTATCTCCGACAGGAATTGTCGAGTCTCATGTTTGAATTGGGCCGGGAAGAGAAAAATAAAAACAGCGACAGCGCGGCAAAAATTCTCAAGCGTTGTCAAGAAATATCTCTCGAACTTCGAATGCTTACCCGTGAAAAGCAGAAGCGGCATTTTTGAAAGATGCTGCGGTGGGCGTGTCAGCAGGTTAATTTAGCCAGGGAACAACTATAAGAAATTATGGATACAAAGAATAAAAAATCGGCCTCCCGCAAGGTGCCCGCAAAAAAAACCAAGAAAGCTGCGCCGAAGAGAAATTCGAGCGCTGTTGGGCGTGCACTGCAAAAAACAGATACTCGAAAGTCTGCATCAAAAGTTTCTCGTCGCGAAGAAATGGAAGCGAAAGCATCACGCCTTGTTCTTAAGGGTAAAGAGCGAGGTTTTGTTACCTACGACGAAATTCTCAAGGAATTTCCGGCCGTCGAAGAAGATATTATTTTTCTGGAGGAGTTGTATGAAAAATTTTCAGCAGCCGGCATTGATGTGCTTGAGGGCGGAGGGCTTCTTGATATTGGTACTGATGAGCTTACGCCAAAAAAATCGTACTATAGCTCAGGCGACTCATCCTACGATTCCATCCAGATTTATCTAAAAGAGATTGGACGATATCCGCTCTTGACTGCCGCTCAGGAAAAGGAACTTGCACAGAGGATCGAGAAAGGTGATCCCGAAGGCAAGAACCTTCTGATGCGGGCCAACCTACGTCTCGTTGTTTCTATCGCAAAAAAATATGTCGGCCGCAGTCCTGATTTGACGCTCCTCGATCTTATTCAAGAGGGAAATCTTGGCCTTTATAAAGCTGTTGATAAATTTGATTGGACGAAAGGCTACAAGTTTTCGACATATGCCACGTGGTGGATCCGCCAGGCTATTACCCGCGCGCTTGCCGATCAATCGCGCACAATCCGCGTGCCGGTGCATATGGTGGAAACTATCGCAAAATATAAGCAGGTAGTAAGAAGGCTTGCTCAAGATTTGGGCCGTGATCCATTGCCTGAAGAAATTGCCACGGAAATGGGTATGGAAGTCGAAAAAATTTATAATATTGAAAAAATAGACCAGAGTACCGTCTCATTGCAAAGCCCGGTAGGGGATGAGGGCGGCGACAAAGAGTCCGAGCTTCAGGATTTTATTGCTGATGATAAAATACTTTCCCCGGATTTAGAATCCTCGCGGAGAATTGTGTCAGACCAGGTCAAGGAAATTCTCGATGATCTTCCCGAAAAAGAACGGAAAATTCTTGAGCTTCGCCACGGTCTTATCGACGGCATTCAGCATACGCTTGAAGAGGTGGGTAAAAAATTCGGCGTGACCCGTGAACGTATCCGCCAGATTGAAGCGAAAGCTCACGAAAAAATTCGCCAACACGAAAAAATCAACAGATTGAGGAATTATTAATCTAATGTGTGTGCCGAGGAGAGGACTTGAACCTCCATGGATTGCTCCGCTTGCTCCTAAGGCAAGTGCGTCTGCCAATTTCGCCACCTCGGCATGTTTCCCGTAAGCCTGCTGATTTTAGCAGACTTTATCTTATTTTACTAACAAAATAAAAGGAGCCATTGTGCATGGCTCCTCTTGGCATTCAATGTTTCTCAACGTTCAAAAACAAATGTCAGGAAACAAGCACTTTATCATCCCCTCTGCCAAGGGGATGTTGTGCTTAATGATCGTTCTCAGATAGAGCCCCTCATCTTGAATTGGTTGACCTTTCTCACGTGCTTGAGCAAGCTTTTGTAGCAAAACCAAAGCTGCCAGATCGCGGTCGGGTTCATGCTGAACAACTGTCCGAAGGTAAAATGGAGTTTTTCCTCTTAATTCTTCAACAGCACTTAGGTATAGCGGGCCCCCTGTTTGTAGTTTCCAAAAAGGGTTACTTTCTTTGAATGGCTCCTGTAAGGAATCGTCCGGGTTTTCTGATACCTGCATCGATCAGGATCTCCTTGCCTAAAGTTTGAACTTTGGATTGAATAAAGAACAACTGGCAGTAGTATAGCACACATTTACATATATTTCACCTCTCATGTATACTGGAGGAATAATGTGGTACCAGGCGACAAATCCATTGCACAGCGTTGTTTTATCTGCGGCAATAGCAGTCGTTCCTATTATAATTTTATGCGTCCTTCTTCTAAGCCGGAAAGTGGCCGGACATATTGCAACGCTGTCTACGCTTTTCATTGGATATATCGTCGCCGTGACGGTGTATACGATGCCGGCTGGCTTGGCGGGCATGGCCGCATTTTACGGAGTGCTGAGCGGATTGTTTCCAATTGGCTGGATTGTAGTAAATGCAGTTTTTTTGTACAACATTAGCGTCAGAAGCGGCAGCTTTGAAATTGTGCGCGATAGTATTGAGTCCGTGACGACTGATCGCCGCATTCAAGCCCTGCTCATTGCCTTTTGTTTTGGAGCCTTTTTGGAGGGAGCTGCAGGCTTTGGAGCGCCAGTAGCGATTACTGCAGGAATGCTTGTGGGACTTGGTTTTGAGCCGCTCTATGCTGCTGGCATCTGCCTGATTGCCAATACTGCCCCTGTGGCGTTTGGCGGCATCGGTATAGCTATTATTACCGCTGGCCATCTGACCAATATTGACCCCAATGCTCTAAGTACCATGATTGCTCATCAGCTTCCGTTTGTTGCGCTGATTATTCCACTTTGGCTTGTGCTCATAGTGTCAGGGTGGAAGGGGGCCAAAGCAATCTGGCCGGCGATTTTAGTGACAGGTGGATCATATGCTGTGACCATGTTTTTGACGGCAAGCTATCTTGGACCGACGCTGCCAGATGTTGTTTCGGCAATCGTGTCGATACTCTGCCTTATTGGTTTTTTGAAAATCTGGCAGCCGCAAGAAATGTGGCGTTTTCCAAAGGAGCGCGCTGAAGCGGTTGTACAGCCAGTACGGCCTCAACATAGCCGCACTGAATTGATGCGTGCCTGGACCCCTTTTATCCTGCTCATTGTTTTTATAGGCAACTGGGGAATGACTGGTATTCAGCAAATCCTCGGGAAAGCCACCGTGCAAATTCCTTTTGGTATGCTGAACAACTCAATAATAAGCAATGGCGCACCGCTGCCGATTAGCTACTCTTTTGCGTGGCTTGGTGCAGCCGGCACCGCAATTCTTTTTGCTGCAATTTTGAGCTCGATTTTCCTCGGTCTTTCCTGGAAAGAATTTTTTCAGACTGCGTGGCAAACACTTAAAGAATTATTCAAACCGCTCGTTACCATCGGTTCAATCGTCAGTTTTGCCTATGTTGCCAATTATTCAGGAATGTCTGCAGCTATCGGCAATGCTCTCACTGTCACCGGCAGATTTTTCCCGTTTATTTCTCCTCTTCTCGGCTGGTTCGGCGTTTTTATCACCGGCAGCGATACATCCTCTAATGCGCTTTTTAGCACTATTCAATCTCAAACTGCCCGCTCGCTCGGCATTAATCCTGTGTTGAGTGTAGCTGCAAATAGTACCGGCGGTGTCGCGGCAAAAATGATTTCTCCGCAGAGCATTGCTGTGGCTACTGCTGCCGCCAAGCTTCAAAATCAGGAGGGAACACTGTTTCGATTTACTATTCTTCACAGTATCGGTCTGGTGGCAATCATCTGTGCGATTACGTACATTCAAGCATATTATTTAAGATGGATGATTCCAAATGTGGCGCTGCCGGCAGCTACAGCTCTGTCTACCGGCCTTGGTATTGGAACAATCAGCATCATTGCTCTGTCAATTATTATAGTAGGTATTCTGGCGGTATCGTCGCACCGTTTTACACGGTCATAATATTGCATGCTTGTGGTATACTGGCTGTGTATGCCTGCAAATATACAATTATTGCTGCACAAAAAATATGTTCAATATTTTTTTATCGGCGTGTCCATTATCAGTATCCTCTCTTTAAGCTGTGTTTCGCTGGCTCAAGCCACCGCGCTTCCTCCGAAGTTTATCAAGCAGATTATTGCCCCGCCGGCCGTAGGCAAGATTGCATATTTTAGTCCCGAAAGTGTGGCATTTGATACATCGGGAAATATGTATGTTGGTGATGAAAGAAATAATATTGTTCAAAAATTTGATCCGTCCGGCAATTATGTCAGTCAATTTGGCGGATTTGGTTCTGGCGACGGCCAGCTCTGGTCACCTACGGCTGTTGCTATTTCCACCTCAACGGGTGACGTGTTTGTTGCCGACAACAGCAATAGCCGTTTTGAAGAATTTTCTCCTTCAGGCGCGTATATAAATCAATGGGATGTCTCCTATTACCCGGATTTTATGGCCATGTCGCCTCTTACGGGCATCATCTATGCTATTGATTATAGCGCCAGCGATGGTTACTTTATCAATGAATATGACCAATCGGGCAACCTTGTAAATTCGTGGGGTGATACTAGTCAGTTTGGAGCGCCGTCAGGCATTGCTTTCGATAATTCGGGCGATATATATATTACCGATGCCGGCAATTTGAATGTTCAGGAATTCTATCCGGACAATTCATTTGATCGCGTGATTACTTCAACTGATCCCAACTTTGTCCCGTTTCAATCTCCACTTGGAATAGCTGTTGATAATTCAGGTAATGTATACGTCACCGATATAGATAAAATAAATATTCAGAAATTTGACAGCAACGGAAACTATGTCGCCACATGGGGAACAATCGGATCCGGTCAGGGTCAATTTCAAGGGCCGATAGACGTTGCTATTGATAGTTCAAACAATGTATATGTTGTTGATAATACAAACAACAATATTCAGAAGTTTACCCCGTCAGGCGCTTTTGTTACCGAATGGGAAGACATGGGTACCGGTAATGGACAATTTGACAACCCATCGGGCCTTGCTACTGATGCAACAGGCAATGTGTATGTCACTGACAGTGGCAATGATCGTGTTCAAAAGTTTGATAAAAATGGCGGCTACCTTTCTCAGTGGGGAACATTTGGAAGCAGTACCGGCCAATTTTTTGAACCAACAAGCATTGCTATCGATCCGCAGGGGAATGTCTATGTTGGCGATCATCAGCTTAGCACCGTCCAGGTTTTTGATTCCTCGGGCAATTATATGGCTCAAATCGGGACCTCAAATGACGATGGAAGCAATAGCGGTCCTGGCTCTTTGTATGACGTAACCGGTGTGGCTTTTGCTACCTCTACCAATACCGTATACGTTAATGAATCAAATGCCTTGCCTCAAGAATTTGCGGGTCCCGCGAGCACCACCACAACTCCTTATTCGTTTATAAAATATTTTGCATCTACAGGAAGAGGTAATGGTCAGTTTAGGCACGGGGCCGTATCCCTTACAATATCTCCCGTGTCGGGTGACATCTATGCGCTGGCCGGTGGTATTGTACAAGAATTTGATCAACATGATAATTACATAGCACAGTGGCCAATATCCGGTTCAGCCAATTCTATTATTGCCGGTTCAGACGGCAATATATACGGCATTGATTCCAATCACGGCATTATTGATGAGTATGATCCGTCCGGCAATCTTTTGACGTCGTGGGGTGCACAGGGTTTTGGTGATGGTCAATTTAGTCAACCGAACAGCATTGCTGTAAATCCAGATGGATATGTGTATGTTTCTGATTCAAGCAACAACCGCATCTCCGTCTTCTCCAATGATTACACTCCTCCACTCGTAGCGGTCACAGCACCTACGGCATCAAGTACAGTTTCAGGCACTATCACCCTCACCGCATCATCCACTGATACCCAATCAGGTCTTGCAAGCATCCAGTTCCAGGTAGATGGAAACAATGTCGGTACTGTCGGCACGTCTTCTCCATACTCCATCTCATATGATGCATCAGGACTCTCGGCCGGTGCTCACGCTATCACCGCTATTGCTTATGATAATGTTGGCAACTATGCCACATCTTCAGCAGTTACTATTACGGTTGACACTTCCTCATCGGGTGGGGGAGGAGGTGCCAATGTCCCAGAAGTCCAAAGTAGCGGTGGAAACATTATTCAAAGTATTGCTCCTGTTTCTTCCGTTGTTGAATGTCCAGTTGGAGCGCGGTTCAATAGCGTAACTGGTGCTCGCTGTGCTTCATTTTCAATCGCCGGTTGCTCTTTGGGGTATGTATACAATATACTTACTGGGTCTCTCTGCCAAAAGATGGGCAATGCCAGTACCACGATGCCGACAGCTCTGCTCTTTACTCGCAATCTCGCTGTGGGTAGCAGGGGACAAAGCGTCCGTGCACTTCAAGTGTATCTCAACGCTCACGGTTTCATAGTAGCTGCCACGGGTCATGGATCACCCGGGTTTGAAACCACTTATTTTGGTTTGGCCACGAAAAATGCCCTCATTAGATTTCAGAAGTTTAATGGCATAAAGCCAGCCAATGGCCGCCTCGGGCCAGTTACCCGGTTATTTATTTCCAATAATCACTAATTTTTTATCATGAAAATCAACAACTATATATCAAGTTTTGCTATAGCAGCACTTCTCTTTATTTCTTCACCGGTAGTAGCCGCCACAAAGTCTTCACAGACAGCGTTGATTGGTGTGGTTTCAAATATTACCGCGACAACATGTACACTCACAACGCTCAGGTCTCCTATTGCTGCATATACAGTTGATATTTCTGGTGCTCGCGTTATCAATTTCCCTGTTCGTCGAAAATCTTCAGCATTGCCTGTACAAGCTGGAGATTTGGTAATCGTACATGGAATTCTTTCAGCAAGTACTACTCTTGACGTTTCCTTTATGCTTGATCGCGGTGCATATCATGCTCCGCATGTGAAGCTTAAGCCAACAGTGGCCGGAATTGCTTCCACAACAATAGATGCAGCAACCTCTACAGCATCAACAACCGCCGGATTGTAACCGTGTAGGATATAAAAAGGAGCTACATATTTTTTTGCTTTACAATACTTTTTTTAGTGATATACCTACGGTAGAATTACAACAATAAACCCGTTCTTTTTACCGGAGGATTGGTATGAAGTATTTTCTTGCGATAGCTCTACTGCTCGTTTCTTTCGGTTGCGAAGTCTCCTATCATCCGTTCGGAAATGAGGTATACGCCGCTCCCGACGGCCAGTATTACGCGGTGTATGACGATGAAGGCTATCCCTTCTACTATCTGTATTGTAGCGGAGGGATATATTATGGGGTTGAAGAGGGCTGGTCCTATTGGCCAGGACATGGACACTTTTATCACGGATACAGAAGTTCGTATGGGCATTGGGGATACCGCGGGCAAGGTCATTTCGGTGGGAATGGTCCGCACTACGACAACAGGAATGGCGGAGGGGGAAATAGGAGCAGTGGAAATCATTCAGGCGGCGGTCGTGGAAGCGGTCGTCGCTGAAAATAGGAAGGAAGAATATTATTGGCCGCTTCTTCGGAGGCGGCCAATTTTCAATGGCGAGATATGAAACTGAATCGGTTATGCAATTAAATTAAATAACACACATACATAAGTGATATGGAAAGATAATGCGTGTATGTGCGTCTGTACTTGGCCAAAGGTCGATATAACAGTTTTTAACACATCAAAAAACATGAGAGTATTTGTATGTTCGTGCAGCCATATTATCAGCGGGAGAGATGATATGGAAATTATGAGAAAAGCAAGCGACCACATCAAGCTTGTTCATCCTAGTAATTATGAAGAAATGCTTGAAGTGTTGTCCCCATATCAAATACGAGAATGGATGAAGATGCATATGATTACAAGAAAGACTGCACTATCTTGATTTACGAGCTGATTATTACTAATACTGCAATAGCTTAAAAATGAATTCTGGCTGAAAAAATAGCGCTATAAGGATGGCGCTATTTTTGTAATTCAAAATAAAAAAAGAAAAGCTCGCGGCGCACAAAATGCGACGCGAGCTGAGAGGGAACACGGATGAGTCCTTAATACGAGGCGGTAGACTACCGATAAATTGTCAGCACCCGAATTGTGCCAGCGCCCGGCACGTTGTCCGCGGCACTTCCCCAAATTTGGGTCAAGGTCTCAAGCTCCAGGTGAAATGTTGTGGTGTCGGCGGGGTTGATTTCGACAGTGAGTGCAATGCTTCCATTGGCAACTGTGCCATGGAGTGCATATGCTGGGCCGAGGGTGCGGCTCGACAGGCCTGGCAATTCATACTCGCTCGTGCCCGTGATGGCGCCGGTCGAAGGATCTTCGGTGAGATTGAGCTGAATGATCGATCCTGTGCTCGGATCGCCATTGTTGATGACCACTCCGTTCCAGATACCGGAGACGTCGAACGTGAAGACGGGAGCGGGCTGTGGCACGGTTATGACAGGCGGCAGATCTTGCTGTCTCGTGATAAACATGCCGCTCACAGAATTGTGAATCGACACCGAGTAGATGCGATTGGTCGGGCTTGTTGCAACGATGTCGTTGCTGTCGATGATGCTGCCATCAATCGGGTTGATACCGACACCGAATGTGCATGACACCATTTCGCCGCCGATAATCACATGCCGGATGTAGCTCGGGGATGCAGAATCGGCGGCGCTGCCGGTACCTCCAAACTGATTGTCAGAGCCGAGGCTGGTACCGACCAGGAATGTCGAGCTGACCGCATTTCCGCGGATATGGAGGGTAGTAAGGGTACCGCTGCAGACAAATATTGCTCCTGACGCGCTGTTTACCGTGACTGTTCCCACGCTCCCGTTGATGACCGACAGACCGGAAGCAAAGCTTGCATTACCCTGGATCGCTCCAATGGGGCCGGTAGTAACAATACCGTCGATTTGTGCCGGCTTGCCGTGGCCTTGGACGGTGAGTACGGAGTGGACGGTTGTCCCAGTCAAAGCGAGGTCTATCCCACCATTTGCATCTGGCATCAATGTTCCAGAACCTCCTCCCCGGAGGGAAACGGTGTCAGAGACACCGTTGGACTGGATATACGAGCCCGGATAATTGCGACCGGCGATCGTGCCGAATGGAACGACGGTTCCGTTCATCAATGTGCGCGTTTCCAGCGCCTCACACACAACAGGACGAACACGACGATTTTTCCGCATGACAGACTCCTTGTGAAAGGGGGTTGGTACTTTTTCTGAAGGAAAGGTAATCATGTTTATCAATAAAAGTCAAGCTGTAATTATATGACTTTGCCGTCGTCTGGGTATCAATGAGTTATTCCACGACCAAAACGCTTGGTATTTTTAATTTCAGAAAAGAAGCGTTTGTTCAAGTGATGAAGTTTATCCTGACAGGTGCTGCCAACACCGCTATCGATTTCATTATTCTCAATATTCTCCTTTTTCTGTTCGGGGTTACTTCAGTGAAATACGCGATATTTAAAACGATCGCTTTTCTTCTGGCATTAACTAACAGTTATTTTTTAAATAAATATTGGGTATTTGAGAAAAGGGTAAACAAAAACTCTATACTCAGGGAACGTCTTTCTTTTGTGGGTTTAAGCACTGCAAGTTTGCTGCTAAATTCGGCCGTGTCTTCGTGGGTATTTGCCGTTTTAGGTCGCACTCCTGACATGTTTTCTCCAATCGTTGCCGCAAATGCAGGAGCAGTAGCGGGTGTTGTGGTCGTATTTATTTTAAATTTTGTGTTCTATAAGTTCATAGTTTTTGCTTAAAGTGTTTGCATGTCTTACAAGCCTAATATCTGCACATGTCTATGAACCCACGTACCATTTCAGTTGTCATTCCGGCATATAACGAGGAGAAACGTCTAGGGCAAACGCTTGAATCGCTGCGATGCTATTTTGCATCGCATGCATTTTTGCCCGAGGTAATTATTGTAGATGATGGATCCATAGATGATACGGTTGGTGTAGTGCGGCGCTATCAGCAGGCCATGCCGTTTCTTAAGCTCGTGGAGCTTCAAGAAAATCATGGCAAAGGTTATGCGGTCCGTATGGGTATGCGCGAGGCTCAGGGTGAATATCGTTTGTTCATGGACGCCGACAACTCTGTTGATATTTCCAATCTTGATACATTTTTGCCCTACGCTCAAAATCATGTTGCTGACGTGATTATTGCATCCATAGAAGTCGGAAATGTGACGGCGCGTGAACATAACGGCATGTATCGGCGCGCCCTAAGCCGCCTTTCAAAACTTCCGGTGAGGCTTTTTATTACATCAGAAGTAAAAGACACGCAGCGCGGATTTAAACTATTTACGAAGCAGGCGGCCGAAAGTATTTTTAGCCGTCAAACGATCGACCGATTCGGTTTCGATATTGAAATCGTCGCTATCACGCTTGCTCACAGATTTTCTATTAAGGAAGTGCCAGTAGAATGGGATAATCCTGAAGGTTCAACAGTTACGATCGGTTCGTATTTTACAACGCTCTACGAGCTGGCTAAAATCGTCTTAAACAAAGCGACCGGCGCATATGATGTAATCCCGTTTAATACAGAGAAGGAGGCGTATAAAGGCAGGGGATTTACATATAAAAACAAAGAATTTATTCATCACAGCAGCCTTCCTCATGAAGACACTGCTTTTTGGGTTGCGCTGTATTATCAAAAAATAATTATTGTTGCTGCGGCGCTTGTAATCGGCATATGTCTCATTGCACATTGGCATGCGACACTTGTTGTGCTTTTTTCCGTTCTAACGATTTATATTTTCTCGATCTGCTTTTTGGGGGATTCATTATTTATAAGAGCCTCAAAAATACTCCGGAGATAAATGTTTTAAAGGAAGAGCTTGTTGCTCTCCGCGATAATGATATGCCTATGTACACCATCTTCTGCCCGCTCTATAAGGAATGGCAGGTAGTGCCGCAATTTATCAAGGCAATGTCAAACCTCGATTATCCAAAAGAAAAACTGCAAATACTCTTTCTTCTCGAGGAAAATGATGCAGAGACTATTGAAAAAATAAGAGAGAAGCGCATGTGCCGCCGCACTTTGAAATAGTTATTGTGCCTCATTCATTTCCAAAAACGAAACCAAAGGCGATGAATTATGGGCTTCAATATGTGCGCGGGAAATATCTAGTTAGTCATCGATAGTGGAAGATATTCCAGATCCCGATCAGCTCAAAAAAGCCGTCATTGCTTTTACAAAAGTGCCTGCCGCTAGACAGCTTGTATCAGGCAAAGTTGAATTTTTATAACGCGCCGCAAAATACTCTCACGCGCATGTTCACGAGTCGGAATATTCATTCTGGTTTCATCTTCGTCTTCCGGGACTTCAAGTCGTTTGGTGCGCCGATTCCGCTCGGAGAACACAATCCAATCATTTTATTGTATCGTGCCTGCGTGAACTTTCCGGATGGGACGCTTTTAATGTGACCGAAGATTGTGATCTCGGTATCCGTATTTCCAAGCACGGATTTAAAACTGCCATTGTTAAATCAACTACATATGAGGAAGCAAACTCCCGTATGAAAAATTGGTACAACCAGCGCAGCCGGTGGGTGAAAGGCTATATTCAGACCTATCTCGTCCATAATCGCCGGACGAATGATTTTTTTGAACATAACACGGCAAAAGTTTTTTTCTCTTTCCAGATCATTGTTGGAGGCAAAATACTGTCTCTATTTATAAATCCTCTGATGTGGATCATTACTATCTGTTATTTTTTATTTCGGGCTCATGTAGGCATCTTCATTCAATCGTTGTTTCCGCTGCCGATTCTTTACATCGGCGCAGTTTCATTCGTGCTGGGCAATTTCATGTATCTCTATTATTATATGGCCGCGTGTATCAAGCGTGGACACGACAGTTTTGTAAAATATATTTTTCTGGTGCCGTTTTATTGGCTTGGTATGAGTGCGGCGGCATGGAAAGCTGTATACGAAATTGTCGTAAAGCCCCACTACTGGTCGAAAACAGTTCACGGGCTTCATCTCCTGCCGGCAAAAAAGATTCCGGCATAATCATGTAATTGTTCCCCCCATGAACCGACTTCGTGTTCTGTTGCATTCTATAACCTCTGAACAGATTATTTTTTTTCTGTCAGCTATCGCAGCGATTATTGCGAGTACGTATTCCTATCAGCATGGCTGGATTGCAGCCTATGGGGATGCTGAATCACATCTGAATATTGCCAAAAGGGTCATTACGAGCCTTACGCCGGGCTTTGCTCAGCTTGGCGGTATTTGGTTGCCGCTGCCGCACATGCTTCTTATCCCGTTTGTGTGGAATGATTTTTTGTGGAGAACAGGTCTTGCAGGGTCAATTGTCTCCGGAGCTTGCTATATCGTCAGCACTCTTTTTATTTATAAAATCGCTTTTCACCTTACAAAAAATCAGGGTGCAGGCCTCTGTGCCGCCTTTGTGTTTGCCTCAAACCCAAACATTCTCTACATGCAGACGACGCCGATGACAGAGCTCACACTCATTGTATTTTTTATTCTTTCAAGCTATTACTTCATTCTTTTTCTTGATACAGAGCAATTCTTTTATATCATTATTGCTGCTTTTTTTGGTTTTCTTGCATCACTGTCGCGCTATGACGGCTGGGGACTTGTTCTTATGGAAGCCTCTATTCTTTGTCTTTATTATTTTCCCTACACAATTGTTTGGAGGCATATGTCTCTTGTTAAGAAAGATCAGAAGAAAGATGTTGCAGCTGAATTTCGGCGTCTTGAGGGCCGTTTTATTCTATATTCGACTCTGGCTTTTTTCGGTATTGTGCTATGGCTGCTGTGGGATTTTTTGATTCTCGGCGATCCTCTGTATTTTTCTCATAGCCAATTTTCTGCAAATTCTCAACAGCAAAGCTGGCTGACGAAAGGCGAGCTGCCGGCATATCACCACATGCTCACTTCCATTATCTATTACCTGTACACGAGCGTGGAAAATGCAGGGATTATCATTGCTGTGCTTGCCCTGATTGGACTCATTTTATTTCTTTTCTCGCAGCAGCATCGCCACAAGTTTTACGTCCTTCTCGTGCTTGCCGTTCCTTTTATTTTTAATGTTGCCACCTTGTACCTTGGACAGTCCGTAATCTTTTTGCCGGGTCTTACTCCCTCTACATTTGAATGGACACTTTTCAACGTTCGGTATGGCATCATGATGATCCCGTTTATTGCTATTTTTATAGGCTACCTTTTTTATTCGGTCAATACGTTTGGCAAGGTGGTAGTGGCTATTCTTGTCATCATAGAACTTGCATTGTTTGGTTCTCATATTTCACACGTCATCACCCTTGATGATGGCGTCTACGGGCTGTCATCAGGGATTGCCAGAGTTCCAGATGCCCAAAATTACATTAATGAGCATTATGATTATGGCTACGTTCTTGCCGATGATTATGCAAGAACATTCAGTATTATCAGATCTCCGGTACCGATGCAGGATGTGATCTATGTCGGTAATAAGCCGTATTGGGAGGATTCTTTGGCGCATCCGGAGACATACGCCCGATGGATTATCATGCAGCAAAATGATGCCGTATGGAATGCTATCTGGAATAATCCGGCCACGCAGGCCGAACTTTTTAAGTACTTCAACAAGGTGTATACCTCAAGCAACATTCTTATTTTTCGTAGAATTAGCCCATGAAATATTTCGTCTATATTTTTTTTACTGTCTGGTCAATGGTTGCTGCAAAAGTTTTTCCACCTGCATCCTCTGATGTGCAGCCACATATGTTTGCGGTGCAATCCATTGATACAATGAAATATTCACGGGATCTCGCTCTTCAGGAATTGCACGATCCATCGTTTGACGCGACAATCAATGAAGAAATGGGCGATATTAAAGATGCCGGAGCAAACTATGTGGCGATTGACACGCCGTATGATGCACAATTTTCTCCGATGCTTGCCCGCTGGGTAAATGCTGCCCGATCACACGGTCTCTCGATATGGTTTCGCGGGAATTTTTCAGGGTGGGAAGGCTGGTTTAATTATGCGACCATTACGCCGGCAGATCACGAAATGATGTTAAACCAGTTTATCTCAGCAAATTCTAACTTGTTTCAAAATGGTGATATTTTTACGCCATGCCCTGAATGTGAAAATGGTGGCCCTGGTGATCCTCGCCAGACGGGCAACCCTACAGCCTACCGCGACTTTCTTATACGTGAATACAATGCTGCCGGGAATGATTTTAAAAAAATAGGTAAAAAAGTAACAATTTATAATTCAATGAATGCGGATGTAGCGGCATTTACTATAGATCCGCACACGGCAGCGGCGCTTGGAGGCACAATTCTCATTGATCATTATGTATCTTCAGCTCATGAATTTGGATCTACAATCATGTCACTTGGCTCGACGAGCAAATCTCTGGTCGGTATCGGTGAGTTTGGAGCGCCAATTCCTGATTTGAACGGTCCTATGACGGAGGTCGAGCAGGCTGATTTTGTCGACAGCCTGCTCCGCCAAGCGTATCTTCAAACTACCAGGATCCCCAGTATGAATTATTGGGTTCTCCAGGGCGGTTCTACAGCCCTGGTAAATGATGATGGTACTACCCGCGAAGCATATGGTACAGTGAAAAAATACTATACCGCTCCCTATGTTGCTGGTGTTGTGAAAAATAATCTCGGTATACCGCTTGCAAATATTCCTATCGTTGTCGATAATATCCCGTACGTGCCCACGAATGATTCCGGACAATATCAGATTTTTCTTCCCGACAGCACGACAACCGTCGTCATTGGCGGAAATGGTTTTATATCTACGACGACTGTTTTTGCAAAACCATCTGCTCCCATACAGGCCTCTATAATCCTTAGTCCGCTTCGTCCCACAGCTTTGTATAAATTTTTGGTATGGCTGCACAATATTTTTAATCATTTCTGATCATACATGGGCTAGTTACTTTGTTCTTATCAAATCGTAGATATCTATGAAGATGGCGAAGAAAAATTAATTATATAACCACTAACATATCGCATGAATCAGGAGGAACTTTGGACGCTGGGGTTTAATACTATTAGAGAGCTTGAAACAGAACGGGGTATTTTGGCTTCGGGAAAAGAGGAAATATACGGATGTATTTTTGGCAGGGATTCCCTCATCACGGCGCTTAAGCTTTTAAAGACATATGAAAAAATTAACGATGGATATTTTCTGTCGCTTGTGAAAAAAATACTGGTTAATTTGGCGCGTTTACAGGGCCAAACTTCAATCATTGAAAGCGGTGAAGAACCTGGCAAAATTATTCACGAATTCCGGGAGCACAATCACGAACATCTAACAGGTCGAAAAAATCGGCCGTGGTATGTGTATCCCGACTCAACAATGAAAAATTATGACAGTGTAGACAGCACCCCGCTCTTTTTGATTGCTGTCTCAAAATATATAACATTGAGCGCTGATGAAACATTTCGGAATGAAATTATGCCATCCGTGGACAAAGCGCTCGGATGGCTGCGCGGAACTATCGCTGCTGATGAACGAGGGTTTGTGAGTTATGTGTTCAATCCGGAAAGAAAGGGCGGGGGACTGTTTACTCAAAGCTGGATGGACAGCAGCGAGTCGATTTTTCACGAAGACGGTTCGCCGGTCTCATATCCTATAGCGCCGGTTGAAGTGCAGGCCTATGCATATTTGGCACTCATCTTATGGAATTTTAGCGACGAAGCGGCAGCACTTAAAGAGCGATTCAGTCATTATTTTGTTGTACCCGATGGTAAAAAATTAACTGTCGCGTTTGCTCTTGATGGATCGGGTAAACCAATGGAGTCGCTGCGCTCGAGTATCGGCCATATTCTGTGGGCTTCTGCCGGCCGCGATTCAATTCTTGATACTGCTTATATTCCAGATCTCGTTCGGCTTGTGCTGTCTCCTGATTTGTTTGAGCCGACTGCTGGCATCCGAACACTTGGAAAACAGTCGCGCCATTTTGATCCGGCAAGCTACCACAACGGTTCTATTTGGCCCCATGATACAGCCATAATTGCTGAGGGTCTTGAAAATTTTGGGTACATGAGAGAAGCAGAAAGCGTGAGGCATGCCCTCAAACATTCATGGGAGCATTTCAAAACGCCGATTGAGTTGTTTGTGTTTCAGAAAGAAGGCTTTAGTGAATATCTTTCGGATACCGGACAAAAAGCATGTGTAAAACAGGCGTGGAGCGCGGCATCGATTTTGGCTGAACTATGATGCTTGCCTAGCCAATATTTCAGCGTATGCCCGCTCATATCCGTCGGCCATTTTCTTGGCGTTAAAATTTTTTAGTGCATGTCTGCGGCACTCTGCTCGGTCGATGGTGTCGATAATAACGACTGAGTCGATCATTTCTTCGATAGAATTGACGACAAATCCGGTTTTGCCGTGCACGATTATTTCCGGTATTGCTCCATAATTTGTGGCGACGACCGGACAGCCGCATGCCATTGCTTCAATGAGGGTTAGTCCGAAAGGCTCGCGCCATGTAATGGCATGGATAAAACACATAGCTCTGCTCATGAGCTTGTTGCGTTCCGCGGTATCCACCTCGCCGATCCAGGTTATTTTTTCTGAGAGATATGGTTCGACGTATGCTTCAAAATAAGGACGATCCACTTCATCAAGCTTGGCTGCAATGATGAGGGGTAAGTTCATATTGATCGCCAGCTCTATAGCGTTGTGAACCCCCTTTTCCATTGAAATGCGCCCCACAAAAAGAAGATACCCGTCATGTTCATTTGAAAAAGGATAGTGTTCAAGATCAAGCCCATTATAAATTGTTCCTATATAGTTGAGATTTGGCACGATAGCCTGAGCGTTGGAAATTGTGGCTATGTACGGTTTGTTGAGTTTGCGAAAAATATGCCGGTTTTCAACTGTAAAAGGCCCGTGGCAGGTGAGCAGCACCGGTGTTTTGGAGACATTTGCGGTAGCTAGGCCTATATATGCATTATGATCATGAATAATGTCAAATTCATTTTGATGTGAATATGCTTCGCCTATATTAAAAAGTGTCCAAATATTAAGTCCATAGATGTCTTTAAGTTTTGCTTCGCGCAAGCAGCGGGGGTACACAGAAAATAATTTTGCCGACGTGATGGAATCCCCGCTCGCAAACAATGTTACGTCGTGCCCGCGGCGCACCAGTTCTTCGGTCAAATCATACACAACACGCTCGGTACCCCCATATTTTTTTGGCGGCACACGTTCTACGATTGGAGCTATCTGAGCAATCTTCATATCCCTTGTATGACGCAGCTCCTCAAAAAAATTTACCCATGAAAACAATTTTTTGATGTGACGTTATACGATCACGTTAGCCGCTAACATATTTATAATCCACGTGCACATCTCAAGGCCTCAATGAAAAGCCCGCCAGGAAACATGAAGTTTCTCTGGCGGACAAAGATTTTCGGACAAACCGAAGAAAGAACGGGGATGGCTGCTTGAACGATCAGGGAGGGGTAGTCACGGTCGTGCTTTCGACAATGTTGATTTTTGAGAAACAGACACCATAGGGAAGTTTCCCGCCGGAAGTGAGAATCCGTTCATATCCGTGTCCAACACCGGCATTGCCTTGAATGCATGTGCCGGCTGTGGCATCAGTGCAGCCGAGAAGATAAATGTCAACAGCTGCCGTGTCGGTGCGGGGCACGTTGATATTGTTGGCACCGTCACCTTCATAGATAATGCACGGGCCAGTGCCGGTAGTGATGCAATCATCACCGGCAGAGCCAACGAAGGTGTCAAAACCCGAACCGCCGATGAAGGTCACGCCGACTTGCTGGCAGATGTTTGTGTAGAACTTGTTGAAGCCTGCACTCATATAATCGGTGCCGCAGCCCGCAATCGCCGTGACTGGTATCGTGGCGGTAGCGATATAGACATGGTCATTGCCGGCCGTCGGCTCCACGATCACGTTTGATCCATCGTCGAACCCCTTTGTGGTGTTGACGACAATCGTGTCGTTGCAGGATCCGCCGGTGATCTTGATGATCGCATCACCCCATGTGGCATAGGGGATGCAGCGGCTCGTGCCATTGTCGACAACATTGATTTCGTGTCCGGCGAATATGACCGTCATGTCATTTGGTTTGCACGGGTTGCCGCAAATATTGATGACCGGCGGAGGACAGGCAGGTGTGCCTGCGGAGAACATCTGGCGGCTCTCCAATGGTTCAATGGCGATAGGGCTAGGGGCATCATCATATAGACGCCGCTTACGACTGGGCGGAAAAAAACGAATCATACAGCTCCTTGAAAAGAACAAAGACCACGGACTTGAAACATATCAAGCTCCTGGTACATGGTAGTCAAAATACCCGCCGTGTCAATTGACGGGCTGAATCATACATTCTTTTCTCTTTAGGCTTAGGCTAGTTTTTATATACCCACACGCGTGCCGACATGCCGCTCTTGAGCTCCGGATACCGGGCAGGATTGAAGCGTACATATATGCTAAATTCATTTGTCGGCCGCTGGTTGAAAATGTTGTTGGTGACGCTGGCTTCCGATGTTTGGCTGATCTCATCAACAATACCGTAGTATTCGTTGGATCCGAATGCGTCAACAGTAAACTTTGCTACATCGCCGACATGTATATCTTCAAGCCCTTTATCTTCATCAAGATTTCCAACAACGCGCAATTGGGTCGGATCAATCATGGTGGCGACGACAGCCTGGCCGGCAAGCGGATTTTCAAATTGACCGATATTTTGGTTTACAGAAACAATTAATCCGGCCACCTTTGCTTTTATAATTTGATCCCCAACGCGCGCGATCGGTTCGTTGGCGGTCACGGAGTCTCCGGCTTTTACAAATACCTCCTGAAGTATATCCGAGTTTGCAGGGGAGAGGCTGATGATTGGAGCCTCAATAACAGATTTGTCTATATAAACATAGTGTGAGGATACGTAGAGATATATACCAAGCGCACATGCTCCGATCAAAATAATGCCAATAAACCAGATTAACGTCTTTTTTTGTTTCATAATATTAAAAATCAGTAATGTTATCTCCCGCATTTAATCCCGAAACAACCTCGGTCATGTTGTCGCTTCCCGTAAGGCCAAGCATGACCTTTTGTCGAATAACTTTGCCATTGTTCTGAATAAGAACAATATTTGTGCCGTTGTCGTCGAATACAAGGCGGGATGGTACTTCCACAACATTGTCGTGTTCGGCGGCTGTGATGGATACGTTGCCTGTCATGCCCGCGCGGATTCTTTCATCAGGCTGGGTAAAATAAAGGGTTACGTGATAGGCGGGTGATCCATTCTCTATTGTTTCTGAGGTATCAACTGCAGTTACTTGGGCGGGGAAAATCACACTGTTGCCATATGCATCAAGGGTAACTGTTGTCGTGGCGTTTGTCTGCACTTGCGAGACATCTGTTTCTGGGGCATACGCATCAATTTTCATTATGCCGCTATTAATCACAGAAAGTACCGGAAACATCGGCTGATACGACCATACCTGGCTTGGCAGTTACGTTTCTTGAATGCCCGAAAATGGTGCTGTGATTGTGGTGTTGTCATAATTTATCTGGGCTGCCTGAAGCGCTGCTTCGGCAGAATCAAGGCTTGCTTTGGCTGAATCAAGTGTGTCGGGAATAGCGGGGGCAACTTGAACGGTGAGATTTGATTGAGCATCTTGAACAGTTTGGATACCAGAGGCAATAGCTGAGACGGCGTTTGCGGTCGACGCAGCAGTGGACGCTGCGGTGCTTGAGTAGGCATTCATAATGCTCTGATATTTTGGCTCATTGAGCGAAATTGAATTCACGACAGAAACAGGGTCAGATGTAAAATTTTGAATTTTTGCAAGATATGTTTGAGAAGTTGATGCCAGATCCTTTGCGTTGTCGAGTGATGATGATGCCTGCGCGATTGCGGTTTGCCATGCCGACAATGTAGTGCCAATAGCGGCACGTTCTGAATCGAGATTGAGATTTTTATTTTCATCCGATGCCGTCAGAGTAATTGGTAAACCTGTCGTTACGATCAACAAATATTCCGAATTGAGGAGAAAATGAATCAGCGTTGGTAAAAAATTGATCGGCGCTTGTATGAATTATATTATTTATTGCCGTGTACTGTGATTGATCAGGTTGGCAAGGTTTTGCTCGGCATTGGTGATTAATAGCTGGCTCGCGCTGATGCTTTCCGGGGTATCGGAACCATTGAGCACTTTGTCATAGTTTGCCTGGGCCACAGCTACAGTGCCTGCGCCTCGCTGAGTGCTGTTTGTCGGGCTGAATTATCAAGACTTGCAAGTGGCTGCCCTTCAGTGATGATTTGTCCTTCTTTTACATTCACCGCTGCTATTTTGCCTGATTCCTGAAAAGAAAGACCAACGCTGTTGCCTGAAGATACTGTTCCTGGGATATCTAAAAATGAAATAATATTACCGCGTGTGACCGTGTAAAAGCCAAGTGCAGGTTTGGTGTTTGAAAAAATGTCCAGATTTCGCCGCCAATAAAACAAGGCAACGATAAGTAAGACAAAAAAACGGATATGATTGATAAAAAACTGTTTCATAAAATAATGTTAATACTATGACGATTATATAATGGATTGCTCATCATCTCAAACTTGGATTTTTTCAAAGAAATAACTGCCGATCCACAAGAGCAGCGCCGCAGTGACCGCAAGTACCACTATGTCGCGTCCCAAACCCAAATCGTGATAGCCAATATCGGAAAGGGAACGCGCAGTCCGTCGACACCATAGGTAAGCGGATCGATGCGTGAAATAACCGAAAGTTCGATTGGCAATCCCTGCAGTGGAAATAAAGCGCCGAAAGAAAGAACATCGGCTGTACAATAAATTAAGGATAAGTGAAAAAGCTTATGTCATCAAGAAAGGAAGCGATGATGGTGCCGAAGGATGAAAAAATGAGGCGATAAAAAACATGATGAGTATCGCAGGCAAAACCAGTGTCCAGCTCACCGGTCGAAAACCAAAGAAGAGAGAAATGATAAGCACGATGGTGCCTTGGATAGTGGCTACTGTTGCGCCGCCGAGCGTTCTGCCGAGCATGACGTCAAAACGCGACATGGGAGCTACTAATGTTTTAAGAAATCCAACTGCCGATCCCAGATGACCTCCATTCCCGTAAAAATTGCCGTAAATATGATACTCATTCCTATAATGCCAGGCGCTAGATAATCGAGATAATTGCCTCCGGCTACCAAGAATGTATTGCCGAAGCCGTAGCCAAACATAAGGAGGAAAACAATAGGCTGAGCAAGTGTCCCACCATGCGCGCCCTCGATCGTATATATTTTTTGATTTGCCGGAGCCAAAGGTAATAAATCTTTTTCATTAGATATTTAAATATTATCGCCGCATCATGCGCTGCATTGAACGTGCGTGGTCTGAAGGGTCTGCTTCTTCTCCGCGAATATTCTTGCCGGTGAGCGCAAGGAACGCGTCATCAAGAAACGTAGTATTTGTCTGATGTTTAAGCTCTGCTGATGTACCCATCGCAACGATTTTTCCATGATCCATGATGGCAATACGGGTGGCGATTCTGTCTGCCTCTTCCATTTGATGCGTAGTAAGAAATACGGTCATTTTTTCGGTTTTGTTGAGATGCTGCAGGCGGTCCCACAGCAGACTTCGTGTCTGGGTATCAAGTCCTGTTGTCGGTTCGTCAAGAAAAAGGATTTTCGGCTCATGCAAAAGTCCACGGGCAATTTCAAGCCGGCGCTTCATTCCTCCGGAAAATGATTTAACAAAACTGTCTTTTCGTTCCCATAGATCGACAAATTTCAAAAGCTCCTCACTTCGCTGCCATCGGTCTTTGTCGGGTACATCGTAAAGCACGCCGTGCAAATCCATGTTTTCCCAGGCAGTCAGATCATCATCGAGGCTAGGATCTTGAAAAACAATACCGAATGTCCGGCGCGCTGCCTCGGGATCTTTTACGGGATCTATATTGTCGAGCATGACAGAGCCTGAAGTGGGGTGGAGGAGCGTCGTAAGCATTTTTATAGTTGTACTTTTTCCCGCGCCGTTTGGTCCAAGAAATGCAAATACCTCTCCATCATTTACGGTAAAAGAAACATTATCTACTGCTACAAAGTCGCCATATTTTTTAGTGAGATTGCTTACTTGAATCATGTGACTGTATTATAGTCTTTTTTAATTTTTTTAAAAAGTATTTTGTTGAGCTTCAATTTTCCAATTTCAATCAATTCATATACATAAAAAACTCAACCAATAAAAAGGACCGCTTCCGGGGGGAAGAAGCGGTCCGAGGGCGGCCCATTGGGGGGAGATGGGCCAGGGCTGTGGTCCTAGTGGGGAAGGGGGTCTAGGACCAGTGGGATCAGAATGATGAACAACGGTCTATACACCATACTAGTCTAATTGCTGGAAATGTCAAGAAGCTCTCATTTTCTCCAAGGCTTTGTCTTTTATCTTCCGAATCTCTTCAGGAGTCATGTTAAATTCTGATTTTTTAAGGTCACCAGGAATATCCATGGCTGTCTCCAGACAAAGAGCCGTTGTCTAGACAATGTAGACTGTCTACTTGTCTCATGCATCAAAATTTACTTTTAATACTATATCATCTAAAACTAATTATGTAAAGTGTTTGTTGAATATAAAAACAACCGCTCGGCATGAGCCGGGCGGTTGGGGTTAAAAAGATCAACACGACGTAACGAAGTTCTGCTACTTCTCTTTGAATTCGATCACGATCTCATCACAAAACTTGTTGACGTAGATTCTGTGTTGAAATGCGGGAAGAGGAGATTTGATTCCCGGTAACTCTGCTGAATACAGAAGCAGCATCTGGTCACTCGTAAGCCGAGTTGCCAGCGGGACATCCTGTATTTCACCCGGAACAATACATCTCTTGTCGCAGAACACGAGAATGGGTGCCGGTTGAGTCGTTGCCGTCCATGTTTCATCAATGAACAGCGGCTGCGACGTCCTGTTGAGAATGAGGACGTGATCGGTGCACACTCGGCGCATTGCCCCGAGGGTAAGCCGCTCGGTGGCTGGAGAGGTGCAGCCAATAAGACCGGCGAAACAGAAAACGGTAACAATGACGCTCAAGAGACGAGGAACACAGCGCATAGCAAGGCCTCCAAAAAAGTTCGGCGATTTCTTAAAAACATGATACACAACTTTGACGCTCATGTCAAGTTTTTTGAGTAAAAATAAGAGGTCTGGATCTTTTATGATTCAGACCTCTTTGTGTGATGTATATTGTGTGCTTGTCTCTACATCAATCAGGGCACTTGCGTGCGCCGTAAGACTTAAGCCTCTCGACGATTTTTTGGATCTCGATATCCCAATGAAGACCGGCCCTGTTGTGGTCGGCTATTGATCCGCATATCATATACGGGGTGCTGTCACACTGTTTACGCCGGGCAGTAACCCATTCCTCATCAGAGGCGATATTGCTCATCCAAAAATAATCTGAGGAAATGACTATCTGCTGTAATGCTTGATTGCGGATTGCTTCAGAAACTTTGTCCGGAATTTTTACGTATTCCCATGTAAATGTTGGAAATAATTGGCGGAGGCAAGAAAAGGGGATCGTATCCTAGAACTTCTGAAGCTACGAGAAAATCCTGGATAGTGACAAGAAGATCAAAACGATGGCAAGAAATAGGTTTAGGCGGATTACCTTCAAGAATAAGGAGATTTTCTTTCTGAATTGTCTGGTTATCAAATTTCGGCATGTGGACTCTCCATAGTCTCGCGGACTATCTCACGCATGGGTGTATATCCCTTGTAAGCCTTGGTGACAGGCTTTGTAAAAAAGAACGCAGGTACTCAAGACGTTGGAGAAGGAGTTTACTTAATACTTAACATAATAGCAAAATGTAATTTTTTGAGTCTGGGATCATCTTCATATCCATGTTTGATGATGTTTTCTCAATCGTAGTAATTTTTCTTGTGCTTTCTCTAATTGCAGGTCTCGTTGTGATCGGTTGTATAATCGGATTTGCGACGGTGTTAATAGGATTTATTTTCTAAGATATAAAAAGGAGAATAAAATTCTATACCTATTTATGTGCAGCTAGGAAATTGTCAAGCTTGGCTAGCTGCTGTGTGAATCCAGCTTCCATGCCCTCGACAGCCATTCGGGCTGCAGATCCTGTTTCGTGTATAATCGCAACAATTTTCAATGCGGTCTTGCCATTTTTTTCGGTCAACGTTACCTCTGTGGTTTGACTGATCAGCGTATCATCTTTACTTTGCCCTTCCGTCCACGCTTTGGCGTCATATGAAAGTTTTGAATATGGTTCAACAGCAGTAAATTTTGCAAGCATTGGCCACCGTGTCCCCTTATATGGACCCATTGCTTCTCCGGCTTCCATGACAATATAAAATTTGCCGCCCACGCGCAAGATCGACTTCGCAATCGGGGATAACAACATTATTGGGCCCCCACCACTGTTTAAGCAATTCGGGATCGGTCCAAGCATTCCAAACCATTTCGGAGGAAGCATCAAAAACTCGTTCTAATATCAATTCTTTTTTATTGTTCATAATGTTTATTTTTATCTAACGCTCAACCATGACGTTAATTTGGTTCGTCAATTGCATAAAATATATCTGTTATATGTGTTTTACGGCAGTAAGATACTTAAGTCAATACTTAGATCAAAAGAAACCCCAACCTTTTTCGGTCGGGGTCATCATTTTGAATATTAAACGAAGAATAATCTTGAATTCAACTAGAAATGCTTGACACATCAATTTATTATGCTAGTTTTATATTCAGTTTTTATGTATGGGCGTAGCTCAATCGGCAGAGCACCAGACTGATGGTCTGGAGGTTCTAGGTTCAAGTCCTGGCGTCCATTTGTATATGTTCCACATGATGGTGATCCTGTGCCTTGCGGCCGTACACACCCTTGGCTCAGTGATTCTCGCTTGGCCGCTCGTACTGACAAACGAGCGGCCTTTTATACGCACAAAAATGGGGGGTATAAATTTGATATAAAAAAGAGCCGGTTTCAAATGAGAAACCGGCTCCATGTTTGGGGCAACACGCCCGAGCGGTATTGAGGATGTGCAGACAATTGAATCCATTCGAATCCATTCTATTTCAGACGCACATCCCGAGGTACTAGCTGGGGGATGGTATATTCGAAAACAAATAAAAAGCAAGCAGAACCCGTCATGTTGACTATATGTATATATGATGTTAGAGTGAAAAACTAAGATGTAATCCAAACCCAAAGGAGGCCTATTATGGCTGGTGGTTCACAGTAAGACGCGGCGCGGCGATTCTTCTGACCTACGGACATGATATTTGTTCTTGCTTCTGCGAGACGACGGGACACCTGGAGCTAATGCAGCGCTGCAGTGGGCAGTTACTGGAGGTATCGAGCCTGGGGAAAGTCCGATGAGACGATTGGTCGTGAGATACTGGAAGAGATAATCTTCCCAGATGACAGTCTTGAGATTCTCGGCGCAACCGTTTCCAACACATCGTACATCGGTACCCTAGTGGACAGCAGGCCACGACTCCGGCAGGGCGAAGGCTGTGCCCGAGGATTCTTTCCTTCGATGCTCTCATCAGAGTCTGGCGAAGGTCGAAGGCGAGGATCATGTGGGAGTGCTATCCGGCACTTCATGCAAAACGCCCCCGAAGGAAATCCGCAAGCTCTCAGCTTCATGGCGCTCCGGCCTCACTTTTCACGAATGTCCGGTGTCTCACCGCTGCCAGTAACTTAAATCGAATTGTACCAAAGCAGTTCGTTGCCCGATGATGAGTCGGGCATTTTTTCTTGTTCGAAAAATATTCAGGCATTTCCATAAAAAATTTGCTAAAATAGCTTCATGACCAAAAAAGCAATTTCCAGCGGCGTAGTGCATACGGTGCCAGCGGATTTGCAAAAGCTATCACTCCTTCTGAAGTGATGGACATGGGAGATTACACCGCTCGCTCGCAATGAGTGGATTTGTCGATTATTTCAGTCAAAAAACCGGAGACAAGGGAGTATCATATCAAGCGCGCACGTGAGGGATCTTTATCAAAGGCAAACGCCGGCCGTGCTGCTGACGCCACTATGCCTCATCAGTTGAAATAAAAAAGCCATGGGGCAAACTGCTTTGCGCACCATGACTTTTGATTCGCTGACTCTGTCTTTGTGGTCGGCGATACCCTGACCCTCGCCATTAGGCCGGGTAACGTGATCCAGCCACTCGTCAGATTTTCAGCAAATCTCATTCGGGCTCGCTGTAGTATACATGAGCTTCGCCTTGATTCAAAATGAATTTAAATGTCTAATTTTGTACCAAGATTTTTACAATAGTATAAAAAGAAAGCCCCAGATGAAAGACTGGGTCTTTCATCTGGGGCTGGGGCGAATCTAAACTATTCCTTTTTTGCAGCCCTCTGCACTTGCGCGATGAACTATTGCAGGCATTTTGTCCAAATCCGTCGCTCGTTGCTATCGGTGCATTGTTGTGCGTACTTGGCGTCGGATATGCTATCTGGGTGTGGTAACTATTTGTGAATAATCTATCGTTTACTCGCTAATACTAAATATGGGGAGGGGCGGCTAACGGTCAAATTGATTACCAATAAATTCGAATTCTTGCTACAATAAAAAGCACGGTATAAGAGATGTTTTACAAATCTTGAATCATTGCCCCGATTACAAGACCACATCCGTCCATAACCTTTAGGGTATTTCTAAAGGTCGAATTTAAAAATCAACCCGGTATTTAATTTATGGAAGAAAAGATAAATTGTGAATATGATACGATTTTTGAACGATAGATTATTTGCACAGAACTGTTTCAATGGGGAGACCAAAAAGAAAATTATTGCTCTTTGTTATCATTGTAAAACTATTATGTGTGAGAATATCTTCCAAAAATATTGGCTTGCAGTCTATGATAGACGGAAACTGTGTATGAACCCATTCGTATAACCTTGCTATGGAATTTTGTTCAACAGTTTTTGATAGTGAAAGTATGCATATTCTTCCTGATGGTTTAAGAACTCGTCGGCATTCTTGTAACACAACATCAGCGTCTCTCTCACTAAATGTTTCTAAAACAAAACTCATAAAAATAGCGTCAAACATTTTTTCCGGATAGGGAAGGGCGAGAGCACTGCATTGTGATAGTTCAATAGATTTTTTTTCAGGAACTTTTTCTATTTTTTTCTCTGCGATTGCAAGCATATTTTTTGAAATGTCCACGCCAAAAGCTTTACCATTTCCTTCGATCAATTTTGAGATATTAATAAGGGAACTGCCTGTTCCGCAGCCGATTTCAAGAATGTATTCTCCTGGTTGAGGAGCAAGCATCCCTAGTGCGCTGTCAGTGGCATTTTTCTCCCATCTTCCGGCAATAAGATCGTACCATCGGGCAAGATATGAATATACAAACATAATTAAGGTATTTTAATTGTAACCTGATATAATTTTACCATGGATACAAATGTATATGCTGGTCTGAAAGATGAAGGATATTGATGGATTGCGTGAGCAGTATGGCTACAATGAATTGCCTGAATTTCATGAAAGTCTCATCCTGCTCTATTTAAAAAATTTTTGGGGACCGCTTGCATGGCTCATGGAATTAATGATTATTATTACTTTTGCGTCGGGTAATATAATTGAAGCGATTGTTATTGCTTGCCTTCTCTTGATAAATGCTGCTATCAACATTTATCAGCGCCGATCGGCAGATGTAGCTTTGTCCACCTTGCGTCAGGCTATACAGGTTGTCGCTCGCGTGAATCGAAGCGGTTCTTGGAAAGTGCTGCCCTCGCGTGAACTTTTGCCTGGTGATATCATTCGTCTTCGAGCTGGCGACATTGTACCGGCAGATGCGATGATCATTGAAGGCAATTTAAGCGTTGATCTTTCCAGTCTGACAGGCGAGTCACTACCGCGGGAGATTGGCAATCAGGCTGAAGTCTATTCTGGCGGCATTGTGAGGCGCGACGAGGCGACCGCTACGGTGACTATGATCGGCAAGCAGACTCAATATGGCAAAACAACGGAACTTCTTGAAATTGCCCATCCTCCGACGCACATGGAGAAAGTTGTGTTCAGTATCATAAAATATTTTTTTGTACTCAATCTTGCTGTGGCAGCTGCCGTAATAATTTTTGGCTTTAGTGTCCATGCTCCAACGCTGCAGATTATAAATTTTGTCATTGTCTTACTCCTCATGTCGGTACCGGTGGCTTTTCCGACAATGTTTTCAGTGGCACAAACATACGGTGCGCTTCAGCTGAATAATCCCGATACTTCTGGCAAGGAAGGGGATGGTAAAAGAGTTTTAGTCCGTAGGCTGGCTGCGGTGCAGGAAGGTGCCATTATGGATATCTTATGCAGCGATAAAACAGGCACATTGACGCAAAATCGCTTGAGTGTCGCGGAAATTACGCATTATGGCAGCAATAACGATAATCGTGTATTGATGCTCGCCGCTGCCTGTAGTGATGTAGCTGATGAAGATGCTATTGATCAGGCTATTTTTAAAAGAGCTGCTGAACTAAAGATTGTTATTCCGAAAAAAATAATTTTCCTTCCATTTGATTCGTTAACCAAACGTACACAGGCAGAAGTTGTGGAAGGAGATAAAAAAATAAAAATTGAAAAAGGTTTGGCCGACCTGTTGATCAGTCCTGATATATTTTTTGCAAAAGAAGCTCTTGAAGATGTGGCGAGTATGAGCGCCAAAGGGCTGCGCGTTTTAGCTATTATTACACATGAGATGTCCGCCCAGTCTGATACAAAGACAGAGTGTATCGGTCTGATTGGTTTGGATGATCCGATCCGTGAAGATGCTCCGGCACTTATTCAGGAGCTTGCAGAGCTTGGTGTGCGAGTCGTGATGATTACTGGAGACGGGCGTGTCACAGCACAGGCTGTGGCGCGGCAGCTTGGTTTACAAGGTGCTGTTTTCACTTCTGCTGATCTCAAGCAAAATCCACAAATTGCATGTAATGGTGCAGTATTTGCTGAAACCTATCCGGAAGATAAATTAACGATTATTCGAGCGTTGCAGAATGCGGGTCATGTTGTTGGTATGACAGGGGATGGGGTAAATGATGCACCCGCACTGCATCAAGCTGAAGTTGGCATTGCTGTATGTGATGCGACAGAAGTCGCAAAACAATCTGCAAGCTTTATCCTGACAAGTCCGGGGCTTGATGGAGTGCGCAGGGTTGTGACTGCCAGCCGGCGTGTATATATGCGCATCCGCACATGGGCTCTCAATAAGGTAATTAAATCCGTAGAGGTTCTTTTTGTTGCTACTATTATATTTTTAATAACGCATTCATATATTCTATCTCCGCTTCTGGCTGTTCTTCTTCTCTTAGCAAATGATTTTGTCACGATATCCATTGCTACTGATCACACTACGCCTCTTGCCCGTCCAGCTCGATGGGATATCCCGAATCTTATTATTGCGTCGGCTTATTGTGCGCTGGTACCGATTGTGTTTGCCATGGCAATTTATTTCTATGCGGAGCATTTGGATTACTCGTTTGATGTAGTCAGAACGATTATGTACTGCACCCTTATATTTTTAGGAAAAGCAACTTTGCTTGCTGTCCGAGCGTGGCCGTACGGGTGGAGTGTCCGTCCAAGCAAAATACTTGTCGAAGCATTGGCATTTTCTCTGATATTTACTTCTATCGTCTCTGGATTTGGAATATTTATCGCAGCTATGCCTCCGTTCTTCTTTATAATTATTACTCTATGTGCGATTGCAAGCTTTTTCCTCATTCAGATCATCAAGCAATTTCGCAGTGTTCGTGCTTTATTGGATATCAGGTAAAACCTGATTTTTGCTACTATTTTCATCTATAAAAATGCACAGCAATATACATTGCAAGCATCCCAAGGACGAAGCCTGCACATACCGTGACAACATCATGGAATGGTTTCCAGATGACTCCAAACCATGAGAGCGCGAGAATAATTACCCACACAACAGCAATCCCGATTATATATACATAGAGAGGTCTTTTATTTTGCATAGTCTCATTATACGCTCAATTGTTAAATAAGCTCCTAAACTCTGTTTGGGGTACGAAAAATAACCATTGAGAAATGAGGTTGAAAAAAGTGCTCTCGGGACTGTGCCAAGTTAGAACCGCTATTAAGAGTATTTATAGTGGATATTTTACAGTAGTGAGGACATGGTAAATAAAAACTCCTGAATCTTGTTAGATCCAGGAGTAGCTTGTGCACCGTCGCCAGAGTTAATACGGATCGTTGCCCCCAATCCCGCTGGCCTATTTGTCTATATAATGACAGGCGCCTTCTCGGCCGAGCCACCGTATTCAGAGAGTTTTACTGTCCTCTCAAAATTAGCAACTGCTGTCGGCTCTTTCGAACTTTACGGACTACCTATACCGCAACGAGTGTGCGCAAAGCTTTTGGTAATTTATCACTGTAAGATTGAAAGTCAATGTCTGCTCGCGCTACGGTACGATTTTCGAACAATAGATTGGGTGGGGGGGAATATGAGGTACAGACAATGGTAGTGGAAGAGACGGAGAAATTATTGAGATAAAAGAACACCCGAGCTAATAACTCGGGTGTTTACTCCTTTCAAAAATATACTAGGAAATTGTCAGGGCGCCACCAGGCAACTGATTCTCTGGCAGACGGTCTGCTCGTACAATTGTCGGACGTCGCCAGTTGATACGCGGAGCATCGGGATTGTCGCCGGTACCAGGGGCTCGGCACCACGTACCCCGACGGAAGTGGGTGCACTTCTCACCAAAGGCCCGCTGTCGTTCTTTCCCTTCAAGTCCGAATGCGACTCGCTCATCCGTCGTTAACGTAAACTGACTTGAGATGGTACAGACTTCAGCTTCATTTGTTACGGCGTTTGGGGTCATTGCTGGGCCGTACTTCATGAATGGCTGCTGCCATTTTGAACAATGAGGGCTTCCGGCCGGCAGGGTCGTGAGATAGAGGCAGAAGCCAACAACAATCTCTCGAGAGCTCTCCGCGCATTTCATGATTGACGCAACAACATCGGGATCTTCGATGTGTTGCTTGTTTGCGATTGGCAGAGCGAGCTTATCGCCAGGAGTGCTGGCCACGTAATCTTTTAGATCGTAGTTGATCAGATCTAGAGGATTCCGCTCGTATGCCATTTCTTTGAGCAGAAATTCATTCCCTTCGATGGGAACTTTCCACCCAGCCCAACGGCATGGACGAAACTCATGATTGCGACGATGGAAGTTTCTGATCCGAGCGGCAGCTCTCTGATACTCTTTTTTCTCAAGCATCCTCCCAATCTTCACCTTCTCTTCCTTACTGAGCGGGCGTTGATTGTCGAGTTCAGCAGGAAGCAGCATTGTTTGGAACCACTTATGGCCGCCTTCATCTGTTTGTACGGAACAGAGCATACAGTCGTAGTGAAGCTTGTCGATATCGTTTATGGGAACACTCAAGGTTACCGCAAACGAATCAAATGGAAACTTCACATCGCTCCAGCGCACTGATTCAAGAGATGTGTTCTGGAGAAGAGTCTGGAGCTCGGGAGTGAGGTGAAAGACCCGTCGGGAATGCTTGCACCACTGGAAGAGTGATTGGGGAAAGTCATTTAACTGACCGAAGTCTCCGAACCACTCGTCTCGCACGTTGAATCGTGCCTTGTCGAACTCGGATGTTCGCGCCGAAAGCAAATGCTTGCGGAAATCCTGAAAGTGGAGCTGCCCACCTTCAAGAGGAAAGTTGAGCGGCCTTCCCATGATCTTGGCGAAACGGTAGCTCATTCGAGACGTGTAGCATTCGTCTTCCCATCTCACAAGTGCCTGCTCGATGCGTTTGACTTGATGCGACATCAAATACTCCTTTCATTTTGGAACAAAAAACTGTTCAATACTTTATCATGGAAATAGTGACATGTAAAGAAAGTATGTATAGCGAACACTTTGCGGTTGTGAGGGGTTGGTGAGATTTGTATAAAAAGAAAACCGCTGGGCGAACCATGCGGTTAAATGCGACAACACGAATTTGGCGTGTGATTTATGTTGTCTAGGTTTTTACGGGAAGCAGGATAGTTTCTGCACCGAGCGGAAGCTGTCCTTTTTGAAGAAGGTGCCGATCGATTACGGTCGGGCGAACCCAAACGGATTTTTCGGCATCAGGGTTCTGACCTTCGCCAGGTGGTCTTCTCCAGAAACCGCGACGGAAATGCGGATTCTTTTGAGTGCAGCCTGCCAGTTCTTCGCTCACACTCTTGCTCTCAAGAAGATTTCTCTCCTCAGGAGAAAGCGTAAACTCGCACGAAAGCATACAGACCTGTGCTTCGTCGACAACCGCTTGAACAGGCATCGCTAGAGGCTCAATGTCAGCATCTTGCCACTCCGTCCTGTGTTTAGAAACAGCTGGCAATGTGCGGATATAGAGACAAACCCCCGCAAGGATGCGCAGAGCCTGTTGCTGCGCAACCCGATCTCCAAGAGCACCGATATCATCGAAACCACCTTTCTTTGCAAAAGCCTGGAATAACTTGGCGATGTGCTCCGTCACCAAATCTTCTTTGTTGTCAGCTTGCCACAATAAAGGGGCATGCATGTTGCGGTAGGTGAGAACATGCCTTTCGGCAATGTGGCATTTGTGCTTGAGCGCATCCCACTTTTTGCGCTTCGAGAGCTCAGTAAGCTCCCGTTTCAGCGCAAGTGAAAGAGGGTTGTATTCAGCACAGCGGTCGGGGATGAGAAGACACATTCCTGCGTTGTTCCCGCCTGATAACGCGTTTTGACTATGACTGGCAAACAAAAGCATGTCGTAGCGATTGCCACTTTCTCCGACGATCGGCACCGGCAGCTCGATGGCAAATGAATCAAAGGGAAACCTGAGGTCTCCGAGTTTTACATCTTCCAACGAGGTGGCGGCAATCAAGGTCTGGAGGTCTTCACTCAAACGAAAGACTCGTCGAGATCCAACTGTCCAGTTGTACAAAAGCTGTGGGAAAGCGCTTCGCAAGAGTAGATCAACAGGGTAGTGGTCTGGTGCAATGATCGAAGTGGTATATGGATCACAGCTCCATCCATACCTCTTGTGATCAAACGTTCCTACAGTGCCTCCCGATGCAACTGAATCGAGAAGGTACTTCCGGAACGATCGCCAGTTGTCGAGATCGCCACGATCCTTGACGAAGTTCCCATGAAGGCGATGGTCGAGTTTTAGACCCTTGATCCAGTCTCTGCGCCTATTGCCAACAAACATGATGTCTTCCCACGCTACGAGCATATTCTCGAGCCGAGTGATTTTTCCTGCAGGTTTTTCCGCAGTGTTCATTATTCACCATCCTTGTTGTTAAGGTTCATTAATGGAAGGACACCCCTCCAATCTGGATAATATTATATAAGAAAAATTAAATATGTCAACTATTTGCTCGCACTGCGATACGATTTTCGAACAATAGATTGGGTTGGGGAGTATAAGTTTCCAGAACTAGCTTTGAAAGAGATACGAGGTTTACTGGTATAAAACTAAACTCCATCTTTGCTAGGAATATAACCCAACTTCTCAAACGGGTAATGTTTATTGTTGGGATGAGATTCGCGATTAGACCATTTGTATGACGATCGGCTCGATGAAAAGATAAGCTCTGATTTTTGGCAGAAGAAGCAAAAAGAAATTACTGATGAACAGCTTGGTATGCTTGAGCAAATCAAAAAAATAAAAAGTGACGAGGCGCGCTACTTTGAGATCTGGCTCAACATTATAGATTTAGCTCGACGTTCCGCAGAAATTTATGCAAAACGCAGTCCGGAAGAGAAGCGACTACTTTTATCCTGTTTATTTTCGAACCTAACTTTAAAAGACAAAAAAGTCATATATACCTTCAAGAAACCAGTAGCAGTGCTTGCTCAACGGGTTCAAGAAAAGATTGATGCTGAAAACATTTTCGAACCAGAAAAAACCCTTGTGACAAAAGGGTTAAAGGGTGATTCTGAACCTAAACTGACTGGATTGCTCGACATGGTACGAGAAATAGGAACCTTCTGGAAGCACAACAAAGAGCTTATTTGGCTACCAAATATCAAACAGGGATTCTTTGGAATTACGCAGCCGACGGCTGAGGAGATGGCTAAGTATAAATAAACTTACTTCTTTCCAGGTCCCCATTGCCAGCGCAATTTTTCTCCTTTCCAGTAACAGATACTAATAAGAAGAATCGTCAGTACAATGATTGGCAGCGCAAATATGAGGAAATTGCTTCCCGAATCAGGATTTCCTGGGATATCCTTTTCTCTGGAGACTACGAGGGTAACGAGGAGTGCGACATACACAAGAAGAACGCACCAGCCTTGCCATTTTGCTGGCACCCAGCCCCAGCCATAAAACTTGGCCTTGAACCAGTAGCCTTTCGGATTGTCCTTTAAATAGTTTATATACTCATTGATCATGTGGCTATAATTTTATCAAAATTTGAGTTTGTTTACATTCGATCGATGAATGTACACAAACATGCCTAGTTTGCATACATTGGCGGGTGGAATGTATTCAAATCTACTTGTTGTATTTATAGCCCAAAATATGCTATATTGTGACTGGAGTATACCTTTAAGGATAACTCTAGTCTAAAAATGGACAATAAACCAACAAAAGGAGCATATTTAGAAACGTTGTTAAGGTCAACCAAAACCATCTTTTCTATACAAGATGTTGCTTTGATGTGGGGCGAAGAAAACGAAAGGACAATTAGCATTAGATTAAATAAGTATGTGAAGGCTGGAAAGTTGATCAGGGTCCGTCGTGGTTTATATGTGAAAGACCAAAACTATGATCGATTTGAATTAGCCACCCGTATCTATACCCCCTCATACATCAGCTTTGAAACGGTGTTAACTCGTGAAGGGGTCAACTTTCAATACTATGGAAATGTTTTTGCTGCATCTTATATCAATCGAGAAATTAATGTTGGTGAGCAAAAAATTACTTTCGTGAGGATGAAAGATTATGTATTAAGTAATACAACCGGAATTGAACACAAAGATGGGTATGCAATCGCCACTCGAGAGCGAGCTTTTTTGGATCGTATATATGTGAGTAAGGACTACCATTTTGATAATTTAGCCAGTTTAAATTGGGATAAAGTATTTGAATATTTGCCCATTTACCATAACAAGCGCTTGGATAAGAAAGTAAAAGAATACTTTGGAGCTTATAAGAACAATAAAACCGTATGACATTAGATTACTCAAAACATAAGAATATCTTGTTGCAGATCTTAAAGGATATCTATTCGGATACCTCTATTTCACCCTACTTAGGTTTTAAGGGCGGTACGGCGGCATTGATGTTCTATGACTTGCCTCGAAATTCAGTCGACCTAGATTTTGATTTACTTGATGAGACCAAAGAAACAGAGGTCTTTGAGAAGATAAACAAAATTATCAGTGCCTACGGCAAAATCACTGATTCATACATGCAAAGATTTAACTTAAGAAATGTCATTTCTTATGATCCCAAGGCACAAAATATAAAAGTAGAAGTAAACCGCAGAAAATTCGGTTCAAAATATGAAGTAAAGAATTTGCTTGGTATTTCGATGCTTGTAATGGTCCAGGAAGATATGTTTGCTCACAAATTGATGGCAATGCTTGAGCGAATTGGTAAAACAAGTCGTGATATTTTCGATGTTCAATATTTTGCTAAAAATAACTGGCCAATCAACCGTAAGATTGTAGAGGAACGGTCCGGAATGTCTTTTAAAGAAGCTTTGGCTAAGTGTATCGAGATGCTGGAGAAGATGGATAACAAGCACATTCTCGATGGTCTTGGAGAGTTGCTTACTGATCCTCAAAAGGATTCTGCTCGAGCTAAGTTAAAATCAGATACTATTTTCCAGTTGAAGTTAATGCAAAGTAACGAAAAATAAATCCATGAATCCAGTTGCAAACCAAAATTCAAAAGATAATCAGAACAACTACTCGGAGAGTATGCTCAAAGGTCGCATGGCTGAGACACTTGTCGAAGAATTGCTCAAGAAATCTGGTAACACGGTCTATCGCTTTGGATATGAAGCTATTATGCAAAACTTGGTCCAGATCAAGCAGAGCTTCGATGCACATAGTGATGCTGGTGAAAGAATCAGGGCAATCCCAGATTTCATTGTTATAGACAAAAATGGTGAACCTATTTTTGTTGAAGTTAAATTCCGATGGAATGGACAACTTCACGAAAATGACCAGCTTCGACTCAAGAGAATAAGTAATTTTTGGAGCGCTAAGATTATCTTTGTAAATTCAACAAAAGCACCTTTCTTTATGGTTTCAAGTGCGCCATATGTCGATGAAAAAGGACAGTTGATTTGCCGACCTCTTTCTGAAGAGACTGCCTGGAAAATTGATCCAGCAGTTTATGAAGAGTTTGAAGCTTTGGTAAAGAGATATATTACTCCGCCTTTAAAGATTACAAACACAAAGCCTGAGGGCAAGAAAGAGACTTATATCAAATGTGTAAAGTGTGGCAATGAAATCTACTGGAATACGCACAGAAATATGACTCCGTGTTCATGTGGTGCTATTTCAGTCGATGGTTGCGAAGATTACATACGCATTACCGGCAAGAAGGAAGATTATGTAGAAATACAAAAATAATTATATGAATCCAGTTGCAACATTCATTCAAAAAATAATTGAAACTTACGGTAGCGGCCATGCGCGAGAGCATTCGTATCGCCCAGCCCTCAAGGAGCTTTTTGAACTGACAACAGGATTGACGGTCATTAATGAGCCAAAGCGCAGCGAACACGGCGCTCCTGACTTCGTATTTCTTAAGGGAAAGACTGTTATTGGAAGAAGAACTCCGCGATGCTCCTGTTCTAGAACAAGTCCTCGAGAGTTTAAAAGGATTTATCGGAAAATTACCTGTAGTTTCTCATAATGGACTTAAATTTGATTTCCCGATGCTTGAGCACGTGGGATTTAAAATAGCTGAAAAATACGATTCCCTCGAGCTTGCGTTTTTTATGCTTCCAACACATGAGCTTGGTCATTCTGCCGCCGCTCTTGCAAAGAGGTACGGATTTGGCGAAACTCCGCACCGAGCACTCGAAGACTGTAAACTTGAATTTGAAATCATAAAATGTCTACAAAAGGAATATGAAAATAAACCTGTCGACAAAGCTAAAGCCCTGAAAGCTTTGGCTGAAAGGATTGGTTGGTGGTGGTCCGGAATGCTTAGTGGTCCTAGTGAGCCTATTGATCACATATCTTCTCTTGTCTCAAAACACGAGCCTTACAGAAAGAAGGACGGTACAGAAGATGATAAAGCCACTAGTCTTGAAAAGATTGATGCCAAAGATGTAGAATCTCGGTTCGTCCATAGACATGGAGAATCGAAAGCCTCGGATTATTCAGAAGGATCGTCCTGAACAGCGAAATATGGCAGGAATGATTGCTAATGCGTTCAATGAACAAAAGCACCTGGTAATCGAAGCTGGTACTGGTACCGGTAAGTCAAAAGCCTATCTGGTTCCGTCGGTTATTTTTGCACTTAAAAATAAAATCCTGTAATCGTCGCCACTCACACAAAAGCTCTCCAGGACCAGCTTTTCTTTAAAGAAATACTCCATCTTAAGGAGATAGTTGATCCGAATATCAGAGTGGCGGTTCTTAAGGGTAAAAGAAATTATGTCTGCCTCAAGAAATTCGAAGATTTTGTTGATGAGGTACTAACAGAGCTAAGCCAGCGATCTTTATATGAGTTTGGAAAATCTGGAGCTAAATACACGAGTCGCTTGGCGTGTATACTGATTGCCGCATGGGTTCTCGAGACTGAACGTGGAGATTGGGATGAACTTCCTTACTGGTTGAAAGATAAGATTCCAAAGCGTATAGAACAGGATATATGTAATTGGGACGAGCTTTGTATAAAAGAGGTGTGTGATTTCTATGATGAAGAAAAGTGTTTTTTAGCCAAAGCCCGTTTGCGAGCTAAAGATGCCGATCTGGTCATTGCTAACCATGCAATTGTCTTATCGGGAATCATTCCATCAAGTGAAACAGAGGAAGCTATTGTAGATGAGGATCAGGCGGAAGAAACAGAGGCCGCTAGTCCTTTTGCACATGCCGTTTTCCCCACGGAAGCAAAGTTTTTAGTGATAGATGAGGTTCACCACCTTGAAGATGATGCAACATCCGCGTGGACAAAAAGTATTTCCCAAGTAGATATGGAACTTTTGATAGAACAACTTTATGGAAAACGCAGTATAAAAGGTTACATTGATTCAATAGCAAAGCTAAAAAATAGTAAGAGACTATATGATTTAGCAATGGGCTTCAGCCTATGAGGGAGATCTTCCATTAAACGAGATACGAAGGGGTCACCAAGAAGGGGTAGATTCACCTGATAATACAGGCAATTTACAGGGTAATCGCAGTATCCCAGAAGATACTACGGAAGTACCCGTAAATACGGGTAAATTACGGGAATCAAGTGGCGTTGATAATGCAACGGTAGAACAACGCATGCGTAGTATCCAATCTGATACCACGGAGTCACCATTTAAAAACGGTGAGAAAAGGGGTGAAGCAGAAGCTATGACCCACAATGAATTGAGTCTTGAAGACATCAGAAACGATGATTTAGGAGCAGGAAGCGCACAATAAGCAATCCGTTTTATTACGGCTGGTTTGAATATCCGTATAAGAGTGGCGAATGGCACAAAGGAGCGCACGAAGCCATGATCACCGAAGAAGAATTCAATAAGGTCCAGCTCATTATGGGTAGGACTATGCAGCCTCGACCGAGACCTGAGAAGAGCTTTGCCTTTACCTCGCTTATGAAATGCGGACACTGTGGTTGTAGCATCACTGCTCAAGCGAAAGTAAAACGCCAGAAAAATGGAAACGTGCATCATTACGTTTACTACAATTGCACAAAGAAAAAAGTAGATGTGAAGTGTCCCGAGCAATGTATCGAACTCAAGAACCTCGAACTTGATATCAAAGCGAAGTTAAGCGAGATAACTATTTCAGAAAAGTTTAAGAACTGGGCGATCAAGCATCTCCACGAATTACGAAAGACCGAAGCCGACAGTGACACCTTGGTCCTGAAAGGCAAGCATAAAGAACTCGAAGAAACGACCAAGAATTTACAATCACTCACACTCAATTTTACCTCACCGACCAACCAAGATCGTACGATGATTTCAGACGAAGAATACCAGACACTTAAGATGGGAATGGTTAAAAGGAAGCTGATCCTCGAAGACGAACTCAAGGTCCAAAACAAAGAGCTTCTTGAGTGGGTTGAGCTTACCGAAAGAACCTTTGATTTTGCCTGCTATGCTCGCATTTGGTTTGAAAAAGGAGACGATAAGGCCAAAAGAGCGATACTCGCATGTCTTGGCTCGAACCTCACCCTAAAGGGCAAAAAGGTCCATGTTTCTTACCATTCTTTCATAAAGACGATTATAAAAACACGAAAGGCTATCGAAGCCGAATTAGACTCCGCTCGAACCTCCGAAAACATAAGCGGTAAAAGACAAAACGAGCCGCTTTCGGCTCGTTCGTCACTAAGGCTCCGCATGTTGAACGATGTTAGAACCTGCATATTAAGGGGAAATGAGTATGCTCCGTCGCTTCAGGACAGGGTCTTAGGTTGAAGATTGCACTACATAGCCCATAGTAAGTCAAAAGTGGTAAATAGTGCCTTAATACAAGGCTTTTATACGAAATGAAAATCATTGACAAATATACACTGTTATGATATTATACACTACAGTACCTGCAAGACATTCTTGCACCTGATCCAGCAGTTTTCTGGAAGCTCGTGAGCAACGAGTACGTGTTCATTCACAAGGAGAAGCCATGAGTAGTGGCAATCAGTTCGAGCGTCTTTTCAAGCTTCAGGCAACCGTCGGCAAGCTCGTCTTGGGCGGCAAGCGTGACCCCGAGAAGATCGCCAACATTTTTCAGGCGATTATCGAGGGATCGGTGGAAGCAAGCTTCAGCAATGAAGCAACTCCAGCCGACGTCAATGCCGTCATCAATAAGGCGGCAGCAGAATTTGATCTGTCGTCCGAGCGCAATCTCGACTGGTGGCTCGCCAAGACCCAGGAGTTCGCCAAGAAGCATCTCGGCGTTGACATCAACCTGCGTGAGCGCTTCGCCATCCCGGCGGAACTTCCCTGGAAGAGCGTCATCCCAGTCTTCGACCCAGGCAGCCTCACCAACCGTGCCGTTGTCGAGCAAGCCCTCAAGGCTCTCGGCCTCACTGTCTACGAGGAAACTGACGTCATGAAGTATTCTGGTTCGGAGGCTATTAATGCGCCGACACTTCACTTCATCGAGAACTCAGTTCGTCCCAACTCCGACACGATGAACATGTCGCCGAACCAGCTGCGCAAGACCGGGAAATCATACCTGTCTCTGCACGGCTACGGTCTCGCCTTCGCGGTCTATTACTTTGCCACCGACAAGCATCTCGATCCCGAAACCTTCACCTGGTTCCCCGAGGATCGCTTCCCCGACGACTTGGTTGCGCTCGGCTATTGGGGTCCGGGCAACCGCGTGGTCGGGTTCAGCCGGGGCCGCTCGGGCCTTCGGTATCCGTCTGGTGGGGCTCGTGTGGCAATGTCTGTTCCCCTTGCTCTTGTTCCTTAAACCTTGTTCCCTTCGGGGACGTAGCGGAGATTCATTTCGATCTCCGCTATTTTCGTATATACTTCTGATACGGTTGTGAAATTGATTGTGCAAATGTGCAATAACAGTTTGCCGTGAACAAAGACATTGCGTGTCTCATTTCATACTACGCACGATATACCACGTGCTAACTCAGGAAATGGCAGAACAGCAACTCTTCTGTTTCTGGTGACATGGACGAAGTGAGACACTAACACGCTTCCCCGACGACAAGGTTGCGAACGGCAATTGGAATCCGGACAACCGCAAGGTCAGGTTCAACCGGAACAACTCGGACAATCGGAATCCGAACGGTGGAGCTCGTGTGGAAATATCTCGCAGAGGGCTTTCATGATGGAAGCTCTTTTTGCGCTATGTAGCTGATCCAACCATTCGTCATTTTAGAAATTTCTACAATTTGCCCTCCAAGCCGCAGATATGTTTTGGAATCTATAATGCCTAGTTCGTGCTCTGTCCGAACAAGGTGTTTGAGCACTTCTATTTTAATGCGTAGTATTTCAAGCGGAATTTTCTTCTGGTATCGTGGTTTAAATGCAGACTCTACCGCAAGTGACAATACTTCTATACATAGCGTCTCTATAGTTGCATGTATGCCAAGTTTGTCTCTTTTTGAAAACGTGCCACTCGTGCCGTAAATATCTTTATGCAGTATTCTTATGGCATGAATAACGGGCAAAGTCGCATCGGGGGGGGGGCGTCATACTTGTCATTTTTATGGTGTAATATCTGTTGAGAATTTACTAGCTGCCTGGAAAGAATTTAGGAAAGGAAAGAGATCAAAAGCCGATGTTGCCGAATTTGAGATGAATCTGGAGAATAATCTATTTGATTTACACCACCGTCTCGTCTCGGGAACGTGGAAGCCTGATCCGTATGAGGCATTTTTTGTCCACGATCCGAAACTGCGAAAAATCCACAAAGCGACGGTTCGAGACAGGGTACTCTACCAGGCAGTGTACCGTGCATTGTATCAGATATTTGACTCGGGCTTTATTCACTACTCATTTTCTTCCCGCAATCGCAAGGGGACGCATGCAGGAATGATGGCGCTCGAACACTATATCAGAAAAGTCAGTAATAATTACCGCCAGTCTGGGTACGTGCTTAAATGCGACATCAGAAAATTCTTTGATTCTATAGACCAGGATATTCTCCTTGGTCTCATACGGAAGAAAATAACCGACACCGATCTTATTCTGCTGATACAGAAAATTATTGTTTCTTTCTCAACAGTGCCTGGCAAAGGACTGCCGCTCGGCAACGTCACGAGCCAGCTTTTCGCCAACATCTACATGAATGAGCTTGACCAGTATGTGAAGCGTGAACTTAAAGCCAAATACTATGTGCGCTACTGCGATGATTTTGCGATAGTTTCGGATTCAATACAGTATCTTGAAAAATGCATTGAAGATATGAAATGCTTTTGTACAACAAAACTTCTTCTTGATCTTCATCCGCACAAAATTGTTTTAAGAAAGATTCATCAAGGAATGGATTTTTTGGGTTATGTCATGTTGCCTCATAGACGTGTATTGCGTACTCATACAAAGGTGAGGCTACTCAAAAAACTGACTGATCTAAAAACAGCTGTTGAAAAGAGAACTGCTGAGCAAGAATTTCTAGAACAATCAGTGCAGTCCTACCTTGGCATGTTATCTCACTGCAAAGGCGAAAAAATCAAGACGCAGATTGAGCGGGTGTTTTGGGATTGATGGAGAGGAAGAGTACCGTAAGCGAAAAATAAATCTGTTATAGGAAAATCAGATTTTAGCTGGCCTTAGCCATATCCTTATATTTCTCAACTACTGATCTCTGTTCCTCAGTGGCTTCTTTTAATACCTGTTTAATAACCTTGGTTTTTTCTTTTGCTTTTGCATTCAAAAAGAAGTCAGAAAAGTCGTCTTTTTTCTAGATCAGTCACAGGAATAGTCGGTGTTTTACCAGTGATTTTCTTAATAAATTCAATCATATGAGTAATGTTTTTAAATCATCTTCAGTATAGGTCTTGCCCGTATACCGGTCAAGCTCTGCAGCCTGTATATTCAGGTGAAGCTTATTGTCGGTATTATCAATGTTCTTTACGAGTAAATTGAGCTCAATGGTGCTCCCCCGGCAAGATTCGAACTTGCGACCAATCGCTTAACAGGCGACTGCTCTACCGCTGAGCTACAGGGGAATGTTTTTCTATTTCCATACTCACTCTTACCTTTGTCTATGACAGACTTTGGCGAGGCAAGCAGGATAGGGATATACTAACAAAAAAAACGAGTTTGTAAACCTCCTGGCTGTGTTTTTGTTTTGTTCATGTCACGCCGGGCTTGAGCTATCTCAGCATGCAGGCTATACTTAAGGACAGTTGGTCAGAATATAATTTCTAAACACTTATGAATCTCACTATCAAAAATGTGAATGGCGGAACTGATGCAAATGTGCGGGCATACCTTGAAAAGAAGCTTGAGACATTATCGAGGATTGTAAATTTGAATGATTCGGATGTGGTGGTGAAAGCAGAGCTTGGGAAGACGACCGAACATCATAAGACGGGAGATATTTATAAAGCTGAAGTAATCATTGAATCTAATGGACGCACATATATCGCTACTGCTATTGCTGAAACCATTAACGCGGCTATTGATGCTGTAAAAGACGACCTTGCGCGCGAAATTAAAGCTGGAAAAGAAAAATCAATTACGACAAACAGGAAAGGAGATGCTGATATAAAAAATAAGATAAAAAGCTCCGAGGGGTCTGATGAATCTGATGAGGATTAGAGCGAGCGCTTAAAATCTTCGTACGACATGTCTTTTTTGCCTTCAGGAATCACTCTGGTAATTTCCAGAGTGTTTTCTTGTTCATTAAATCGCGCATCAGCAATGATGACGCGGACTTTTACATTATGTTTATCAACGAACAAGAATGTACGAGGCCATTCGCGATATGCCTGGATTTTCAAAAAATTTTGGTATGGATCTGCAGAAAGATCAATCTCACCATCTTTTTTCTCTATTTTTTTTGTGTAGGTTGCCTGTGAATGGTCTTGTTCTGTGGCTTTAATATTTCCCGAGAGCCACTCAGGAATAATTTTTACAAGAAGATCTGCGCCGGCTCGGACAAGATTTTTTCCAAGTTCTGGCGCGGTCGGCGGCCACGGCTGCATTGATACTTCTTGCTGGGCAACAATCGGACCGTGATCCATTTCGGCATCTACCTGCATGATGGTGACGCCTGTATTTTTTTTATCCTGAAGAATTGCGGTTTCAATTGGCGAAGCACCGCGAAGTTTTGGGAGAAGGGAAGCATGCAGATTGAGCAATCCAGTTTTTGGCACATCAATAATTTCTTGAGGAATGATTTTGCCATACGCTACGACAATACCACCATCAAAATTTGAACTTTTTAGTTCAGCAAGAAGCGCCGGATCTTTTAATTTTTCAGGCTGAATAAACGGAAGATTGTGCGATTGTGCGAACACCTTTACGGGCGGTGGCGTGAGCACAAGGTGCTTGCCTGCTGGCTTATCGGGTGTCGTTACTATAAGCGCCGGCGTAAAGCCTGAGGCAATGAGTGTCTGTAAAACCATGACGGAATAATCCGATGTGCCGAAAAAAATGAGATTGCATTTTTTCATGAGTTATATTTTTTCTTGAGCTTCATGTGATACCGGCTCAGGAGTCGATTCTTCGATGTTTTCTGCCGAGTCGACAAAAAGAATGCCGTTGAGGTGATCAATTTCGTGCTGAAAAATTTGGGCGAGAAGGCCTGACGCACCGCGGACAAAATGAACGCCATGCTCATCAAGTGCCTCAATCGTCACACGCGTCGATCGGCGCACGTCGCCATAGAGCCAGCGTACTGATAGGCAGCCCTCGGTCATTTTCTTTTTATCTTTAGAAATTTTTGTAATGACTGGATTGATGCATACAAGATCGTCGGGTATCGTATCGCTTGGCTGTATCTCGATATCAGGATAATTTTTCAAGAAAACTTTTCCTGAGACGACAAAAATACGGAGCGGTTCGGCAATTTGCGGCGCTGCAATCGCGACGGCATCATCCTGCTCGGCGATTGCCTGCTTCATACGGGTAATGATACGTTGGATTTTTTTTGAGCTGATTTCTTCGGGTTTTACCGGGTGTGCAATCGTGCGCAGCGCGGGATGGCCTTTTTGGACAATGTCTATCATAGTGCTACTTTACCCGAATTTCGTCTTAAAATAAAGCGTCTACAGCAGACTCTCAGGATCAATGTTGATGCTCATATTGTGCGGTAATGACCGAAGATCGGCAAGGAGGGTCTTATCAACCCAATTTTTACGCTCTATTTTTATAAGTGCATGCATTACAAGTTTGTTATTGACGAGCTCAATAAACGCCGGGAATACCAACGGATTGTAATTTTTAAGTGATGCTTCAATGATCTTAATATCCTCGGCTATGGCATCGCGGGAGTTGTTGGCTGTTATTTTTATCAGCATACTGAAGGGTGGGTACTCAAGTTTTTTCCGTTCCTCAATTTCTTCGCGGTAAAAGTCCATAAGATTTCCTTTTGCTGCATAGTCGAATACATGGCTTGTACGCGAACGGGTTTGGATGATAAAACGCCGCTTGGCAATGCCGCGGATGCGGAGCAAAATGCTCATGATTTTTTCATTGATGCGGAAGTCGGGGATTGAGAAAAAGAGAATCAATTGCGGCCACAGCTGCATTTTCAATCGGTCTTTCAAGATATCCAAGCGCCATCTCGGTGCCAAGAAGGATGCTGCCGGGAGATTCATAAAAAGCCTCAGCCATCTCAAGAGCCTGTTTGTGCGTGCGTACAGAATCTTTGTCCATTTTAAAAATTTTCGTATCAGGAAACATGTGCTCCAGTGTCTCTGCGATAAGCTCAATGCCGATGCCAAGCGTGGTGAGTCTCCAGCTGCCGCAGATTTTACAGCGTTCTTCGGCACTCCGGCGATCGCCGCAGCGATGACAGAGAAAAAAATTCTTTTTGCCCGCATGTAAAATTATTGGGGCGCCGCAGCGGTATGTTACGGTCGTACCGCAGTCTCCGCACACCGTCATTGGCGAAAGGCCGCGCCGGGCGGCAAAAATAAAGAGATGCCGGTTTTCCTGCTTATTTTCTCTCACAAGGTCTTCAAGCTCATCGCTCAATATTCTAAATTCGGGCGTTTCAAGGGTTTTATATCTTTTCATATCAATAATAATCGTTTCAGTTGTCGATATGGAACGGAACTTAAGCGGTGCAAATTCGGCCATTTCTGTGGATCGCGTGCGCCAGACTGTTTCGGTGCGCAACAAAACATCTCCAAACACAATCCGCGCGCCGAGCTTGCGGCACGTAGATCTCGGCAAACGTGCGCATGTCGACAAACGGCCGTGCGTGGCCCTTGAACCCATTTGAGTTTTCGTGCTCAATGACGATGGTGCCAATATCTCTGCGCGGAATACTTAAAAATGCACCGGTTGCAATAATAAGTACGGGATGTTCTTCCTGCAGTGCAGCATTCCACGTAGCAACAATGTCTTTTTTTGTGATTGATGCATTTAATACAAACGTGAATTTCTCGATGCCTTTTGGGAGCGCCTCAAAAATTCTTTTTGTATCTTGGATTGTTGGCAGACAGAAAAAAACAGATTTTTTGCGCGCAAATTGCTCGCGAATCAGGCTTTTATAATTACTGAAACGATCCTCTCTCTCATCGGCCTGGAGAACATAGATTCGCTGTCACCCAGGTGTTCCGGCGTCTGTTCCGAGTCTGTACAGGCATCAGCTTGTCAGCAGATTCAAGAATAATTTTACTGGTAACTGCGGCAGAGATGCTGCCGGGCGTACCGGCAAAAAAGTCAGCGAGCCTCCTGCGCGGCGTTGATAAATTCTGGCAGAAAAATTTGAGCCGGCTTCATTTTGCTGTCGGCTTTGCGAATGGCAAATGACGAATTTTTGAGTTCGGCTTTTGATTTTTCGGCCGGCCGTGAGCTTAAAACTAGTGCTGGTACGTGGCGATTGCGGAGAGGGAATGTGAATAATAAACCGGGCTGTACATCTACGGCTGAGAAATAGGAAAGCGAGAAGGATACCAATGCCGCGAGAAATAGGGGTGACATCAAGAATAACCATACCCACATAATCGCAAAAAATGGCGTGAAATACAAACTTTTAGAATGGGGTCAGGAGTCATTATTGAAAATTTATCTTTTCTTCATCTCTCATTTCGTATGATATGGAGATGCCCAGAAATCCAAGGGTTGATTTAAAGAATTATGTTTATCATATAATAAATAGAGCCAATGCTCGTGTTTGTATTTTTGAGTACAATGAAGATTATGAGCTTTTTGAAAAAACATTGGCTGAAGCAAAAATTCGGTGGAATGTGAAGATTTTTGCATATATAATCATGCCCAATCATTTCCATATAGTTCTTTCTCCTGTGGAGGATGGCAATGTTGCAAAATTCATGCATTTTTTCACCATGACATTTACCCAGCGTTGGCATGCGAGGAATAATTCGATCGGTACAGGACATCTTTTTCAGGGGAGATATAAATCTTTTATTGTTCAAAACAGCACTTATTTGCTCCAGCTTTTATTGTATGTCGAACGTAATGCTTTGCGCGCGGCACTGGTTGATAGAGCGGAAGATTGGCGTTGGTCGAGTTTATGGATAAGAATTTATGGTGATGATGCTCAAAAAAAGACGCTATCCGAATGGCCGTTTGAAAGACCCGGCGAGTACTTGCGGTTGGTCAATGGGGAAGTTTTGTGTAAAAGCAATGATGAAATCAAAATCTCGATTCTGAAGAATATTCCGTTAGGGTTTCCGGAGTGGAAAGCCAAAATAATACAGAGGCATAAATTACACTCAGTCCTCCGTTCACCCGGTCGTCCAAAGAATGGCTCCTGACCCCGTTTCCACAAGCTTTCCCTTTACCAGCTTGTACTGAATTGTTTTTCTATCGTGGGCTTCCATTCATAGTGTGGCAGTGTTTGCATGTCATGGTCGGAAACCGTAAGAAGGCTAATAGAAAGAATTCCGTGGTGTATTGAGAGAGATTCTATTTCATCGTCAATTGTGCCAGGCAATGGCAGCGTGGCATCAATTTGGTGCAGTATGCCGTCTTCGTCGGAAAAAACAAAGATGACTGGTCTGATAATATTTGCGCCATATGCTTGGTAAAGGGCGATAGCTCCTTCCGGAACATTGTCGCCGTTTAAATCACCGATGGTGGTTGTGGCAAGTGTATAATTGCTAGGGCCGGTATTTGCTGAAGCGGCGATTGTTGCCTGACCGTTGATGAGATTGATAATATCGTTTTCCGACGCGTTGTACGGATTGGGGTATGAAAGTGTCGCGTTTTCAAGAGCTTCAGGAAATGTTTCTGCCGGCCGACCTGAATTTTGCTGTTCCTCGTCCTGATCTTGGAGGTTGGGTCTGAGGCTGGCTCCTTGTCTTACGTACACATAGCTGATAGCAATGATCAGTAAAATTATAACTGTCAATAACGTTGTGACGATTATCGTTCCTGGTCTGTTGTTTTTCATTGTAGTGTTAAAACTCACGCAGAATGCTCACATGCGCACCGAGGCTGGTGAGGCGATTTACTAAATCTTCATAGCCTCTATTAATAGAGTAAATATTTCGGAGAATTGACGTACCTTCGGCCGCAAGCATGCCTATCAAGAGTATTGCAGCAGGCCGAAGTGCTGGCGGACAGATAACCTCAGCTGCCTTCGAGCTTGGTCGGGCCGGTAATATACAAACGATGAGGGTCAACAAGATTAACATTGGCGCCGAGCTTGTCGATGTCTTTTGTATAGATGGCTCGCTTTTCGTATGGCCAGTCGTGCAGGAGCGTTGTGCCTTTTGCTTGAGAAGCGATAATGGCGAAGAATGGAAGGTTGTCCATATTGAGGCCGGGATACACGCTCGGATGAATTTTTTCCTCAAGCGCAACAAGCTTTGAGGGAGATGTTTTTATGTCGACAAGATTTGTCCGGCCATTTAGTGATTTGTAGACTTTTGATTTTTTATATTTGAAGCCCATTTTTTCAAGCTTCAAAAGCTCAAGCTCAAGAAAATCAATCGGGCAGCGCTTAATGGTAAGAGATGAGGAGGTGACGATGGCTGCAGCGAGGAAAAACATTGTTTCAATCGGGTCTTCCGAAAGATAATAGGTGATTGGCTCATCAATGCTTTTAATGCCATGAACAGTGAGTGTGGTCGTGCCGATACCGTCGATTTTGACTCCGCATGCCTCTAAAAAGAAGCAGAGTTCCTGGACCATATAATTTGCTGAGGCGTATTTTATGACTGTCGTGCCCGGAATAAGAGCGGCTGCCATGAGTGTGTTTTCAGTGCAGGTGTCGCCTGATTCGTAGAGTACGATTTCATTTGGATGCAAATCAGGTGCTTTTATGACGTACTTTTTTTCTTGAGTTTCTATTTCAACACCGAGCTTTTCAAGCGCGTAGAGGTGGGGCTTCAGTGTGCGCGAACCGAGCTTGCAGCCGCCCGGCTGAGGCAAATTAAATTTTTTGAATTGATGAATGAGCGGGCCGATAAGCATGACAATGGAGCGGGTTTTTTCCGCCGCAGTTACGTTAAGCGTTTTCAGATTTATTTTCTCGGAAGGTTTGATTTCAAGATCATTGTCGTTCCATTTGACATTTACGCCAATTGATTCAAGTACCTCAACCATTCTGTTGACCTCCTCTATTTTTGGAACATTTTTGAGCGTTGTCTTATTTTTATTTAAAAGAGAAGCAGCCAAAAGACCCATGGCGCCGTTTTTGGAAGTCTTTGTGGCGATATCGCCGGACAATTTGTATCCGCCTTCGATTTTTATATTAATCGCTCCTTTTGAAAGATGAACGATATCGCGATTGAGCGCCTCGCTGATTTTTGAAAGCGTTTCAGTAGAAAGATTCTGCTCGCCGCGCTCGATGCGGGCGATGGTGCTCTGAGTAGTTGTAAGTTTTTCAGCAAATTCCTGCTGGGTGATGCCGCGCTCCTGGCGGAGGGAAGCGATCAGATTGCCGATTTGGACAAGGTGGCTGTCAATCGGCGTTTTCTCGATTTTCAATTCCTCATCTTTTTTGATTGGTGTGCTTGGCATGATTTTTAAATGATGGCTAGATTAGTGCGTAGTATAGCATATATGCTATACATATTCTAGGGCTTGCAAACTTGGTCTGTTGATAACTCTGTGCTGCGAAATATGTAATTTGTAAAAATCTGAAAAATATATATTATTGGGGAACCTATGAGTATTTTTTCAAAGAAACTCGGCATTGATCTTGGCACCTCCAACACGCTCGTATTTGTACCCGGGAGGGGAATTGTGCTCAATGAGCCTTCGGTGGTGGCGGTATCGGAGCAGGACAATAAAATTCTCGCCGTCGGCCTTGAAGCGAAAGCAATGATTGGCAGGACTCCCGACAATATTATTGCCTACCGTCCGATGAAAGACGGTGTCATTGCCGACTATCGCGTCACTGAGGCAATGCTTCGATACTATATAAATAAATCACTCGGCAAATGGAATATTACGCGGCCTGATGTCATGGTGTCGGTGCCTGCAGGCGTCACATCGACGGAGCGGCGAGCGGTAATTGAAGCAGCGATAAAAGCCGGAGCGCGAAATGCGTATGTGGTCAAAGAGCCGATCCTTGCGGCAATTGGCGCAGGCATCTCCATTCAGGAGCCGATTGGCAGAATGATCGTCGATATCGGCGGAGGCACGACCGACGTGGCAGTGATTTCTCTGGGTGGAATTGTGGCCTGCACATCAGTGAAGGTGGCTGGCAATAAAATAGATACCGCTATTATTGATTACGTAAAAAAGACATTCAATCTTTCGATTGGTGACAAGACCGCGGAAGATATTAAGATGCAGATTGGTTCTGCAATACCACTCGAAGAAGAACTTGCGATGATGGTTAAAGGCCGTGATTATATTACCGGCTTGCCGCGCTCCGTTGAAATCAAAACGAATGAAATCGTCAAATGTCTTTCAAAAGAATTGCGGGAGATGGTCAACGCTATCAAGACCGTGCTTCAGGATACTCCGCCCGAGCTCGCGGCAGACATTATTGATCAGGGGATTACGATGACCGGCGGTCGTCACAGCTCCGCAATTTACCCGAGCTTGTCTTTCGGCGCACCGGTGTGAAAGCTCAGCTTGCCGACGATGCGCTCTACTGCGTGGCAAAAGGCACCGGCGTTGCCCTCGAGCATTTGGATACATATAAGAAGAGTATTATTACAAAAAGATAGTTCAGGAATATTTTTGATGAAAATTATTTCCTTAAACATTTGGGGAGGAAACAAAAAAGAAGCGTTGCTGGACTTTTTTAAGAAATATTCTATATCAACAGATATTTTTTGCCTGCAGGAAGTCCTTGATAACGCTAAGACTGAGAGACTGATATATAAAGATGAGAATATGAATATCTTCAATGATATTCAACACATGTTGCCGGATTTTAAAGGGCACTTTCATGCAAGTGAGGGGAAAGAGAAGGACTCGCCTTTTTTGTAAAAAATAACATTGTTATCGAAAATATAGGAGATATATTTGTTCATCGCTGGAAAAACGCGATGGAAAATAATGACGGAAGAACTTCGGGAAGAAATTTGCAATATGTTTCAGTTCTCTATAATAGAGAGAAATACCTAATTAGTAATTTTCACGGATTATGGAATGCCGTCGATAAGCTTGATTCTGACGATAGAATACAGCAGTCACAAAAAATAAAAGATTTTATTGGAAAAAGAAAAGAGCAGCATAAGATTATTATGGGTGATTTCAATCTTGCTCCTGCTACGAAAAGCATCGGCATGCTTGAGTGTGATATGAGAAATCTTATCAAAGAGTATGAAATAAAATCTACACGAACCAGTTTTTACACAAAGTCTGAAAAATTTGCGGATTATGCTTTTGTGTCACCAGAAATAAACGTGAAGGATTTTAAAGTGTTGCCTGAGGAAGTCTCCGACCACTCAGCACTTTTGCTTGAAATTTAATAAAGGCCTCGCTCATCCTATGGATCAAGCGGGGCCTTTTTTCTTCCTAAACATCCTTTTTCCTTACTTGTACTGCAGACCTTCACCAGCCATGTCATCCCAGACTCTCGTGCGCTCGGCTGGCGGCGGAGTGATGATGTGAACGCAATCGGCGGGAAAGAAAAATATTTTCCTCGTTCTATAAGCTCTTCGGCGTTCAGTTCTTTGATGGCGCGTACCGATTTTTCAAATAGTACAATGAGAGCTAATTGCACAAGGCACGTATAGCCGTCGCAATCAGCAATGCTCTCGCGTCCGCTCGCGGCACCCAAAATTCTAGCGCCTTTTTTACAGAAGCCGGAGCAAGGAAGTTCTGTTCCGACCGAATGTTTCCCGCAATTCATCCTACCACTCGCCGGGAGGGGTCTTGATGATTTGCATCCAACCATATTCTTCAGCCATGATGTGCTCCTTGGTAAAAGTTCTAAGACAAGTATATGCCACATTTACCGCTCTGTTAAGAGAATAATGTATACTATAATTTATTATGGACGTACTCATCGAAACCTACGGCAAAGGCAAAAATCTGCACCATGCCTATATTATAGAAGGCGAGCGGGAAGCTGTGCGGGCGCAGCTTTTTGACTTTATAGAACACAATCTTGAATATGCCACGCAGGGCAATCCAGATTTTTTCCACGGGAGCTACGAAAGTTTTTCGATCGACGATGCCCGCAAGCTTCGCGATATGCAAAACACGAAAGCCATATCCGGAGATCGGAGAATTTGCGTAATCGAATTGCTCACGATGACTGTTGAGGCTCAAAATTCTCTGCTCAAGGTTTTTGAAGAACCAAATCCCGGCACGCACTTTTTCATCATTACGTCGACAGCGGAAATTTTTCTGCCAACCTTGCTTTCGCGTATGGTTGTCATTAAAAATGATTCAGGACAATTGATAGCAGGAAATGACGCGAAAGCTTTTGTTAAAAAAACTATTCCTGAACGTCTGAGCTTTGTCGCTGAAATTATAGAAGAAAAAGATAAAGCAAGAGCAATAACGCTCGTTAATGATGTGATCAAAACTCTTCATGATAATGACAAAATCGATGCTGTTGTTTTGGAAGAGTTGCTTCGTGTGCGGGAGTATCTTTCCGACCGATCGCCGTCGCTCAAGCTTTTGCTCGAGCACGTAGCGCTTATCGTGCCGTAATATCCAGTATTATTTCAAATTATCTGCTATACTTAGCTCCATATAATTAAATTCCAAAGCATGATATACGATTTTTCAGGATTCAAAAAGAAAGTAAAGGATACCGAGGAATGGCTCAAAAAAGAGGAACAGCAGATCCGCACAGGCCGCGCGACGCCCGCATTGCTCGATAATGTTATGGTAGATGCGTACGGCGTACAGACTCCTATTTCACAGATGGGCTCGATAAGTGCTGAAGATCCGCGCACGCTCCGCGTGACTCTTTGGGATCAGAGCCAAATAAAAAATGCTGAGAAAGCTATCGGTGCCGCAAATCTTGGCGTGTCGGTAGCAGTAGATGAAAAAGGCATCAGAGTTTCTTTTCCCGAATTAACAAGCGAGCGCCGCACGGCAGTGTTGAAAATCGCTAAAGAGCGTCTTGAGCAGGCCCGAGTAACTCTGCGAAAGCTCCGTGATGAAGCATGGACTGATATTCAATCAAAAGAAGAAGAGGGCGGTATGAGCGAAGATGAAAAATTCAGATTCAAGAGTGAAATGGAAAAGATTATCCAGGAAGCAGGCAAAACCCTCGATGATCTGCATGCTCGGAAGGAAAAGGAAATAATGAGCTAAAACATAATGAGTATAATTATTTTTCTCGTCATTCTTGCACTTCTCGTCTTAGTGCACGAATTCGGTCATTTTATTACCGCAAAGCTGTCCGGCATACGGGTGGATGAATTTGGCCTAGGTTTTCCTCCTCGGGCTGTTGGTATCAAAAAAGGTGGGACGATTTATTCTTTAAACTGGATTCCATTTGGAGGTTTCGTGAGGATTTTCGGCGAAACTCCTGATGAAGCTTCTATTGACGGACCCGATAAAGAAAAAAGCTTCTTCAACAAACCTAAAAGCATTCAGGCACTCGTTCTGGTTGCTGGAATTGTGTTCAATATTCTTTTCGCATGGCTGCTCATTTCTATTGGTTTTATGATCGGCATGCCGGCGCCCGAAGGCTATTCTGCATCAATGCCGGTGACGAATCCAAAAGTTACAGTGATTGACGTTACAAAAAATACTCCGGCGAGTGAAGCGGGGCTCATACAGGGTGATGTGATCATTCATCTTCAGGCGGCGGCGAGCAGCGAAAACGTGCAAAAGGTCACCGATGTTCAGGATTTTGTCGCCGCACACTCAAATCAGTCAGTCACGTTGACATACATACGAGGTGGACAGCAAAAAAATGCGGCAGTTACTCCTGAGCTCGGAGAAGTACCGGGCCGTGCCACTATCGGTGTTACCCTCGAAGATCTCGGTATTCTCAAACTCAACTTTTTCCAGTCGGTATGGGAAGGAATGAAGCTCACGGCGTATCTTGTACAAGAAACAGTTGTTAGTATTTCGCTGTTTATTTATCAGGCAGTCACCGGCCGTGCCAGTCTTTCAGAGGTAACGGGGCCTGTCGGTATTGCGGGAGCAGTGGGCAGTGCCGCAAGTCTTGGTTTTGTGTATCTTCTCTCGTTTACTGCGCTCATTTCGATAAATCTCGCGGTCATCAATCTTATTCCGTTCCCGGCGCTTGATGGCGGCCGGCTTCTTATGACGCTCATTGAAAAAATAAAAGGCTCGCCGATTAATCGACAGTATGCCAACATTGTAAATTTTGTCGGCTTCATAATTCTTATCGGCTTCATGCTCGTGGTGACATATCACGACATTCTCAATCTTATTCATCACTAGCGAGTGTTACTTACCAAACGTGGCAGTTTTTAGAAGTCTTACATCGTCTTCAAGATTGGCGATGCGATTTTCGTGGTTGTGAAAAAGGATTTTTTCTACGGTATCAAAACGCTTGTCTATTTTTGTTTCAAGATTATTTATTTTGTCATCCAGTTTATTTTCCAGATGTGTAAAACAGTTACTCGTAATTTGAGCCAAGTCCTCAATAGTCATTTTCTTGATGTTCTTAGATTTCGCCATAATTTCAACAATTATATTGCTAATGGATTTATTCTACAAGCTCAACATGAAATTTCCCTGAAGTTTATATAGAAAAACGGCGGACTCATCATTTTATTTCGTAATTTTGACCCGCATCCTTTTTTTCCTGTACTATTGCAAGACATGAAGCAGTCTCAACTTTTTACAAAAACCCGCCGGGAAGCGCCAAAAGATGAGGTGTCAAAGAATGCCGAGCTTCTCATTCGGGCAGGATTTATTCATAAAGAAATGGCGGGCGTGTATGCGTATCTGCCGCTTGGCCTGCGGGTTCTCAATAATATTATTTCCATCATTCGCGACGAGATGAATAAGATTGGAGGACAGGAAGTTTCGCTTACCGCGCTTCAGGATAAAACGATATGGGAAAAAACAGGGCGATGGTCCGATGATGTTGTCGACGTGTGGTTTAAAACTAAGCTTAAAAATGATACTGATCTCGGCCTCGGTTTTACACATGAAGAAATGCTAACGTCACTTATGACTGACTATATAAACTCCTATCGCGATTTACCATCGTACATTTATCAATTTCAAACAAAATTTCGAAATGAAACTCGGGCAAAAAGTGGTATTATGCGTAGCCGCGAGTTTATTATGAAAGATCTCTATTCTTTTTCTCGGAATGAACAAGAGCATCACGAATTTTATGAAAAAGCTAAGCAGGCGTATGTAAATATTTTTAAGCGCGCAGGATTGGGTGACAATACGTACGTTACGTTTGCTTCAGGAGGTACATTCTCAAAATATTCTCACGAATTTCAGACGGTGACCGACGCAGGAGAGGATGTTATTTTTGTGCACAAAGAAAAAAATATTGCTATCAATAAGGAGGTCTTGAATGATGAGACGTTAAAAAATCTTGATATCAAAAAAGAAGACCTGGTTGAGAAAAAAGCAGTTGAAGTGGGAAATATTTTCAGCTTAGGCACAAAATTTTCTGATGCGTTTGATTTGGCCTATCTTAATGAAACCGGTGAGAAGAAGTCTGTGATCATGGGAAGCTATGGTATTGGGCCTGGAAGAGTGATGGGTACCATTGTTGAAACATTGTCTGATGAAAAGGGGATTGTCTGGCCGGAGGCGGTGGCGCCGTTTGCTGCTCATCTTATTTATATTCCCGGCAAAAATCCTGAAGTGAAAAAGCAGGCTGATGCATTGTATCAACTTTGTCTCAAAAAAATATCGAAGTGTTGTACGATGATTGGGATATCCGCGCGGGAGAAAAATTTGCCGATTCCGATTTGATCGGCATTCCGCACCGGATAATTGTCAGTGATAAGACTGTGGGAGCCGGAGAGGGAATGGTTGAGTATAAAAATAGAAAAACAGGCGAGACTAAAATAATCGCTGCAGCAGAGGTTGAAAAGCTTTTGAAAAAATAGAAGATTGCAACGCGGGAGGCTGACAGGAATGGGAGAATGTGTAGTATGAGCCAGATAGATATGATAAAAAAACTCAGAACTAAATTTAACACTGTATTTTCAAACGACATCGGCATTGATCTTGGCACAGCCAATACGCTTGTGTATCTTCGGGGCCGCGGCATCATTATCAATGAGCCGTCGGTTGTGGCTATGAACCAGAAGACGGGTACGGTTGTAGCGGTTGGCGGCCAGGCGAAAGACATGCTTGGCAGAACGCCCCAGCATATTGTCGCTGTACGGCCTCTTGTTGCGGGAGTTATTTCAGATTTTGAAGTGACTGAAGAAATGATTACGTATCTTTTGCGCAAAGCTCAGAAAGATCACAAGAAATTTTTGGGTCCAAGAGTGGTCGTCGGGTACCGTCCGGCATTACCAACGTGGAGACTCGAGCCGTGCGCGATGCGACGCGCAATGCGGGCGCGCGCGAAGTATACATTGTCGAAGAGCCGATGGCGGCGGCGCTTGGTGTGCGATTGCCGGTCATGGATCCTGTCGGCACCATGATTATGGATATTGGCGGCGGTACGACCGATATCGCGGTGATTTCTCTTGGCGGCGTTGTTGTTTCAAAAAATCTCAAGGTTGCAGGCGACAAACTGAATAGTGATATCATGTCGTATATTCGCAGCGAATTTAAAATTCTCGTCGGCGAAAAAACTGCAGAATATATAAAAATTTCAATCGGTGCGGCAATGGCATCAGATGCTCCAATGGAGGAAGTGATCAAAGGCCGCGATCTTGTGACGGGATTGCCAAAAGAAGTGGTTATCACCGATTCCGATATCCGCGAAGCAACCCGCCAATCTATTGAATCTCTTCTTGAATCAGCCAAAGAAGTGCTCGAGACGACGCCGCCGGAAATCATTTCCGATGTTATGAATCGCGGTATTTATATGACGGGCGGCGGTGCTCTGATAAGAGATCTCAATAGCATGCTTGCCGATTATTTAAAGATTCCCGTTCATGTTGTGGAAGACCCTCTTACGGCGGTTGCGGCGCGGTACGGGCGTTATTCTTGAAAATTTGCCGAAATATTACGAAATTTTGATTCATCATGATGAAGACATACCCCCAACGAGATAGCGCTCGTGTTCGAAAACAAAAACAAATATATTTTTTTAGCGTGGCTGCATGTGTGATCTTTATAATTCTCGCGAGTCTTTTCTTTCCTCATTTTCTGACACCTCTCGCAGACGATATTGGTACGCCAATGCTCCGTTCGCGAACAGCTATTGATGATATGGGAGCCGGATTCTGGGATGTGCTGCACTGAAGCTTAGTCTTATTCAAGAAAACGACAGCTTGCGCGAGCAGCTCGCACTCACTGATGCTATAAAAGCTGAGCGGGATGCAGCTCTGGCACAAAATGCCACGCTTGAGGCGCTCTTCAATAGAAGTGAAGCGGGACATACAGGCATACTTGCTCGAATCTTAGCAAAGCCGGGGATTTTCTCCCTACGATACTATTATTGTAGACGCAGGGAGCAATCAGGGCGTAGTGATGGGAAGCATCGCGGTTGCCGATCAGTCGGTGGTTGTCGGTGAAGTGTCGAGTGTGAACGCCGATACCTCAACAGTCATCCTCTATTCTTCACCCGATGAAAAAAATAATATTTTTATCGGTACAACCTCAGTGGAAACAACCGCAGTTGGGGAGGGCGGCGGAGTATTTCAAATTAAACTTCCAAAAAATACCGCGGTCGCGCAAAATGACAGTATTTTTCTCGCTCAAGAACCTGATTATATACTGGGTGTTGTCGGATTGATCAATGACACCTCTGCGGATTCGTTCGAAAATATTCTTTTTCGCAGTCCGGTAAATCTTGAAGAGATAACCTATCTCACGCTGGTGCCGATTGGAGCGCCGCCGTCAAAAACTATACAATCTCAAACTTATGAGACCATTCCGAATCATCGCTGATATTGTTGTTTTCGTATCTATTTTTTGGCTGCCCTGGCCCATTTTTATTGTGCTCGGATGTCTCTGTGTATTTCTTTTTGAAAATTACATTGAATTTGTTATTGCTGCCCTTATATTTGATTCGCTCTACAGCGTATCAACTGTTCATTTCATGCATATACAATTTCTTGCTACAATAATCGCGCTTGCTGTGCTCATTATTGCCGGCGGCATAAAAAAACAGCTTAGAGTTCATTTATATCTCTAATATAATCCGTGAATATTTTCGAATCCATAAAAAATCTTTTTAAAAAGAATAGCCGGCCGCGCCGAATATCCCGCGAGATAGATCCCGACGAGATTTTTATTGATTCTGAAAATCTGCCTCAATTCAATAAATTTCAGTTTGAGGGCAGGCTTGAAAAACCAATATCACGCAGAGTAGTAGTAATTACCGGTATTGTATTCGTCTGTATCGGCTTGCTGTTCTCGTATAAAGTATGGAATCTCCAGATAAAGAATGGTGGTATATTCTCCAAGGAAAGCGAAAGCAATAGTTTGCACGATACGCTCGTATTTTCAGATCGCGGCGTTATTTACGATCGCAATCATGTGCTGCTCGCGTGGAATGAACCCAACCCTGTTGATAACGATTTTTCGCTGCGGCAGTACGCGACCTCGACCGGTCTTGCCAATCTTGTGGGATATATAAAATACCCCTCGAAAGATAGCTCTGGTTTTTATTATCGCGAAGATTATATCGGTATGGACGGTGTGGAAAAATTTTTTAATGACGATCTTCAGGGAACAAATGGCACAAAGATAACAGAAACTGATTCCACAAACCATATTATTTCAGAAAGCGTGATGAATCCGCCAAAAGCTGGTAGCGATCTTACGTTATCGATTGATTCACGTTTACAATCAGCGTTGTATGACAATATCGAAGCGCTTGCTACCAAAGTCGGCTTTTCCGGCGGAGCGGGAGTTATCATGAATGTGCACACGGGTGAAATTCTGACCGATGTTTCGTATCCTGAATATAATTCACAAATTATGACTGATGGCACTAACACTGCTGCAATTAAAAATATTCTTGCGGATGCAAATCATCCACTCCTTGATAGAGTAGCGGATGGTCTCTATACTCCTGGGTCAATTGTTAAGCCGATCATGGCTTTGGCTGCTCTTGATACTCACACAATTACAGCCGATAAAGTCTTGTACACCACTGGCTCAATCTCCGTTCAGAGTCCGTATGATCCGTCGGTGGTCTACGTCTATCACGATTGGCAAAACAACGGTGCGCTTGATATGGCTAAAGCTATTCAGGAATCATCCGACGCTTATTTTTATGAAGTTGGCGGCGGCTATCAGGATCAGCCGGGCATGGGCATCGCTAATATCGACAAATATGCCGCTCTGTTTGGATATGGAAAACCTGTCGGCGGTCCGGAAATTTTCGGAACGAAATCGGGTACCGTACCAAGCCCCGCGTGGAAAGCCTCAAATTTTAACGGCGAGCAATGGCTCCTTGGTGACACGTATCACTCCGTCATTGGCCAATATGGTTGGCAGGTGACGCCTATGCAAGTCGTGCGGGCAATTGCCGCAGTAGCTAATGACGGCACACTGCTCACGCCTACGCTGGTCAAAAGTGACAGTACGAGTGCATTGTCAACAGTAAAGAATATCAATCTTCCTCAAAGTGAATTTAATGTCGTTCATCAGGGTATGCGGCAATCAGCAACGCTCGGTACAGGTGCAGCGCTCAATGTAACCTACACAGACTTTGCGACCAAGACCGGTACGGCTCAGACAGGTACGCATAATCAGTCGTACAATTCGTGGATTGTTGGTTTTTGGCCGGAAGAACATCCTCAATACGCGTTTGCAATTATCATGGAGCATGGTCCTGCAGGCAGTCTTTTTGGTGCTCCATATGTGTCTCGGCAATTTTTTGATTGGGTGGATGCTCATGCACCGGAGTATTTTTCCAGCCCCCAATAAATGATGCTGTGCACGGCTTGTGGAATCTTTCTAAAAAAGGTATACTGGCAACCAATTTAAATTGGAAGAGCGAATATTTAAATTACGATAGAGCATTATACATAGTGAATTGAATAGGAAAATTATTATGACCACCGAACAACACTATCTTACAAAAGACAAGTACGCAGAGCTCACAAAAGAGTTTGAGCAATTGCGCACTACCGGGCGCAGAGAGGTGGCTGAAGAGCTTGAATATGCCAAGCAGCTTGGCGACCTTTCGGAAAATGCCGAATATCACCAGGCCCGCGAGCGTCAGGCACTTCTCGAGGATCGTATTGCAAAGCTTGAAAGCCTCTTAAAATCGGCTTCGATTGTTGATGCTCGCCACAGCGACAGCGTTAACGTTGGTTCAGTTGTTGAACTTCAGAAGGAAGGAAAACCCGGCACTATTAAATATACAATTGTAGGTTCGGAAGAAGCTGATATGCTTGCCGGCAAGCTTTCCGTATCATCGCCGCTCGGTACGGCTCTCCGCGGCAAGAAAAAAGGCGAATCGTTTGCTTTGATGACTCCGGGCGGAAAAGTTGTCTACAAAGTAGTAAATATTGCGTAAACTATATACTCATTAGCAAGAAAACAGCTTTACAGAACAGTAAAGCTGTTTTCTTTTGTTGTACACATGAGTAAAAAGTGGATAACCTCACTAGAAAATGGCGGCGGGTGGGATATAATGGTATGAAGTGGGGGGAAGTGGTAAATTCGAGAACTATGCTTATAGGTGAATACACGCACACTATCGACGAGAAAAACCGGCTGTCATTGCCGGTGAAATTCCGAAAGGAAGTCGGTAAAAAAGTTATTGTGACGCATGGTCTCGACAACTGTCTGTTTCTTTATCCACTCGGTGAATGGCAGAAGATCTCCAAAAGCTTGCAAGCCTCAGTATGGGTCAGGCAGACTCGCGCGGCTTCAATCGCTTTATGCTCGCAGGAGCAATGGAGGTGGATATTGACGCCGTCGGACGAATGCTTGTGCCCGAGCATCTTGCGATTTTCGCAGATCTCAAAGGCAAGGTAGTTGTGGCTGGCGTTCATAACAGGATTGAACTTTGGAATGACGGCCGGTGGGCCGATTACAAGAAGAAAATCCTGGCTGAAGCTGACAGTCTTGCGGAGAAGCTCGGTGAAGTTGGTGCATTTTAGCGGGGGTACACTTTGTTTCTGAATATTCTGTTTGATGTTGTATGAATACCGATACCAAAAATTCTGAGCAGGGACACATATCAGTTCTTTTACATGAATCAATAGACGGTCTCAATCTCAAGGCGGGTGACATCTTTCTTGATTGTACGCTGGGAAGCGGCGGTCATAGCGCTGCGGTCGCTGAACATTTTGGAGATACAGTGCAAATTATCGGCGTTGATATGGACGCCGACGCTCTTGCCCGCACCCGCGTGCGGTTTGCTTCACTCAAAGCGAATGCAGTATTTGTTCAGAACAATTTCAGAAATATAGACCAGGTGCTTGCCGAGCTTCATCTTGAAAAAGTCGACAAGATTCTCATGGATCTCGGACTGAGTTCAAATCAATTTGAAGAATCGGGCAGGGGATTCAGTTTTCAAAAAGATGAACCGCTTGAGATGACCTTTAAGAAAGATCCGGGAGTATCTGACGTCAGCGCCAGGACTATCGTCAACGAATGGTCGGAAGACACACTCGAGACAATCCTTAAAGGTTTTGGTGAAGAGCGGTATGCCTGGAAGATTGCGAAAGCCATTGGCCAGTATCGCATCATACGGCCAATTGAGACCACCCTGCAGCTTGTTGAAATCATCACAAGTGCTACACCTATCGCATACCATCACCGCAAAATCCACCCGGCAACAAAAACATTTCAAGCTCTCCGAATCGCTGCAAATGACGAACTCACCGCTCTTAAAGAAGCTTTGCAAAAGGGAATGGATCATCTGAATCACGGCGGCCGAATGGCAGTCATTTCATTCCATAGTCTTGAAGATCGGATCGTGAAGAATTTTTTCAGGGACCTGCGTATGAACGATCAATTAATCCCTGTTACCAAAAAACCTATTGTACCGTCGGAAGAAGAACTTATCCATAACCGTCGGGCGCGAAGCGCGAAATTGAGAATTATCGAGAAGAAATAATTATATACATCATGAATATACAATCGCAAACAATGGCTGTTCCCTTCATCGGAAGAATCAGCCAAAAACTCCTTTTTTATCTCCTTGCCGCAATTCTTTTGTCGGTATGGTTTCTATATGCTTTTCTTATAAATAAAACGGTTATGAATGTTGTTGCCCGGGAAAAGACGGAAAGTACGCTAAGCGCACTCTCCGGCTCTGAAGGGAATCTTGAATCAAAATACTTGGCTCTTGAGAGCGCTATCACTATCAAAGAAGCATATCAAAAAGGTTTTGTTGACGCGTCTGCTCAGTTTATAAATCGCTCGTCTAACGTTGCTATCAATTCGAGATAATAGTGCTGTGTTATACTGCATTACATGCAGCGCAGCGTTCTTAGAATTCGCATCATCTCAGTTTTAGTTATTGTTTTTGCACTGCTTCTTGTCACGAAGCTGTATCTTGTGCAGATTGTTTCCGGCAAACAATTTATTGAGCGTGCCGATGCGCAATACGTCCGACCGGCAAACGGTGTTTTTGACCGCGGCACTATTTTCTTTCAGGCAAAAGACGGTACGCTGATGGCTGCTGCCTCGCTTAAAACCGGCTACACCATTGCTGTAAATCCTGCTATTCTCCGGGATCCTGAAGGAGTATATTCAAAGCTTTCGGCGCTCATTCCTCTCGATCATACGGCATTTATTGCGGAGGCGACAAAGCCAAATGATACGTACGAAGAAATTGCCAAACAGGTTGATCCCGATGTTGCAAACAAGATAGATGCTCTCGCTATTCCAGGTCTCAATATCTATCAGGAAAAATGGCGTTATTATCCTGCTGGCAGTCTTGCTGCGCATGTGATCGGCTTTGTTGGCTATGATGGCAATGCGCTTGATGGTCGATATGGTCTCGAGCGCTATTACGATTCGACGCTGGAGCGCACTGATGACGACATTTACGTTAATTTTTTTGCTGAAATTTTTTCAGATATTCATGAAACATTCAGTGACAATGGCACGATTGAAGGAGATGTTGTCTCAACCATCGAGCCGAATGTTCAGTCGTATCTCGAACAGGAACTTCAGTACGTTCAAACGAAGTACAATTCCAAAGTCACCGGCGGCATCATTATGGATCCGATGACAGGCAGTATTTATGCAATGGCAGCAAATCCAACCTTTGATCCTAATAATTATGGAGCAGTAAATACTATCGGCGTCTTTACCAATCCGCTGGTCCAAAATGTGTACGAGCTTGGCTCTATCATGAAGCCGATTACTATGGCAATAGGTCTCGATACTCATTCAATCACTGCATCGACCACATACACCGACAGTGCTTCAATCACAGTGAATGGAAGCACTATTCACAATTGGGATCTCGCAAGCCATGGTCAGACCACCATGCAAAAAGTGCTGAGTGATTCGCTCAACATTGGTGCTGCGTGGGTCGAGCAGCGCATTGGCAACAAGCAATTTTCAAGTTATATGTACAAGTTTGGATTCGGTGAAAAAACAGGCATTGATCTTCCTAATGAAGCCAGCAATCTTGTGGCCAATCTTCAGAGTCCGCGTGATGTGGAATACGCGACTGCTTCGTTTGGACAGGGTATCGCCATTACACCGATCTCCATGGTTCGCGCATTATCGGTACTGGCCAACGGCGGCTATCTCATTACGCCGCATGTGGTTGATAAAATTGATTATAATATCGGCTATACAAAAAATATCAATCCGGGACTCGGTCCGCAGGTGATCTCGACGGCAACATCAAAAACAATTACCGGGATGCTTGTCAATGTGTTTGACGGTGCTCTCAATAATGATGTTGGCGGAACTATCGAAATGCCGCACTATTCCATAGCAGCGAAGACTGGTACTGCTCAGCTTGTCGATAATTCGACCGGAGGGTATTACAGCGACCGCTATCTCCACTCATTTTTTGGATATTTCCCTGCATCCAATCCGCGTTTTATCATTTTTCTTTATACGTACGATCCCCAGGGTGAAGAGCTTGCTTCGCACACGCTGACTGTGCCGTTTTCCGATATTGCCAAATTTCTGATAAACTATTATGAAATCCCACCAGACCGATAATTATATGAAACAAACCGCAAAAAAAATTGTTGTAAGCATCATAACATTCGAAGCTCGCCTGGTTCTTAAAAAATATAAGCCAAAAATAGTCGGTATCACGGGTTCTGTGGGAAAGACATCGACCAAGGACGCGATTTACACAGTCCTTGCTTCAAGTTTCTCAGTACGCAAAAGTCAAAAAAGTTTCAATAGTGAAATCGGCATGCCGTTGACGATTCTCGGTCTTTCAAACGGCGGATCAAATATATTACTTTGGCTTAAGAATTTTATTGATGGCCTGATGCTTATATTGCTGCCATTCAATTATCCTAAGTGGCTGGTGCTTGAAATCGGTGCTGATAAGCCCGGCGATATTGAATCAGTTGTCAGATGGCTCAAGCCTGATATTGCTGTCATCACCCGCTTGGCCGAAGTGCCGGTACATGTTGAATTTTTTCCGACCATTGACGATCTTATTAATGAAAAAAAATATCTTGCCCGTGCGCTCGGCCCGGAAGGAGTTCTTATTTTAAATTATGACGACAAGCGCGTGCTGGCTTTTGGCGAGGGTGTGCTCCATAAAAAATTCTCCTATGGTTTTGAAGAAGGTGCAGATATTTTGGCATCAGGCGAAAAGATTGTGTACGCACCGTACGATTCTTCCGATCTCGAGTTTCCGGAAGGGATGGCATTTAATGTTGCTTATCAGGGTATTAAAGAAGATGTTGTGATTAATGGCGGTCTTGGTGCTCAGCATATTTATCCGGTACTCGCAGCGTTTGCCGTCGGTGTTGCATTGGATATCAGCCCCGATATTATTGCACTCGCCCTCAAGTCTCATCGGCCGCCAAAAGGCAGAATGCATTTCGTGGGAGGCGAGCGCGATACGCTTATTATCGACGATACCTACAATTCTTCTCCGGTAGCCGTCCATGCCGCATTGCATGCGCTGTCTGAATTGAAATGTATCGGCCGAAAAATTGCCGTGCTCGGTGATATGCTTGAACTCGGACAATATTCAGTCGAAGAACATCGGAAAGTGGGGGAGATGGTCAAAAAATATGCGGATATGTTTGTGGCTGTCGGCGTGCGTTCGCGTGGCGCTGCAGATGCCGCGCTTGATGCGGGTATGGATGAAAGCAATGTGCTCCAATTTGAAACATCGCGCGAGGCTGGCACGTATCTCGAATCAATCATTCAGCGAGGAGATATAATTCTTGTGAAAGGATCACAGTCGATGCGCATGGAGCGGGTAGTGGAAGAAATTATGGCTCATCCGGAAAAGAAAGAAGATCTTCTTGTTCGGCAGGACAAAGAGTGGCAAGCTCGCAAGTAGATATCGCTCCCATAGATTTTCCAGGTAAAAACTGCTATATTCCAAACGCCGGCCTCATCGTCTAACGGTTAGGACAGAAGCTTCTCAAGCTTTAAATCGGGGTTCGATTCCCCGTGAGGTCACAAGCAAGGTCGATGCGGAGGCATCATATTTTGAGCCGTTATTTCCGTCTCAAAAATCGAGCACCCCCTCCGGGTCTCGAACCACATAAGTTTTTATATTGTAACTATTACTAATTGTTGCTAGTATTCTTCCATGTCTGAAGAAAAAAATACCTATCCAATAAAAGGCTGTGCCTGCAAAAACTGCTCTTTTGACGGAGATGTTGAGGTACAAAAAGGAACGATGTTAGAAAATGCTGCTTGTCCAGAATGTCAAAATACAGGATGTTTGTATAAAAAACCTACAACTAGTACATATTATGAATTTTAATTACTATGGAACTCAAAGAATTCATTAAAAAAGTCATTGCTGATACGGTTGAAGCTGTTGATGAATCTAGCGCATCCGCTTCTCGAAATATAGTTCTAGCCTCAAAATCTGATAAAAGAACCATTGAATTTGATGTTGCGGTTACTGTTGAAGAAACTACTACAGCTCAAGGTGGTGCTGGCATTAGGTGCTTGCATTCATGAATGCAGGGGCAAATGCTGGGGTAGAGTCAAAAAATTCCTCTGTTAGTCGAATAACTTTTGGTGTTGATGTAGGTATAAGAACCAAACAAGAGGTCGCTGCGCAAAATGCCACTCTTTCAGCTCGTCGAAGTATTGATTCAAGCTCTCGCTAATTTAACAACCAAAGGTGGGGCATAGGTAAAATATATGAAACTTACCAAATTCAGAATTAAAAATTATAAATCAATCATTGATTCGGGTGATTGTTATTTCAGCGATAAATTAACAATTCTCGCTGGCAAGAATGAATCAGGAAAGACGTCCGTTTTGGAAGCACTCGAAGATTTTCATCAAGAAAAAACTATACGGCAGGAGGCTAAACCTATAGATGGCGAAGGTGTTCCTGAAGTATCGATCACTTTTACTCTTGGTAATTCAGAGACGAATGAAATCCTTAAAACAATTGTTAGTGACAAAACCGTAACAAAAGATATACCTATTACGCTGGTTAAGAAATTTGGAGTTGCTACATATACCCTCGATTCAGAATCGCGCAAGCAAATTAATCTACCAAATATCCACGAGGTGTCTAAAAAACAGATTTTAGAATCTGTTAAGAAAATCGAAGCTTTTATTAAAACGTCTGGCAAGAGCGTAAAATTTCCAGCTACAACACTAGAAAAACAAAAGCTCAGCGATTACAAAACAGAAGTGGTAACATTCAAGTCTCAAATTCCTGACCTTCCGGATGCAATTACGGAAACAGCTAATATAGAAAAAGCGTCAGATGATTACTATGCTCGGGAAAAACTTGTTGCAAATTTTATTGCAGAGTTTGTAAAATCACATTTACCATACTTCGTTCTCTTCTCATCTTTTGATGATGAGTTTCCAAAATCGATTCCCATTGCTTCACTTACTACAAGCGAATGGGCAAAAGACCTCGAGCAGGTGAGTAACTTTTCCATTGCAAAAATGGCATCGACTAACCAACAAGAGCAGGTAAACCACGAGAATTCTGTAAACGTTGATTTCACGAGCAAATTCGACAAGTATTGGACTCAAGATAAAATAAAACTACGGGTCAAAAAAGATGGAACTGACATAAATTTTTGGATTGTTGAAAACGAAAAAATGTATTATCCTTCGCAACGAAGCAAGGGTCAGCAGTGGTACCTCTCGTTTTATATTAAAATTGTCGCCAGACTTCAGGAAGACAAGCCAAATATTATATTGATTGATGAACCAGGACTGTATTTACACGCGAAAGCACAGAAAGATCTTTTAACGGTCTTGTTGGAACATACAAACGATAATCCGGTTATTTTCTCTACTCATTCTCCATATCTTATAACTGAAGATAATCTTGAGAACGTAAGACTCATTGAGAAAACCGACATCGGTACGAAAATCCTTGGAAAAATACACGCCCACCCGACAGCGGACAAGGAGACTCTCACGCCTATTCTTACGGCAATCGGTCTTGGTATCAACGACTCGATTACAAATCTTGACCAGAAGGATAATATTGTCGTCGAGGGCCCTGAGGACGTCTTCTATCTCGGCGCCTTTAAGGAGCTTGAAAAGAAAGATCTTAAGATCAATTTTATAAATGGAGGTGGAGCTTCCAACATGGGGCTTGTGGGAGCAATTCTTGAGGGCTGGGGTGCGAACGTCCATTACCTATATGATAACGATCAAGGGAAAAAAGACGGTGAAAAGAATTTAAAAGCTTGGAGAATTCTGCCGGAAGCGATAAAGACCGTTCTTAAAAAAGACGGAGCAACCATAGTCGACATTTTTAGCCCTGAAGATTTTAGGAAGTTTGTTTTAGAAGATTCAAAACTGACTTACACGTTGTCAAACTCCGAATACATAAAAAGTCTTAAACCTAAACCGGATAAGGTTCTACTTGCGAGGAAGTTTTTACAGAAAGCAAAAGTCAGCCCCGTTATTTTGAGCAAAGGAACAAAACAAAACATCGAGGCATTATTCACGGAAATTAATTTCAAAGACGAGGAAACTAAAGACAAAATTCAGAGCAGGGGGTATTCCACAGCAAACTAATTTTTTTAGATTAATCATTTTCACCTGCGAATATTTGCAGAACACGAGATCTCGCTTATCCCACCACCAACCTCCTATCCTTCATCACCACTCCACTCTTGATGCACGACAGCATCTCCCGCTTCTCAAACGTACTGCCTTCCTTGAGCAGGTATTTAGCATAATTTTTGATATCGAGTTCCTTTTTTTGCACGGATATGTCCTTCTCACCAAGCACGCCAGTCTGGAATTTTGAGTACCGCTCAACCTCTTTCGCTAGTCTCTCCCTGATCGTGGTTTTGTCGAGATTGATGCTGTCGATCAATTCCAGGGCTAATTCTATGAGGTCACCCTCTTTGAGCGGTGGATTTGTACACTCCTTGTCTCGGCTCTTGGTACACCTGTAGTATACATGCCGGTTTTGACCACCATCTTTGAGTTTCTTGAACTGTTCCTCAGCAGTAATGCCCGAGCCGCAGTATCCACAGTGCATGATCTTGGTGAAGGCGAACTCTATACCATGCATTCGTCCCTGCTCGGTGTATAAATGCTCTTGCACTTTGTCGAATAACTCTTTGGATATGATAGGGGAGTGTTTGCCTGTGTACCAGTTGCCGCTGCCAGTGGGATATTCAAAGACACCGTAGTAGAAGGTGAATCGCAGGAGGCGGTAGATGTTACCGAGGCTCAGAGGCCTATCATTCTTTGACATAAATTTCACATCATCCTTGAGCCATTTAAACAATCGTCTGCCAGACCACTGCTCATATGCCACCTTCTCAAACATCTGCTTAATGATAGGTGCACGCTTTGGATCAACCATGACTTCGCACTTCTTGTCAGTTCGTTTTTCGTTCAGGTATCCCGTTGGTGCGATACACGGCCAGAGTCCCATCTCGACCCTCGTCTTCAAACCACGCTTCACGTTGATGCTCTTATTATCATTTTCCAACTTGGCCTGACTTCCTAAAATCATCAGCAAGAATTTTTCGTTAGGGTTGTTTGTAAATTTTTGACTATACGTTCGTATCTCAACAAGCACTTTCTGATCCATGAGATCAACAAGTGCGCCAAGGTCTCCGGCATTTCTACTTAATCTATCAGGATGCCAGCAGAGGATACCGTTAAATTTGCCGGCACGCATATCCACCAATAGTTGGTTAAAAATTGGTCGTTGACCATTGGCTTTTGCCGAGTGCGACTCACGCCTCGTCTCAGCGATATCAAGGCCATTTTTCTCAGCCAAGCTCAGCATTTCTTTTACCTGCGACTCTATGGATAGTGCCTGCATCTCATCCTGCTCCGTACTCTTGCGTGCATAGAGGCAGTAGCGTACTGCCACTCGTTTTTCCTCTACGTAGTTCTCTAAAATTCTCCCTACGGCTAGTGTTGGTTCCATGTGTATACATTGATTAGCTTGTATACCCTAAGGGATGACGCAACCCCTCCGAGGAGTCTAGGAGGGGTGAGTTGGTAACTAAAAGCGTAAAACCTTTCAAAATAGACGTTTTTGTGTTATAAATAAATTCATAATTATTTTATCTGCCATGGCTTCAGACATAAAACAACTTGAGAGCAAATTATGGGAAGCGGCCAATCATCTCCGTGCCAACTCCTCTTTGCGTCTCAATGAGTTTGCTGAACCTGTTCTTGGGCTTATTTTCTTGAAATTTGCTGATGTTAAATTCAATACCGCAAAAAATGAAATTGAGGCTGAACGAGGGCAAACAAGCTCAAAACGTCAACGATCCGTAACAGCCGAAGATTTTCAGTCTCGTGGAGTTCTCTATATTCCAGAAAGTGCACGCTTTTCTTCCTCATTTCTCTTCCAGAAGGAACTGATATGGGGAAAGCAGTAAACGATGCAATGAAAGAAATCGAATCAGATAATAAAGAGTTGTCTGGTATTTTACCAAAAAATTATAACCTTCTCGATAATCCTGCGATCATCACGCTTCTCAAAAACCTCAATCATATTCCCGATAGTATTGAAGGTGATGCATTCGGGCTCATCTATGAATATTTCCTCGGCAAATTTGCAATAGCAGACGGTTCAGGTGGTGGTGAATTTTTTACTCCAACCTCTATCGTAAAATTGATTGTTGAAATTCTAGAGCCTTATCAAGGAAAAATTTACGATCCTGCTTGTGGCTCAGGAGGTATGTTCGTACAGTCTCTAGAATTTATCAAGCGTCACCTTGAAAATGGAAAGAAAGCAAAAGCATCACGTGAAATTTCTATTTACGGGCAAGAAAAAACTGACCAGACAGTTCGAATTGCAAAAATGAACTTAGCAATTCATGGACTCTCGGGTGATATTAGGCAAGGCAATACCTACTATGAGGATCTGCACCGCTCACTTGGTAAGTTTGATTTCGCAATGGCAAATCCACCATTCAACGTAGACGGTATCGATAAAGAGCGTATAAAAGATGATCCACGATTTTCTTATGGTCTACCACGTACAGATAATGGTAACTACCTTTGGATACAAATATTTCTTAATGCACTCAAAGACGGAGGACGTGCTGGATTCGTTATGGCAAATTCGGTAAGTGATGCTGGACATAGCGAAAAAGACATTCGCCAGAAACTTATAGATGATGGGCTTGTTGATGTCATGATTTTAGTTGGCCCAAACATGTTCTATAACGTTACACTTCCCGTAACGCTCTGGTTTCTAGATAAAGGGAAAAGGAAAACTGATCGAAAAGATAAAATACTTTTTATTGATGCCCGCAATATTTACAAACAAATTGATCGTGCACACCGTGAGTGGACAAATGAACAAATAGAGCAGATTGCTGAAATTGTTCGTAGTTATCGTGGAGAAAAAGGATCCCAAAAGTATGCGGATATAAAGGGGCTCTGTAGAATAGCAACGCTTGATGAGGTGGTAAAAGAAGGATACTCACTCAATCCTGGTAGATATGTTGGCACCATTGAATTAACCCAATCTGACGAGGATTTTGAAAGTACAGTCAAAGCACTTTATGGTGAATTTTCAAAATTGACAGATGAAGCACACGATATTGAGAAGAAAATTGAGAGTAACTTTAAGAAATTTTTTTAGTATGACCAATCAAACTCTTATAAAATGGAATAGCAAGAAATTGTCCGATATCTCTGATCACATAACAGTTGGTTTTGTTGGTTCAATGTCATCACTTTTTACAGACAAAAGGGTTTTTCTTCCTTATTGAGAGGTCAAAATATTGAACCCTACCGCTTAAATCTAAGGAATATTAAACATATTTCTTTCGAAACTCATAACAAATGGAAAAAGTCATCTCTGATAGCTGGAGACGTGGCAATTGTTAGGGTTGGTTATCCTGGAACAGCTTGTGTTGTCCCGAAAGGGTTGGGGGATATAAATGCTGCCAGTTTGGTGATAGTCAGGCCAAATTCGAAACTATTAAATTCACACTGGTTAGAATTGGTCCTTAATTCTCCATGGGGAAAGTCTGCCGTTCAAAGTCGTTTAGTAGGTGCTGCACAGCAGGTATTTAACACCAAAACGGCCGCGGAATTAGAAATTCCATATCCTGATCAAAGTTCAAGACCAAATTGTTGATGTTATATATTCGTACAATAAGCTAATTGAAAATAATAATTACAGAATAAAAATTCTTGAAGACATTTCTCAAAAAATCTACACAGAGTGGTTTGTGAATTTTCGTTTTCCTGGATACGAGAAGGTAGAATTTAGTAAAGATGGTTTACCTGATGGATGGAGTAAAATGGTGTTGGATGATTGCATTTCTATATACAGAGGTAAGTCATACTCAAGTGAAGATTTGATTGAAACTGAAAGTGGTATTCCTTTTGTTAATCTAGAATGTATAAAAAGATTTGGGGGATTCAGGAAGGATGGAATAAAGTCTTTTTCTGGCAAGTACAAAGAATTTCATAAAGTTAGTAAAGGTGACATTGTTATGGCTGTCACGGATATGACGCCAAAGAATGATAGTTGCAAGATCGGCACGAATTCCGTACTATCGGGTGTTGATTTCGGTGTTATATCAATGGATTTAGTAAAAATTGAACCAAAGAATAATTGTGAGAAGGACTTTCTGTACTCATATTTCCGATGGTCAGATTTTTCAGATAATGTTAAAAATTACGCAAATGGAGCAAACGTGTTACATCTTACTCCTGACCGAGTAACTGATTATAAATTTGTATGTCCTCCAAAAAATTTACAAAAAGAGTTTTCTGATTTTGTTAAAAATCTATTTGAAGAAATAGATAACATTGAACTTTCTAACAATAATTTGAGTAAATTTCGTGACTTGCTTATACCGCAATTGTAACTGGTAAGTTAGACAATTAAAATAACATGAACGAATTTTCTGAAGACAATTTAATTGAACAAACGGCCGTCAAAATATTTAGTGAGCTTTGGGGTGCAAAGAATTTTATCAATGCCTATTCCGAAGAAGGTGATGCTCCACTTGGTCGTGATAATCAAGGTCAAGTTGTTTTGGTAAATCAACTTAAACCAGCACTTGAAAAACTTAACCAGATGTCCACAAGAAGCTATCACTCAAGCGATTAAGGAACTTACTAAAGATCGCTCGTCGATGAGTTTGGTTAATGCAAACGCGGAGAGATATAAACTCATTAAAGATGGAGTAAAAGTTGAGGTCAAGGATGAACGAGGAGCGATAGAAACAATAAATATAAAAGTTGTTGATTTCACTGATACCTACTAAAAATGATTTTCTTTTGGTATCACAAATGTGGATTACTGGAGACTTGCACAAACGCCGTCCTGACCTGATCGGGTTCGTGAATGGTCTACCTCTTGTATTAATAGAACTGAAAGCCTCGCATAAAAATCTACGCAATGCTTATCAGGAAAATATTCGGGATTACAAAGACACTATTCCCTCAACTTTTCTGGCATAACGCTTTTATTATCATTTCAAATGGCATTGAGAGTAAGGTTGGCACACTCACTTCTGCATACGAACATTTCAATGAATGGAAGAAAATTAAAGATGAGAGTGAGGAAGGTGGTGTTAGTTTAGAGACTGTCCTCAAGGGGACATGCGAACAGTCCCGCCTTTTAGATATAGTTGAAAACTTCACTTTGTTTGACGGCTCTCGTGGAGAACTCACCAAGATTGTTTCTCGGTATTTCCAATTCCTAGGAGTAAATCGAGCTTTTGATCGCATTGAACACCGTGACGAGAATGGCGGCCGACTCGGTGTCTTCTGGCATACACAAGGTTCAGGTAAGTCATACTCAATGCTTTTCTTGTCTCAAAAAGTCTTTAGAAAACTACACGGCAACTTTACGTTTATTTTAGTGACTGATCGTAAAGAGCTCGACAAACAAATTTACAAAAACTTTGTTGACTGTGGAGCAGAAACGAAAAAAGAGGTTCATGCTGAATCAGTACAAGAGCTACGTGATTTACTAGCTGAGGATCATCGCCATGTCTTCACACTCATTCAGAAATTTAATGAGCCGATTGAGCTTAACAAGCGTAGCGACATTATTGTTATGGCAGACGAAGCTCATCGCACACAGTATGATACATTCGCAAAAAATCTCCGTATAGCACTTCCGAACGCCGCTTTCATTGGCTTTACAGGTACACCGCTCATGGCAGAGGGCGAGGAGAAAACCCGATCTACATTTGGAGACTATGTTTCGACGTACAACTTTGCTCAATCAGTAGAGGACGGTGCAACTGTACCTCTCTACTACGAAAATCGCGTACCCAAACTAGAGAATGCAAACCCAGAGATTCAAAAGGATCTTGAGAAAGTTATGGACTACTACGACCTTGCTACCGAGGAGGAAGACAAACTTGAACAAGAATTTTCAACGTTCTATCACCTTATTTCCCGTGAAGATCGTTTGAATAAAGTCGCAGAAGATATCGTAACTCACTTTACGGCTCGAGGTTATGACGGCAAGGCGATGGTGGTGTCAATTGATAAAAAGACAGCCATTCGCATGTACGTAAAAGTGAAAGAGCAAATGCAACGCTACATAGCGAAACTAAATATTGCGGTATCAAAAGCAAAGGACGATCACGAGAAGGAGGCTATACGAGAACAGATACACAAGTACGAAGACATTGATATGGCAGTCGTCGTGAGTCAAAGTCAAAATGAAATTGCTGACATGGAGGAATTTGAGATTGATATGCGACCAATTCGTGCACGCATCTTGGACGAAGATCTCGAAACGAAATTCAAGGATCCGACTGATAATCTTAAAATTGTCTTTGTTTGCGCAATGTGGATGACGGGTTTTGATGTACCAAATCTCTCAACTCTCTATCTCGATAAACCTCTTAAAAATCATACACTGATGCAGACAATTGCTCGTGCCAATCGTGTCTATCCAGGTAAGACAAACGGACTTATCGTGGACTATGTCGGAGTATTCCGTAATCTGCAGAAAGCACTTGCTATCTATGCAATAACAAAAGATGGCTCTGGCGATATTATTCAAGACAAAGATGAGCTTGTAGAAATTCTATTTTCTAAGGTTGCAGAAACACGAAAATTCCTGAAGTCGCTTGAGCTAAATATCAACGAATTATTGGAAGCAAAGGATATTGAGAAAATACGACTTGTTGATGTATTTACAAATCGTATTCTTGCTGATGAGCAGACAAAACAGAGATACCTAGAACTTGCGGGTAATGCGTATACATACTACAAAGCAGTTTTGCCAGAACCAAAAGCTGAAGACTATTATCATGAGGTCACTGCGTATAAAGTAATAGCATCTCGTATTCGTGAAGTTGTCGACGAAGACACCGACGTATCGCAAGTGAAGAAAGACCTCGAAGATCTTCTCGATCGCTCTATTCGAGCTGGTGAGTATGTCATTAAAGATACGCCAAAAATCAAAGACCTTAGCAAGATTGATTTTCAAGCATTGAGAAAGTTTTTTGATGATTCAGATACAAAAAATATTGAGGCGGAACAACTCAGTGCTGAACTAGAGGAAAAGATAAAAGAAATGGTGAAGAAGAACAAACTCCGTAAGCGATTTCTCGATAGGTTGAATATACTTTTGAGTGAGTACAATTCTGGCTCGCATGATCTTGATGCTTTTTTCAATCAATTAGTTGAACTAGCTAAAGAGTTGAGCGAAGAAGATCGTCGTGCTATTTCGGAGAATCTGACAGAGGAAGAATTGGCCGTTTTCGATCTTCTAAGAAAAGACGATCTAAATCCAGATGAAACCGACCAAGTAAAGAAGGTTGCCAAAGAACTCGTCACAAAACTCAAACTAGAAAAACTGGCTCTAGATTGGAAGAAGAAGGAAGAGACTAGAGCGGATGTAAAAGTTACTATTCGTGATATTTTGTATGATAATCTTCCAGAGCCCACATATTCACAATTTGACTGCGAGGATCGAACTCAGAAGGTTTATTTGCATGTCTACGATAGTTACATTGATGGAAAAATTAATGTTTATATATAGTTTATGGAAACACAGGAAGATAAAAAGATAATACTTTCACAAGTGATCGAAGGGCTTGAGTCTCTCACTTCTATGCATCAAAAAATTGCTGAGAAGTATGAATCTATGATGATAGGACTTCAAAAAGAAAGAAGAGATATGTTTAGATATTTAGGCACTATTGCGGGTGGTGCTGCAGCATTGGCTCCGCAACTTATTAATTATGTTGATCTGAAGAGTCACTATTTCTATTGGGGCTTATCCTTTCTTTTAATTTGTATAATTATCGCAATTAGTAACGTAATCTCAACCTTGGAAAAAAGTGCCGAAGAATTAACTACAGAATTTAATAAGGTATTTGCAGATATAGAAGAAATGAGAAAATTAAAAATAGAATTTATTGAGACTGGAGATATTAGTCCTGATGCCTGGAAGAAACATACTGAGAAAGATTTACAAACAATAAAAAAACTTAAGAAAGATGTAGACTTAAGAAGGATCAAGAAAGTGAGTCAGGGGTTTTATAGACCAATGGATTATACAAGTGAATATCTTATATTTTCTTTTATTTTAGGCATAGGACTAATAATTTTATCCGTAACACATACTGCTCTAGGTAGTAAATTACTTTGGCTATCTATTTTGGGTATTTTCATAATAATTAATATTATTAGTATTTTTCCAACAAAAATATTCACAGTACTTGGTTTTCCAATGGATATAGCAAAAGGAACATTCAGAAAGATATTTCAACAACAAGCACGAAATAAATCACTCGGCGTAGAAAATGTTGATCATAATATTTAATTATAAAAATAATTAAAATTATCCACATATGGACGACGAAGTATTTGATAAAGCAAAAGAGGAAGATATGAGCAAAGACGAAGCCCAAGAGCTTCGGGATATTGTCGATGAGACAGGGCTTGATGCTGATGAAGCCTACGAAATTTGGCAGCAAAAGTAATTGGTGAGCTGTTGGTAACTCGACTACACAAATTTTCCAATCTAAGCTAAGGTGCATGGACTAATACAATAGGCCATTGTATTATGTGAACACAGCTGAATAAGTAGTTAAGTAGCCTAAATCTCACAAATCCTTGTGGGGCATGGTGAAAGTATCCGCAAAAGCATAAAAAACTCCTCGTCAGAGTTGCTTTTGCGGTCATACTGGGAAACTGGTATGGGTGGTCTTCGGATCATCAGTCTGGCGGGGAGCTTTTTGTTTCCGCTACATTATCAAAACCGCAAAAGTTATGAAAAACAAACTAATAGCATCACTGGCAGTTCTTGTGTTTTTTGCCACATGTTCAGTAGCTCATGCAGCAGGTGTTTTCAATAGCGATCTCAGCTATGGGATGACAGATAATCTCGGTGTTCAAGCACTACAAACGTTTCTCACTAAGCAAGGCTTATATTCTGGTCCGATATCAGGAAACTTCTTTACTTTGACCCAAGCTGGAGTTAAAAAATATCAGACATCAGTCGGCTTGCCCTCCACTGGTTTCGTCGGTCCTTTAACCAGAGTTCATATCAATACTGATCTTGCGGCCCAACCTACTTCTTCAACTCAAAACGAGATTGCTGAGACAGGTATGTCCACTCCATCTGCCGTTTGCACAGGTGGAGCATTGTTCAATAAACTTACAGGCCAATCATGTAATCAATACGTACCTGTTAGTACCGGTCCATGCACTAGTAATGCTGTGTACAACTCCCAGACAGGAGCGTTGTGTAGTACTAATCCAGCTCCTATTACTCAACCGACACCTGTGCAGAGTAATCCTACATCTCCATCACCCAATTCTAATTATTCCTCCTACACTCCTGTCACGTTCTCTCAATATCAAAACGATTCCACCGCATATATCGGTGACGATGTCATAGTGACTGGTATGAACGATTCATTCATACCAAGCACGGGGAATGTCGGCAGTACCAATTATGTCGAGGTTGAAAATCCTTTTGATCTTACTCAGCCGAAAATCGAATTAAAAGTAGATGATCCTACCGCCTATGCCGCAATCGTTAATGCCCTCCAAGACAAAAGCCAGCCAACTCATCTTTTCTTGCGAGCATATGGCGTCGCGGTACCAAGTCAGCAATTTACTTCGAACAATGCCTTTCGCTCAGCCACAATTCAAGTGCCGGTCTTAGACGCATCAAGGGTTGACCAATGTTTACAGGGTTCCATGAGTGGTACTGTACTTATTGGTACGAGTTTCGAGAGTAATTTCTCCTGCTCTTCGTGGTCAACGATTGTGCCGTTGTCACTGACCGGTACCGTCTGGACTACTCCGACCCCACCGTTGATTCCTGTTACTCCAGTCACTCCAGTACCACCAACAACACCATCTCCAACACTCAATTCGGACGCGACACTCAAGAGCCTTACGGTTAACGGAACATCCGTAACAGGATTCAGTCCGACTACCTACGCATACACTGTCACATTACCGGCAGGATCGGCATCAGCTCCAACCGTATCAGTTGTTACAAATGACACAAATGCAACAGAAGTAATTACCCAAGCATCAGACTCGCTTGGCAGTGCGACAGTGGTGGTAACAGCCCAGAACGGTACAACTCGGAACACGTATACTCTTAATTTTAAACCTTCTGACGCCGGACAATGTAATGTCGGTGGGAACATCTTCACATGTGCATCAAACTCAGGCATAACCCTCAGCCCGACCTCTCTGCCAGCTGCCACGGTCGGCAGTCCATATACCCAGCCAGTTATTGTATCCGATCCGGATACATCGTCTGAGAATTTCAGGTGGAATATCATCTCCGGTTCACTTCCTCCGGGTTTGGGTTTGGCGTTCTCTTCTTCTCAGGCGATTGAATGTTCTGGCAGTTATTGTTTCTTTACAACCCCGAATATATCGGTTCCATCCAATAGCCCCGGAATGTTCTTCGGAACACCGACAACCGCCGGAACCTACAGCTTCACGCTTCAGGCAATTGATAGTCTGAATTACACAGCTCTCCCGACGTTTACCATCACGGTTGTTAGTTCGACATAGAGACCTAGATTAGTACCTCAAATAAAAATATGGAAACAACTACAAAGAAGTGTCCGTACTGCCAAAAAGAAATTGATGCCAATGCCAGAAAGTGTCCATTTTGCCAATCAGACCTCAGAGGCTGGACGAGCCGTCATCCTCTTGTAACAATCATTCTGGCCCTTATCGGAATATTCATTGTCACGTCTATTGTTGGTGCAATTATTAATGGTTCAAATAGCACTAGTGGCATTTCAGCGCCTACTGCAGCAACTGATACCCAGGCTCAATCAGTTTGTCCGGCTGACCTTGTTACATTCAAGACCCAGACTCAAACAGTAGATTACAAAAAGTTAGAAAAAGACCCTAATAGTTTCACAGGACAAAAAGCACAATTCACTGGCCAGATTCTTCAAATACAAGAATCTGGCGGCAACACCGTGATACGTCTTGCTGTCACTAAGACCGACTATGGCTGGGATCCTAATAATGTCGTGTGGGTAGACTATCAAGGCACTACTGATGCAGTTCAAGATGATGTTGTTACAGTATATGGTGTACTCGCTGGTTCATACACCTACACATCTGAAGCAAATTACAGCATCGCGCTTCCAAGTATTACCGCATGCGTGATTGATGAGGGTGCACCAAAGAAAGCTGTTACCACAACAACTAAGGCCGCATCAACGCCTTTGGTCACTTCTCGGCCTCAAGCACCTGTTGCGCCACAACCAGTAGCTCAACCAGTCGTACAAGCAACTCCTAAAACGTGGCACACCGCGTATACCTACACCGGAAATACATCTATTCAGACACCGCCATTCTCATTGTCTGGCGATGAGACAAGAAAATTACCTACACCTGTTCGATAACTGATCCAACTAATACATATGGAGGAACTTTTAACGGTATATTATCAGCTGCGCAAGGGTATGGAGGAGGTCCATTTGCAGAAGTAGTAACCTGCCCAACGAGTAATACTTCATATGAGTATTCGCAAACGCCGGGACAGTATTATCTCAGCCTTGATTCTGTAAATGCTGCGTACACTGTTACGGTAGAGGATTACTACTAGACCTGAATCAACAAATCATTCATCAGCGCCTGTCTAGTATCCGCCCATCTTTTTTCTGAAATCATCCAATGCCTCCCGTTGCCAGTATTCTCTGTCTGCCTTCTGCGCTTTTAGAAGCTCTGCTTTTATGCGTGCTATTCGCGGATCGCCAACTGCCATCTCCTGTCTAATGATTATTTCCTGATCAGCCTCTCGCTCCTCTTCCTCTTGAGATCTTTTTGGCTTAGGCTCATCTGGTCTTGGAAAAGAAAATTTATTACGCGTATAGTCGCGCATTTCAGAGTACGCAAACCACAGCGCCATCAATGAGTCGCCGGTGTGGCCGTCCGGGTACGCCCGCATTTCATTTATCAGTAAAGTAATGAGCTTTCGTGTCCGGGTATCTCTGTTGCTGTAGGGCAATACAACTTTTCCCTGCGCTAGAATAATAGAGAGGCTGTTGACTCCAATATCCGGATCATTCTTTTCTTTGCCGGTATGATAACTTGTGATAGGGATGCCGGCATCTTCTAGATCGCGGCTCATGGATTCCTGGTAGGCAACGCTTTCAACCCGAATGCCTCCCGGCTTTACTATTGCGTCATGTCGCGCAACCATATCACGAACGTCTTTGGGCCGCATTTTGCCCCGCTCAATATTCCGGATAACATAATCTCCGGCTTTAATATCACCGCTGCCGTATTTCACCCGATCAATACTTAAGAGTACCGTATCATCACTTTGAGCATCGAGCGATATTGCCAAATCAAGCCCGGAGGTGGTATTTTCCGTTTCGTATTCGGTGCGTTCCGCATCCTGCAAGACCAAATCTTTTCCTTTTCGGAGCGCTTCCTCGATCTCACTCTCTTTAAATTTCTGATTGGGTCGGATTGTCGGATCACACTGATACATGCGAGCGAATGAATAGGGATTTGCAATCCGCAGCAGCACCAGATCTTTGTACGGAAAGCGTTCCGGCCACAGCACCTCTACGCCGGATTCCATCTCCGCTTTATTTTTTGCATAGTACGCGGCAGCTTCTTTCTTCTTGTCTTCAGGAGAGAGTGTCTCGTCTAAATGGATGTTTGACCACTCATCCCAAAGATCTTGCCGTGTCGCTTCGTGCATTATGGCCGGCATCTTTTTGCGGACGTCAAACTGCGGGTCTTTGAGGAGGTTGCTCATGAGGTCATCCATATGCCACGTATTACCGAGGTAAATGAATTTGCCTCCCGGCACGAGCACTGGCATGAGAGTCGTGTAGACCCAGTCTTTAATCTTTTGCCGCTGATCCTCAGTCATCGAATTTTCCTGATTTACAAGGTCATCAACGATAATAATGTCGGCTCGCTTGGAAAGAATAGAGCCGAAGAGGCCGACAGCATTAATCGTCGGATCCTTGAGCTGCAAATTGTCGCGGTCGATGACAATCGAATCATTCGTCCATTTTTGTTGCTGTTTGCGATTTTTTCGCAGCCGCGGAACAACTCCTTTGCCGGAACTATCGATAGCCTTCGCCCACAGCTGGTATTTATTGTTTCCTTCAATATGTCCCGTGATTTCTGACATGAAGCTTTGTGCTATCTGTGCCGTGCTTGAAACGAGTAAAATTCTAACGTCATGGTTTTTGGCAATTTCCCAGAGCGGATATGCTACCGACAAGTGCGTTGATTTGCCGTGGCCGCGCGGCAGGGCGATTGAGAGCTTGTTGTACGTCTTGTTCGAAAGGTAATCATCAAGATCATTATGGAACTGGACATTATTAAGCCCAACTACCTCTGATACGAATATTCTAAAGTTGTCAGATATGAGCTGGATGGCAGCAGCAACATTCTTAAATTTTTCTTTGTTCTCCATTGTTTTTATTGATTATGTCTAAATATGGCTCGACTAATTTTTGCGTCTCGGGCTTGAGCTGACCGAATGCCTCGAAATACAAATTTTCCTGATCATCCTGAGCGATAGCTAATCCCGATTGGAACATTTTCTGCTTATAGTCAGGATGTTTGTACTTAAGCCAAAATATAATGGCCGTCAGGTTGCCAGCCTTAATAGCAGAGATGAGCTGAGATTCAGCAGCATCGCAGACGAAGGCGGTGCCATCAGCAAGCGCAGCATCAGCGGCTTTCGAGAATTCTGGATCTTCATTGCGCCAGCGGTAGTAGGTAGCGCGGGCGACAGCTACTTTCTGACAGGCGACTTCTACAATTGGTGTTTGCTTAAATTGTGTGATGAGCAGGTCTTTATTTGTCTGGGTTTTGTTCATATAGTTTAATTGCTTCAATTCCTGTTAAATCTTCAAACTGTTCGAGTATTGACCGCACGTAGTCAGCATCAAGTTCGATACCGATGCAGATTCTCTTTGTCTGTTCGCACGCGAAAAGTGTTGTGCCGGAGCCGAGAAAGCCGTCAAACACCACGTCTCCGATGCGCGTACTGTTTAATACCAGCCGACGGATGAGCCCAATCGGTTTTGTTGTAGGATGGCGCGGGCTTTTCTGGGGCTTCGGATGGACGATAACGCTTTTGTCGTTTGATTTCAGAAATTCATGGACGCCGTACCAGCCATAGGCGATGAGTTCATGCTGGGGCGCATAGTCCATACGGCCAATAACGGCACTCGTTTTGACCCATATGAGCAGCTGTCCGAATTTCATTCCAGCCTGGAGCATGCCGTCATGCAGCGCGAAAATCATCCGATCGCTGTTGAAGATATAGAAGGCATTCTTGCGCTCAAGGTGCGGTTTCAGCGCCTCGATCCAGCCGCAGGTAAAGGCGGTGTATTCCACATCGCTCTGAAGATGGTCATTGGCAATAGCTTTATTTTTCTTTAGTGTCTGAAAACCTTCCTTGCTTTCGGCCACCGCTATGCCGTAGGGCACATCAGCAATGACCGCTTTAATTTTATTTGCCCCGACAAGCTTTTTGACGAGATCTGTATCTCGGCAATCACCAAGCGCAAGGAAGTGATTCCCGAGTTTAAAGATATCTCCGTAGCTAATTGATCTTTCTTGCTTTTTTATTGGTGAGTTTTTCATATCGATTAATGATGAGCTGACAGAAGACCGGTTCGATTTCTGCGAGTCGTGATTGGCGCTTTAGGGCTTCGCAAGCGACTAACAGGCTGCCACTTCCAGCCGTTAAATCTAAAATAATGTCTCCCGGCTTGCTGCAGCGCCGGATGGATTTTTCGTAGAGCGTCGGGGGCTTCATGGTGCTATGTTCATATTGATTACCGGGTAGCCGTTGTACGAGCCATATGTGGAAAATGTCCATGATGTCGTCGATCAGCCGATTGCCACTACCAATTTCTTTGTTCTGAAATTCACTCAGATTTTTTATTTTGTCCGACAAAAAGGGATGTCCTTTTAAACCATACATACACAACTCGACCGCCCGATTGAAAGCAATTTGAGGCGTTGGGTTGTGCGATCCTTTACACCACATACAGAGCCTCTTGAAATGTATATCAAGCTCTTTGTATATTTCTTGCAGCAGACCGATATATTTTTCATCGAGCCATGAGAAGATATGGCAGTCATCCTTGCTAACTGATAGGGCGTTGCGTAGAATACTTGTGAGAAACTTCCGATACTCGGCGTCTGATTTTTTGTCATTGATCGTTCCACCATAATTTTGTTTTCCGCCGAGGCCTTTGGAATAGTCCACGCCTATGTTGTATGGAAAATCAATGTTTATGAGATCTATCTTTTCCTTGCCGACAAGCCTTTTAACCGTATTAGGATCAGTACTATCGAAGCAAATCAAACGGTGTATACCGAGCTGGAATAGATCACCTGATTTGATTGAGGTTGTCTTGGCTTTTTCCAATTCCTGTTCCTCGTTAATGCTGTCATCGATGACTTCAAGGTTATCGTCGAAGATGTTACTCAAATCGGCTGAATCGAAGCCGGCGGTGAGAAGAAGATCGAGATCAAAATCTTGGCCTAAAATATCCCAATTAAATTCGCCGCCTGAGCGGTTACTCGTGAGCAAGTAGTCTTTAAATTCCTGGTCGGTTAATGTTCTGTTTGGAATTCTGACTTCGATTTCTTCTTCTCCGCGCCCGAGCAGCTGGAGTATTTTTATGCGTTGATGCCCGGCAATTATAGTGCCATCGGTATTAATGGCTGGCAGTTCGACGAGATTGAATTTCTTAAAGCTGCGCTTTAAGTCATCCACCTGCTTATCCGATATGACCCTTGGGTTTTTTGAATAGGGTAGCAGACTATTCACTTTGCGTTTTACCGTCCTCCAGTCTAATTTTTTCGACATACTTATTTCTAACTAATTAATAATAATCATTCCTCTACTAACACTACCCAAGCGATAGGGTCGTTTTGTGACATATGAAAAAAGTCATCACTACGTGTGATAACTTTTTTGATACCGAATCCTTAATTTAAGGTCTATTTTTGCAGAATCTTTTTTAGGCTTTTCACTGCGCGACTTTTTGCTTTTCGCTGGGCGGGGTTCAATTTAGCACCTTTAAAATCTTCTACGAGCGCTTTTTGTTCCAATGGAGATAATTTCTCCATGGCCATATACAGATCCTTAATATCAAGCTCCATGTGTTTTGGCAGAAGATCGAATAATGACTCGTCAATCTCATCTATGGAAGGGTGTGCTCTCTTTTTAAATTTTGAACCGCTGCGGCCTTGTTCATAATCTATGAAGCGTAAAAAGAGTAATTTTGGTAGGTCATTTAACTTTAATTTTGATCCCAATCTATCGACTGTTCTTCCAACTTCTTGTAACGCAAACGACATATCCCCAAAAGCCTCTGACTGTGTAATTTCATAAAAACTTTTTCTGAAACCAGACCAGAATCTTTTAAGGCGCAACATCATATCAGCCCTCGTCTTATCGTCGCGCGGAGTATTTTGCGGTGTCTGACCAAGCAGGGTAATTGTTGCTAAAATGCCCATACGCTTGGCTTCAAGAATTTTTATATCCTCTTCCCATTTTTTAATCATGCTCAGCGTCACGCCCGGCGCATTTTTCTTCAAATCTATTTCTGTCATTTTATCCATGAACCCTATCAATACTCGTGGTTCTTGCTCAAGTTGCTCTGCATATTTTTCATAGCTTGAGAGATCAAGAAAGATCGGAACTTCATATTCTTCCTCTACCCGGAGCATGGGATTGTGTGGTGCCGAGCCGGAGTTGTCATATAAGCTGAGTATGAAAGAGGATAGTCTCGGAATATCGTTATCAGTGATCGGTCGCTCTGCCCCTTTCAAAAATTGCTTTAGCATATAGATCCGAAGGTAGATATCAGATACGCGAAAGAGTCCGGGGTGGAGCATACGCTGGCGGTGATATATAACCAATTCTTTTTTGAGAGTTTTAGGACTACCAATGCTACGTTCAAATTTTTTCAAAGCTTTTTCAAGCTTACTTGCGCTACTGGGAGTTTTTGGCTGTTTTGTCATGCTTCTTAATTCATAAGCTTATATACTAATTATACTCTTGGAAAGGTCGTTTTCTTCTTTTTATCGACCGAAATATTGAGAATGCCTTTTTATAGTGTCTTTACTGTCTCGCGCTCTTCAAAAAACCCTTATATTACGTGAATTATGCAAAAATAATGAGACACATGCAAATACTACATGGTGATGCGGAGGGGTTGTTTTGAGGCTAGCAAAATCGCTCGAAAAGGCTTACACTGATTGGTATTACTATGTTCGCGACCCGAGTCGCTCACCAAACGATTCTTTTCATCACCAAACTGCGATTTAACGTTGTAGATTGGGCATAATTCAAGAGTTTTAATAGCTGGATAAGTGTAAATGATATTTTGAGGGAAAAGCAGGGTTCTTAAAACTCTTAAATCTTTTACATCTAAGTCTTTCCAAGTTTCAGGAAGATGTTTTAGAAAATAAATACTTGAGTCAATGATATTATCTAATCCAAACTCGGGCGTGGAGAGATTATTCATTTCTTGTCTCAAGGCTTCGATTTGAAGTTTATACTTTTCATTGGCTGGTACAAAATCTTCATCTGATATTTTTCCCTCAATTCTTAAATCGAGCAACTTTTCCTTTTTGTCTTTTATTTCTGCGATATTAGCATTCAATTTTCTTTCGGATGATGTAACAGAACTTAGCTCAGTTTTGTGAGCCATTTTTATTGCTTCTTTAAGAATGTCAAAAAAATCGTCATTAGGAGTAAGCTCTGCAAGAAATTTGGTAAAGTCTTTTTCCATATCAATTTTTGAGATGGCTTTTCTTTTTAGACAATCTTTATTGTAACATCCGTAATACTGGTAATATTTTTTAGTTTTACTCCTTGATGGTCCTCCAGACATATTTTTACCACATCCATCACATTTTATTCCGCGCAAAGGAAAGTTTGGATTATCCAGATTACGAGGATTCTTTCTACCAATATTTATGCCATGTCGCACATCTTGAGCCTGTCTGTATAATTTTTCACTGATAATTGGTTCGTGGGAACCCATCACTGATACCTGAAACTTTAGAACTGTAATCATTCCGTAGTAGATTGGATTTGCGATTATTTTAGCTACGAGTTGTTTGCTAATCTTCAAACCATGCTTACTTTTCATTCCCATTTTGTTTGCCATAATGGCTAGTTCCCTAAAGGTATATTTCCCAGTCACATAATTTTCATAGAGCATTTTCACCACCGGAGCTTTTTCAGGATGAGGAATAATTATTTTATTTCCTAACTTATCTGTAGTGTTTAGGTAACCCCAGGGGGCAACTCCACTCCATAACCCTTTTAATAACCTCGCTCTCATGCCCTCGCTTGTTCTTATAGACCTAACATCATTATCAAGTTGAGCAACAGCCGAGAGGATCGTTTCATTGAATTTTCCAGAAGGTGTGTCTTCAAGATTCTCAGTTGCAGATGCCAATGAGATTCCAAGTTTATTGAAGAATGCTCTTAAGCTGAGGTGGTTTGCAGTATTTCTTGCCAATCTATCAACCTTATAAACTACAATTCTGTCAATATTTTTCTTGTTTCTTTCACAATACATCATCATCTGTTGAAGCTTTGTTCTGTCAGTAGTTTTGGCTGATTCTCCCTCCTCTCTGAAGGATTGAAGCACATTGTGTAAAGTTCTGTGAGAAAATTCCGTGCAAAATTTTTCTTGATTGTCTAAACTGAAATTAAAAGTTTGTTCTTGTGAGGATACTCTATAGTAGTGAACATCATTTTTCGGCTTCTCACTTTTGTAACTAAAATTTTTCATGTTTTTTATGATCAAACCAATTAAACCTCCGAATCTGATAATCGCAAAATTTGAATCAAAGAAATTAAAACAGTAGGGAACGCTAAAATTGTTGCCTTATGGTGAGGAACCACCGCTGAGGGATTCCCCACGTAAAGCAACAAAGACTGCCTAGGAGTGCTGCTTTGGCTGTTTACAAGCGTATCTAAGCATCAAGTCAACTATGGATATCACTTTTATTCCTCGGAATTTCAGAAATCGTCTTAATCTCTGTAATCCAGCGGAGTTATTTGAGAGTCTGCCGATATCCGTGACAATTAGGAATTTTATCTTTCTGTTTAGCTTGATATATTCCATCATCTCTTTGAACGCAGGTCTGTCAAAATTTTTAGCAGAGATATCTTTCTCAGGAAAAATCTTGATAAGATTGATGCCTTTTTCATCGGCAAAATCTGTAATTGCTTTTTTCTGTTCCTCAAGGCTGTAGATGTTTTCTAATTCTTTATTGAAGAACCTAACATAGGCTATTGCATTCCCGAAAAATATTTTTGAATCATTCATTATTTTTTATCGTTAATATTCTTAATTTTTGAGTGTACGAGGAATAATCCAAGGTCATATAGATTTTGGGCTATTTTCTCAGCTTCACTATCACTGATCTGACTGTCCTTATTTTTTAGGAGATCTTTGAGTTTTTTGACCCCCTCCTCTTTTTCCAGCATTACAGTTTTTGTAACCTTTGAGAGGCCAGATTTTTTCCAACAAAAAACTAGCACGCAAAAGTAATTAAACAATCAATTCACGAATGATTGCGGTTAATTACTTTTAGATGCTAGCTGGCGGAGGCAACCCTTAGCAGGTTACACGCTTTTATTGTATTGATTTGTTATCTGTCATTCCGCATGCTTCTAAAGGCTCTCATTTTGTGCTGGACACGCCTTGCAATTTTCTATCAGAAACAAAGTCAAAATCTAACACTTCCTGGGTCAATACCCAAAAGTATTATGTCAAAAACATTTCTATTAAATTTTCAAGGTTCGACCACCTGAAATACTTACTCACGTTTATCGACCATACTGAAACGATACTAAAGATTATAAAAAATAACAAGCTCATTTAATTCAATTGCAAAATATGCAATTGAATTAATAAACTGTCTATGTTACTGTTCAAATACAACCGAATATCGAAGAGTAGCCTAAATCAGCAAGTCATTGCTGACATGGCGAAAAATCGCAGAGTACAGAAAACCCGATCATAAGGGCGTACTCTGCGTTGCTGGAGGAAACTTCAGTAGAGGCTTCGGCCTTCCTTGTGGTCGGATTTTTCGTGCCTACCACTAGGAGTTATTAATTAATAACCTAGTATGGAAAACGCAACAGGCTCTCCTAAGAAAAAATGGTTCATGCGTCCAGCCGTTATATGGACGTTTGTAATATTAATATTGTTTGTAGTTGTCATGGTGAGTGGATTATTTTTGAACGGTAACAATAGTTCTACATCTCCCTCTATTGATACTCCAAACCAACAAGAAAATAGTCAGACGACTCCTTTTGCGACCACGACAATAACAGACCTGATAAATAATCCACAGTCCGGTAGTCTCGTTCAGGTAACAGGAGTGATAGCGCAGAAAGGGGAATTTACATATTCAAACAATACGAGCTATTACCTAAAAATTACCAACGGCATAGACTCTACCTTGGTCCAATTATCTGATGGCAGTGGGACAACTCCTCCAAAATACGCACTCAACCAGTTCGTTGATGGTGAAACTATCTCTGTTCAAGCAGGGGAAGGAGAATTGGGTTCTTGTAGCGATACAGAGGATGGTGATGTCATCGGAAAGATGTGCACTTTGTTTGGTGTATGGAATCAAAAGAGTGTCCCTGTACTCATTCCCATTAACATTACTGTTGTTCAGAAGAATCCAACCTCGGTTACAAATGACTCTGTTTCTAGTGCTACAAAACAATGAACCCAGCAGAAGAAATAGTAAAGTTTTGGCTTCAAGGCAGAGGATACTTTCTCCAATCCTCCATACCATTACCTCGCAACAAAGAGATAGATATATTAGCAATACATCCTGAGACGGGGGAAAGTATTACATGTCGAGGTATCTGTTTCTGTAAGATGTGCGAATTACGACAAGGATGCCCATGCATTTGCTAAGGATTATTTCTCAGAAAGAAAGTTTAATTCGATATGTACTGAGGTTCAAAACATTCTCGGAAAGGATTATAAAAAAATGCTCATTGTCGGTGAGATTTCCTATAAAAATAAAAACATTTTGGAAGGCTTTATTGATGAGTGTAAAAAAGAGGGTATCGAGGTCTTAACCCTTAAAAAAATATTGGATGAACTAAAGCCTAATCTTCTAACTCATACATATCTCAACCCAATCATTAAGACCGTTCAGATGGTCGATTTGTTCAAATAGGGTTTTATAAATTATTTACTAATTATTTTTTATGATGTTCTACAAACGATGTCCTAAATGCGGTAGTCCTGTTGGTACAAATGTGTCCAATGCTTCAGTGACCTGTAACTGTGGAAATAAGTTCTCAATGGAAGGAGCTGAATGTCCGCACCATAGTAAAAAGGGTGAGTGCAATAATCCAAGGTGTGAATTTGCCAAGAAATGATTTGAGCATTCTCCGTCGAAGGCAATAAATTGAGAAATTATTCATAACTAATATTTATGGAACAAACAAAAAAGTGCCCACACTGTCAAAAAGAAATTTCGATACTTGCAACAAAGTGTCCGTAGTGCAAAAGCTAAGTGGGGTACTGATTATACGATGGTTCAATACGAGTATAATCAGCAAGTTCATGCTTATAAAAGTATGTAAGGGCACAGTTTGTTGCACAAATTCAAGCACAGCATTAATGGTGGCGTTGGAGGGAGTAGTGATAAAATTACCAAATACACCTTTACATTATTCTTAGTGTGAAATAGTATACACATTAAATATGCAAATCGCTTGGCGCACAGCTCATAATCTTGAATCACATAGTTACGTCTGTGGCTACTGTGGTAATCCCTTGGCCTCAGATAAAGGTTTTGTTGCTGATCAATTTCATCAAAATCCGAACAACAGTGCCATGACCGGTAACAAAGCATATATTTATATTTGTCACCATTGTCATAAACCAACTTTTTTTGACATTAACTTTACAACCCAAATTCCAGGTAAAAAATTTGGTAATGAAGTAAATGATATTGATGATGAAAAAGTATTGAAACTTTACAATGAAGCAAGAAATTGTTTTTCTCAGAATGCCTTTACAGCAGTAGTACTCTCCTGTAGAAAACTTTTAATGCATATTGCTGTAAACAAAGGAGCGTTAGCTGGTCAAAGTTTTATCCAGTATGTCGAGTACCTCTCTACTCAAGGTTATATACCGCCAGATGCTAAAGATTGGGTTGACCATATCCGACAAAAAGGGAATGAGGCTAACCATGAAATTGTAATAATGAAAGAGGAAGATGCTAAAGACCTACTTAATTTTTCAGAAATGCTGCTCAAATTGATCTACGAGTTTCCTGCAAACATTAAAAAGAAGAAAACCTCCTCAACTATTCCTATGCAAGCACCTAAAGTAAACTAAGTATAATTGTTTTTTATAAGACTCGGGGTTTTACCATCAATCCTATCGAATATATAATCTATAGCCCTCATATTTCCCTTGATTGCCATTTGTATCAATTTTTCCACAATCATTCTGTCTGCAGGCTCATCCTCACCATCACTAATCTTTTCGACAGCCTCTCGAAGTAGGGTAGCCATATGTCGTGTACCTTTTGGTTTACCGTAGGGATTTGGAGTATATCCAGGAAGCAGTTGGCCTTTCTCATTTCTCATAACGACTACTTTTTCCCTACCATTTTCTAGAGAAACAGCATTTTTTACATTTTCTTTTAAATTCATTGAATCAATCATTCAATCTTAGATATAGTAAGTACTACTAGAGTTTAGTTACTGTTAAGGGTTTACTTCTTTAAGCACATTTTGATCAAAATGCTCATATACGGGCTTATTTTCAAAGTTCGATATGATGTTTCCTAGCTTTGTAAAGAACTCAACCAAGGGTTTTGAATCTTGTATCGTTAGGGTCACAATTTGACTTTTGTTATAATTTAATATATAATACAAATAATGTAGTTGAAGCGTGGAGAGTGTCTCACCGCCCACTGCATGTTCTTTAATAAAAGGAAACTGACCATGTTACATGGTATTGTTCCGACGATTACTAGCGGTCAAATGAAGGACCTTGCCTCTGCTCTCGTTCAGGCTATACCTAGCGATCTTCCGAGTCAGCGAGCCCAATGGCTTATACAGAACAAAGGGAAAATTCAGAGGGCCTTGAGAGAGTTTCTCGTTCCAACGGATCTGCAGGAACAAGGATCTGCTCTAATCGAAAAGGAAGTTTCTCTGGATACAATCGTTTGTGTTGAGCGATCAGACCATTCTGTCTACCCATTCTGGGCGACAAATCCCTTGCATCCTGAACTGGAAACTGTTGGACCATCACATTATGACCTTGCACAGGTCCAACTTTACGTCTACGAAAGTCATTGGAAAGGTGACAAACGAATGAAAGGCACCCAAGTCTACCAGCACCTCAAGGGAACCGATAGAATCAAAGATTGTCTCGATTTCCATGATGCCTTGCAAATCCAGAAGAAAGGTGTCGAGGTTTTTGATAGGCTCTTCAAAGGTAAGAAGCTGTTCTGCTGGAAGTCTGTCCAGAATGGCGCTTACCTAGAAGTTCCTTATGTTCAGTCTGATAACGGTAAGGTTGTTGTAGACTGGTGGAGAACTGTCAACAATTGGTACGAAGAGTACCCCGCGGCTCTTTTTCCGAGTTAGTTCTCAGTTAAAGTTCGAGAGAATAGCTAAAAACTCTCAGGCCTCGCTGCATTTCGCACGGGGTTTTTCTTTTACTTAAATTTCTGAAACTCCTTTACATACTTAACCACCCGATTCCAATTCCATCCCCGGAGGGTCACCAAAGTTGACTAGGTATATATAATGTGCTACTGTATAGTTTGAAAGGAGTTTATGGATTCCGAACAACTTCGGTATATAAAGCGTTTCGTTGAACGCTCAGTGTCAGGAATCATGATCATCGTGTGCAATGATGTAGAACTTGAAAATATTTCTGCATTGCTGCGTCTTGAGATTCAGACTCTTCAAAGGGTATCACTCCCTGCGGATTGTCAGAGTTTCTATGAAGAAATAGGACACCAAGTGAATCTAGGAGATACAGCTCCACTGCTTATTTCTGGTTTAGAGAAGACGATTATATCTTCGGATTACCATCCTCTTCTCCAAAACATCAACTTGGGTAGGAAATATCTTGCTGATATGAGAAGGCTGTCAATCCTTCTTGTGCCAGAATACCTGCTTCCATTGATTGGACGCTATGCACCTGATTTTCGAGACTGGGCAGATGTACAAAATCTGTAGCAGCCGCTTCAAAGGTATGAAGCGGTTTTCTTTTACCTAAGTTTCCGATTCCGATTATTTAATTATCTAAGCATTCAATTATGATTTCATTTCCTAAAGATTGTTTGTGAACACTGTGAACATCTAATTAGTATCAGTGTTAGTTTTACTGTAGAGTTAGGGACGTATGAATCTATTAAAAAAATTGTTTGCTGGCATGAGCGTCATTCTTGTTTTTGCAATTTCATTTGGTGCGACACTCGGATTTATTGGCTACAACTACATTAATAGTCAGCAGCTGGCAGCAGCAGATGGTATCCTTGTAAAAGGAACTGAATGTCCATACGCAATCATATGGATAGGGGGTACAGGTTCGTCGGCGGGAGATTCCATGTCGCAGTGGATCATAAACACGTTTGGTTCCGAAACATATATTCCTCTTGCCAACGGCGGAGGCAACAATGCTGTTGATCCAGCGGTTATACAAAATATTAAAACAACGATTGCTGCAGATTTAAACCAGGGTCACAAGGTGCTGCTTATCGGTCATTCTCTCGGTGCCGTTATTTCAGAGGAGGTTGGTGGGCAGTACAGCAGCGATGATGTCACTGTGATCCCCGTCGACCCTCCGACGTGGAGCGGGCTCGTGGGTAGCCGTATTGGGCAAACGCTGGCAAATAATATTCCCCTTATTTCAGATTTTAATAAGCTTGTAGCAGGGGCTATTGCAAATAATATTAGTAAAATTACGTCTGAAGAAAAGGTTATAAACGCAAATCCGCTATATATAAATTGGACGAAGGGGATGGCACAGCCGAGCTTGTTGCATGATCCTTTTGATTCTCTCAATGATCCGACCGCTCTTGCGGAATTAACCTCATTAAAGTCGGAGATTGTTGCTGCAATAAATAATTGTATAGCTATAAGGGTATTGCATACCGATGGAAGTCTTGCAAAAAGTTACCCGGTCAAAGTTGCCTCCATGACAGGTGGTCAGGCAGAAAAAAATAATACCGATTCAAATGGAATAGCGTCATTTATATTTCCCAGTCTAACGAATGATGAATATTTTATTTCAGGGGAAGGTACCCCAACGGAAAATGAATTGTCGCCAAACTCAATTGATACCGGAACTCTCCCCGTTACTAATTTGTATACGTTGCAATTGAAGCCTGTCGTGAATATTACTTCCGTCTCCCTCACCCGCACCCCTCTCGACAACTCGGCAGGTGTCATGTCAGTCATCAGCTGGAAGACTAAAGGATTTGATCCGAATGAGACGGTAAATATAGACTTAACAGATACAAATGGTAATAGTCTCAGGAATATCGCTCAAAACATTCCATACAACAACACATATTCATGGTCATCAGATCTTTCTATTCCCTCAGGACAGTACAAGATTGTTATTTCATCAGCAACAGTCGAAGATCCCAACACGATCATTAGAGGCTTTAGCCCCGTCTTTACTTTAAAGACAAGTGGCATGCCAGCCTTCAAAATTTCCAACAATCTTGTACCACCAGCCTCTGGGGCAGCCTGTGTCACCAACTCTCCCTTCACCATTACCCTAAGCACTGTTGATCCTTCTACCGGCAAGCCGGAATCATTGCCGAAAGGAGATACCTACAGTGCGGTAATCTATCTTGAGAGTACGCCACTACCAGCTGTTACCAGTTCAGCTCAATCAAAAACAATAAATGCTACCTTAACCACCAACTCCTCAGGAGCCATTATTAATGGTGTCACCCTTCCTTTCGGCCCTCAAAACATGAGTGCCAATATCACCGTGAAAGACGCTAACGGTAATCCCGTTGGAGGAACCTACTATTCCAACAATATTCAGCCGTTTATGACGGTGGGGACGTGTGTAAATGTTGCTCCCACCTTTATACTGATCGGCACATTGTTTAATTCTCCATCAAACCAATGTTTGCAAAATAATTATCCGGTCACCGCAATAGTTTCATCCCCAAAACCAATAACTGGTCTATACACCTACACAGCATTATTATTTGTTGACGATAGAAATCTTGAAACTTTAAGCAGTACCTCACCGACCATTACCTTCAATGCATTTGAAAAAAACTTGTCAAATTCAGCCTCAATCCTCTTGACGCTGAAAGGTACGACAATCGAAAAGGTTCTTACGGTCGGTTCACACCAGGTTTATGCCCGAGTAATTATGAGAGATCGCACAGATGGAACTGCGGTCACCTATACCACTAACACCCAAAGCATATCAATTATTGCACCGCCTGCAGGCAGCCCAAGCTGTAATCCGCCGCCGACTGAATATATTATTGTTCCACCGCCAGGACTTGGTGGTAGTGAGGGTGATGGAAATAACTACCAGCCTACTGATTCTATTTCGTGTTGGGATAATCCCAATATGGATAGTTTTGAGTGCGATTTGGAAGAAGAAGTGGGCAGTGGAAATACGTGATTAATAAACTTTCTAAGCATACTATTCTGAGTGCAGAACAAACTAATCCAGACAATCATTTGTTTTTTAGAACAGTGCCAAATTTTCATGGCAGAATCATTCACCGTCATGTTTTTGGCGTGGTAAATTCAAGGATCTCTTTCCGTTATTCTTATTCTGGCAGTACTGACTGGAATACTCATCTGCTTACTTTTTTCATTGCCGAAAGTTATTCACATTATTTTGCAAGTGCTGTCGCGGGAGCTCGCCAGTGGCGGACCACGTACATGAGAATATCTTGTTTCTCATTAGATTTTACTTTCTCTACGAAAGCTGTATCATAATTATCAACATGAAAATCTGCAAAGTATCATTGCGACCCCTCATTCTTCACAACGGTATTTATGGTGCGTTGCATCCTGATAAAAGCTAGATGTCGGTTTCTTGTCTCTGTAAAAACCGCCTCAACTTATTACTAAGCTAGTTTTTATCAATCCTTTTTAATCGTATCTTTATGAAAGCAGCATATGCTGTAGCAATACTCATCGTGTGGTGGGTATTAGAAGTGCGGGGATATACTCACATGCATCCAGCTATCAATCTATTACTTATCCCGGCTGTTATCCTTGTTCTTGCTGATCTTACAAAATTAGTCGGTCATACAAACCTCGATTCATTTTGAAAGTTCTTCCAACAAGTCTCTATAGCCGTCGATAGTCAAATGCCATGCTCCTGGTTTAAACGGATTATCAAGGTCATCAACAACAATAATCAATGTAAATGCCAAAAGGCTGATTGAGGAGGTAAAAATATAGTCTAAATAAATATTATTTACTGCCACGAAGAGCGACAAGAAAATGAAAAGTATGTCAGCTAAGATGACAATTCGTTTAAGGATGCTTGGCATGTGCTCGTTGCTAAAATTAAGACGCTGATTGCGTGCTTCTATCAGGCTTGCAAATGAGTCTTGAAGCTGATCTCCGAGACTGCTCATAGAGAGTGTCATTTTCATGATGACATTGCGCAGATTATCAAGCTCGATATCAGCCTCAGAGCTTCTCTTTTTATCTTCGCCGTTCCACCAATGCAAAACTATGAAGTTGAGATACTTCTTGAGATATGCATGAGCTTCTTCGCAGAGGGACTTTTCAGCATATGCACTCCACTTCCACATTTCTCGAATTGTGTCTATTTCTGTGCGTACAGAATTTGAAAGGTTTGTCCATATTTCCCATTCTCGCTGGATGACGAAGGCAACAATAAGGCCGAAGATAAGCCCGTCTGCTGAATAGAATCCCGCCAGCCCGTTTTGGGTTGAGCGCGAGATGACTGATTCAAAGTGCTCATGCAGGACCCAAAATATCAGCGTAAATGGTACAAAAAAAAGAGATACTCGCTTAATCATCGATATCATGTTGCTATCATAGCATATATTATTTCAGTGACGGTATGAGTCCTATCTGTTTCCAGGGTGATTTGACAAAAATTTCAAAATCATAATTTTGTATGGCAAAAATCTGTGATCATATAAAATAATTTGATTAATTTTAACAAGGTGCTGTTTTCTTTTCCAACTTGCGTTATAATAGCTAAGCGTGGGTTTGAGTGTAGGAGCGAATTATTATATAAATCTTAAAATTATATAGCTATGTCAAAAAAGGCAATTGTCTGGATAATTGTGATTGTGGTGGTTGTTGGTCTTGGTGTGTGGTGGTATACAAGCAGGCAGTCTTCGCCTGCGCCGTTTGCAAATGATACGCTCAACTCGCAGACAGCGGGCGGACAAGGTACTCCGACGGCCTCGTCCAGCAATTCACGGTTTCTGCTACAAATACGTCTGATGCAGCGCTCAATCAAGACATGGGCAATGTCGATGCTCAAATAAATGGCCTCAATTCAGATAATGCAAGTGCTGATCAAGGATTAAGCAGTCAAAATCAATAGCAGCTCATTAATATATAACTCACTATGAATACCAAAAAAGTTACTGCACCTATAATTTCTCTCGCAGTTCTTGCATTGCTTGTAGGAGGCAGTGCAGTCGTTCCTACGCGTGCTCTGGCAGTGGGAGTAAACGCTTCTGCGACCGTCGGGGCGGGAGGTGTAAAAGCCCAGGCAAATATGGCAGCTCGCTTGTCGGCAATAATTACTCGAAGTGATACTGCAATTACTGCCAGAATTACAGCGCTCAACAATTTGAATAGTCGTGTTCAGGCAATGAAAAATGTTTCTGCTGCAGACAAGACTGCGCTCTCAACTGAAATACAGACCAATATTTCAGGACTTACATCTTTAAAGACAAAAATTGATGCTGATACAGACGCAACAGTAGCTCTTACGGATGCTAAAACAATCACTGCCTCGTATCGTATTTATGCTCTGGTTATTCCGCAGGGGTATATCGAGGCTTCATCGGATCGGGTACAGACAATCACTGGAATGCTAACGACTGTCAGTGCCAAGCTTCAATCAAGAATTTCAACAGATCAGTCGGCCGGTCAGAATGTGACGGCTCTTCAGGCTTCACTCTCTGATTTGAATGCAAAAGTGGCCGATGCCAATACCCAAGCTCAGAATGCTGAGGCAGGCATTGCGTCTCTCGTTCCTGATCAGGGGAATACAACAGTAGCTGCTTCAAATAAAACCGCGCTCGTGGCTGCACGTGCAGATATTAAAACAGCCACAACAGATATTAAAACAGCGGACGCGGATGCAAAAAGTATTATTCAAGGCCTCAAAGCATTCAATAGCAGTGCTTCTGTGACTGCAAGTACGACGGTCAATCAATAATTTAAATCGAATGAAACAAAAATCGCCCGGCATATATCGGGCGATTTTTGTTTTATTGCTCTAGCTAATGGTTGAATTTTGTGGCAACCTTACTGATATCTACTTAATAATCTACTATGAAAAAATATTTAACCCTTGGATTACTCCTCTCCGTGATAGTGTTAGCTTCTCTTTTTATTCAGCCACCGCAAACATCTGCACAGATTGATAACAATCAGTGCATTATCCTTACGAATAATCTTGCGTATGGATCTCAAGATATATCTGTGAGCGGTTCTGTATCTACACTACAAAACTACCTCAGCACCTTAGGTTATTTTACATCGCAACCAACAGGTTATTTCGGCTCTATTACGCGTACTGCGGTAGAAAAATATCAGGCCGCATATAGTATCACTGCCACGGGTTTTGTCGGTCCGCTTACTCGCGCTTATATAAAAACAAGTACGTGCGGAAATACTGCTCCAATTACCGGTAATCCCACAGGCTGTTTGCTAGGCAATATCTACAATACAGCAACGGGAGTGCTGTGTACTGCACCTGCAACATCTGCTTCACCGGTGATTAGCCAATTGTCACCATCATCCGGTCCATTAGGTACAACGGTCATAATTACTGGCAGTGGTTTCAGTAGTTTGACAGCAGGCACTACTACGATCGTGTTTGATGGTGTTGATGCCGGTGCTGCGGCCACTGCCTCCAATATAAAATTGTCTTTTGTTGTTCCGGTCTATCAGCCAGGATATTGCTCTCAGTTACCGTCAAATGGTGGCGCGAATATACAAACTTTGTGTGATCCAATTCCGCAAGTTGCTCAAGGCAGTCACACAATTGCAATTCAGACTTCGGGTGGCACAAGCAATACCGCTATATTTACCGTAACAAATTAATCTCAGCAAATTTCTCGTTTGCAAGAATGTGGCAGTGCGGCTCCGCTTGCTTTTGATTATTACTCTATTACTATGTTATAATGCAGCAATTGTTATTTAATGTAATAGTATGAAAAAAGCACCAATTCCGCAGGATGAAAAAGCGAGAATGGAGGCCGTTCATCGACTGGCAATTTTGTATACGAAGCCTGAAAAACGCTTTGATCGCATCACAAAAGAGGCTATTGAAAAATTAAATGTGCCAATATCTACATTGGCAATATTGGATTCAGACAGAGAATGGTATAAATCATGCCAGGGCCTTACTGCAAAAGAAGGAGATCGAGCCGCATCATTTTGCGGGCATGCCCTCCTCGTAAAAAATCTTTTTATTGTTGAAGATACACTCAAAGATGATCGATTTAAGGACAACCCAATGGTTGTTGGAGAGCCGTTCATCCGATTTTATGCGGGCATGGCTCTTTTTGATTATAAAACGGCGCAGCCGGTGGGAGTATTTTGCATAAAAGACACCAAGCCAAGAACCTTTCATCTCAAGGAGGTTGGTATTTTAACTGCCCTAGCAGACCGTGCTGAAAAGGAAATTAATACATACCTCTAAAATTTAATGTGTATATAAAAGTCAGAGTATCAGCCGGAACAAAACAGGAAAAAATACAGCCTATATCAAAAGACCATTTTGATATATTTGTGCGGGAAAAAGCTGAAAGAAATATGGCGAATCGCAGAGTCGTTGAAATGATTGCGCGCCACTACAAGCTTCCTGTGGGGAAAATTAGAATCATAAGCGGTCATCATTCTGGCAGCAAGATTCTATCGGTTGATGTATAACACCTATATTGTTTCTATGAAAAAATAGCTAGTCTTGTTTTGGTGTCCCAATATTCTTTTGAAATACAACGCCTCTAGCTTCTCGCAAAAGAGGTTCATGTAAGAGTTTGAGCATGATGAAATACACGGCAATACTTGCCGGCACATTAATAATGACGCTCACGTGTGTAATGAGTAGGAGTGTGGTAACTATTGCCATGAGTATACCGGCAAGCAATATCTTTTTTAATCGTGGCAATACTTCAAAATAATTTATTTTTTTCATAACGTACCAGAGATATGCATTGTTTAGGATTTGGGCGATAAGCGTGGCGATTGCTGATCCTGTGATGCCGAAATGGGGGATCAGTAACAGATCAAACGCAACGTTTGCCACACCTCCAATAATCGATGCATTAATGAGTGTTTTTTGATGATCATAGGCGAAGATCGCGAGACTTATAACACCTCCCGGATAATCTGCGAGCATGCTGAGCATGAGAAGAGTGAGGGATAATCCGCCGGCAGCATAGGCAGCGCCAAATACGGTTTTCATTATTTCTGTGCCAAGAATTGCTCCGCCGAAAGCAATTGGAATTGAGACGCTGAAAATAACAGTGACTATCCGCTCAAACATGGCGCGGAATTTCTCACTGTTATGAGTGGCAAGCCGTGAAAGCAGGGGGAGTGTGCTGTATTGGATAATAACTGGAAAGAGATAGAGCACCTGAACGATTCTTACGGCGGCGGAATAGATGCCGACATCAGAAGCTGTGCGCATCCAGCTGATAATGAGAATATCGGTATTGGTAAGCAGAAGCCCCAGCGCACCCGTGACGGCAAATGGCCATGCCGAGCGCAGGATCGGTCCGACGAGCTCCGCTCTGAATTCAGAAAAAAGACTCTTTATATATGAGCGCAAAACCCACAGCGCCAAAAGCGCTCCAATGGTTGTGCCAAGAGCGTATGCCCATCCAAATGAAACTGCGGTTGGGAGATAATAAAGAGCAACAAAACCGAATATGACGATGCAAAGATTTGTAATCAAAAATATTGCTGCTTCACGCTCCATTTTTTCTTTTGCTCGGATAAAAGAAGAAAAAAATTCACGCAGCGTGTCGCCGATAATAATCAGAGCGACGATCGGCAGGAGAATTCGTGCGCCGGGCAGGGTACTAAAGAGTGGGCCAATCAACAAGACAAAAAGCACCGTCGCACCAATGAGTATAAGCTTAATATAAAACGTGGTAGAAAGAAGTCTCATCGAATACCCCTCATCTTTTTTTGAGCCTTCCCTGATAAGCATTATATTGACTCCCGGGTCAGCAAAAAAAGTAAAGAAGCCTGCGAGCGTTACTGCATACGAAAAAACACCCCAGCCTGAGGGGTCAAGGACGCGCACCGCATAAATAATAACAAGCGCTTTTAATAAGCGTCCGCATACATTAGAAATAGAAAGCCAAACCGTATTTTTTATCACTGTTTGGCCGTCTGTTGTATTTACAAACAAAAAATGAACGCAGGCTTTTAAACATGTGTTCACAATACCATATATTTCAGCAAGGGGAATATAATAGCTACTCGTTCTTTCATTTTTCGATACTATACTATCGTTATCTGGCTTATCTACAAAGAATACAAATGCATTACCTCTTGATAAGAAGATTCTGATCGTGGCGTCTCTGTAGCGGTGCTTATGCGCACCTTTTTCACATCCATTTTCGTATACCAAAGGCAAGGGCTCATTACATAAAATTATGACGTTATTTTTTAAATATCATGCAAAAATCCTATTGAGGGGAACCCTCGTACTGTTTGCTGCCGCAGCCTTTTTAATTTTGTCTTTCGTGTCGGGTCTTGCTGTGTACGCGTCTACTGTTTCACTGCCGTTGCCCCAGCCTCTTTCATTTGGAACGGCTGTCGATGCAGGCAGTGGGAGTATTTCTTCAAATTGGTCGGGATATGTAGCGCAAAATCAAAATACGCAATATACGTCTGTGGCTGGTTCGTGGATTGTGCCGCAGGTTGCAACCACCCCATCCTTTCAGGCTGATGCGACATGGGTCGGTATTGGCGGGGTTTCAAGTTAAGACCTGATTCAGGTAGGAACTGAAACCATTATTTCAGCATCAGGTCAAGTTGTCTATCAAGCGTGGTATGAACTTTTGCCGCAGGCATCCGTCATTATTCCAGTCTCAATAAAAAGTGGTGATTCTGTAACAGTATCTCTTTCTGAAACATCCAAGAATGTCTGGCAAATTTCTTTTGAGGACAACACGACGGGCAAAAATTATACAACAACGGTAAACTACTCTTCCTCGCTTTCTTCTTCGGAATGGATTGAAGAAATGCCAAGCACTGAAAATATGCTGGTGCCGCTCGATAATTTTGGCAGTGTAAACTTTACAAATGCTTCGACAGTGGCAAACGGAAGCTCGCTCACTATTGCATCTTCAGGTGCTACTGCGCTTAATATGCTCAATGATGATATTCAGGCTCTCGCCGTGCCATCAGGTCTTGGAAGTGATGGATCGAGTTTTACAGTGACGCGCACGCAAGCCTCCTCATCTGCAGCAAACAACACAGGATTTTTTGCAGGCACAATACCGACAGGCAGGAGAGCATGGCGCACAGGAGTGGGAATAAGAGATTTTAGTATACCCGTAGTTATCCAAAGTATTATCCCTCCGTCAGATGATGACCAACTTGATCAACTGGGCCAGCCACCGCAGGGCCGTCTTGTCAGATCATTTAATATTGGAGGATTTAGTGTTCAAATATACCAAGCAAATCTTTTCAAGATCAAAAAATAGTGTATAATAGACGTTTAATCCCCGTTTATTATTATGCTGAAAACCTATATTTTAAGGCCTTTTACGCTTGTCACAGTCACGTGTGTTATTGCTATTGTTGTTGTGATATATGCATTTACCGCTTCCTCCCGCCCTCGGCTTAATCTACAAAATACGACGGTTGTTTCCCTTATGGGTCTCGATCAGGTGGTATCGGTAAATGGTACGGTCACAGCAGCTCAAAATGTGGATCTCTCCTTTGAGCGTGGCGGCACAGTCACGTCTCTTGTGGGTGACGTAGGCACCCCGGTAGGAAAAGGACAAGTAATCGCCCGAGTAGAAAGCTCGGGCCTTGATGCTGAGCTTGTGCAGGCTCAAGCAGCGCTCTCCGGCGAAAATATAAAACTTCAAAACCTCCAGTCATCTGCTACAAGTTCAAATGAAGCTGGTTCGAGCATTCAAACCACTATTACAAATAGCCGGCAAAGTCTGCTCGTACAGCTTTCAACCAGCTATTCCGCTGCCGACGGCGCGTTATCTACATATGTCGACAACCTTTTTAGCAATGCTCGTACCAATCCATCTTTTGGTGTAACAATTAATCAAAATGGATCTGTCTATGATATAACAGCACCGGCAAGCACCCTCTTAAAAATTGATGCGGAACGGCAAAGCCTCACTATGCTTATGTCATCGTGGTCTTCATTGGCAGCTTCAGCCACTGCTTCCGGCAATGATCAGGATATTTCTGCTGCTATCACAGCAAGCCAATCGGCACTCCAGACGGCCACAGCACTCCTTACGGATATTTCCGCAGTGTTTACAGACTATTCTCCAATTGACGCTGCAAGCCAAGCCCTGTATGCCGGTTATAAAACAAATATTTTATTGGCGGAGACGGCCATCAATACCAATGTAAGTGCGCTCAAGTCTTCCGAAGAGGCGTATGCACAAGCGTCGGCTTCAGCAAGTCCGTACAGCATTAGTCTTGAACAAGTGGCCGTCACAACTGCACAATCACAAGTTGCGGGGATTGAAGCTCAGATTGAACAGGGAGTGCTTCGCTCTCCGATTGACGGGGTTATTACTGAAGAAAATATAAAACTTGGGGAAGTGGCAGGTGCAAATACTCCTGCCGTTAGCGTTATGTCAGATGGCCTCTTGCAGATTGATGCATACGTTTTCAGAAGCCGACATTGAAAAAATCGCTGTTGGAGATAGTGCACGTACAACGCTTGACGCTTCTTCCGGCAGCATACCGCTTTCCGCTACCGTTATTTCAATTGATCCAGCTGAGACCATGACGAATGGTGTTGGAGCATACAAAGTCACGCTTCAATTTAACCAGGCAAATCCAATTATAAAATCGGGTATGACGGCAACTGTCGATATTCTTACGGCACATAAGGATAATGTTCTCGCCGTACCGGCTAGTGCTTTAGTAACAAATAATAATCAAACCTCCGTGCTTGTATCTGCTGGATCATCTGGACAGCTTGCAACAAGACAAGTTACTACCGGTATCTCCGGAAATAACGGCTATGTAGAGATAACTTCAGGTCTGAGCATCGGCGAAAAAGTTTTAACATTCGGTAATCAGCAGTAATTATACCACGTATGAATACAGAGCCAGAAAAAATAACACAGCCGGTGCCGGAGGATCCTATCGAAGAAAATTTTGAAGGAGCTCAGCATAAAAAATTAAACCGCCGCATGTGGATCATTGCCAGCATTGCTGCAATTATCATTCTCGCCGGAGCCTTCGGAACTCTCTATTTGAAAATTTCGTCGAGCAGAATTTATACCGATACTGCACAAATTACTGCCCCTTCGGTCATCCTTTCGTCTGCTACAGGGGGGATACTTGAAGACATGTATGTAAAAGAAGGGGATCTTGTGCCGGCGAATACGCCTGTTGCGCGTGTTGGAGATGAAATAGTCAAGACAAAAACAGAAAGTCTTGTGATTCTCGCGCCGAATAATATTGGAGCCGTTCTTTCTCCTGGCCAGACTGTTATAACCGTTATTGATCCGACACAGCTTCGTGTCGATGCTCAGGTTGAGGAGGATAAAGGCCTCAGCGATATTTCGGTCGGCGATTCTGTCACGTTTACGGTTGATGCATTCGGTTTAAAGCAATATCAGGGTATTGTCGATGAAGTCAGCCCTACGTCACACGAACAGGATGTTGTCTTTAATATTTCTCAGGAGCGCGAAGAAAATAATTTTGACATTAAAGTGCGCTTTAATGTCAGCCAGTATCCTGAGCTGAAAAATGGAATGTCCGCAAAAGTGTGGATTTACAAAAACTAATTCATGGAAGCTACACAGCCGCAACCAGCTGTAAAACAAAGTAGTCTTAAATGGTGGATTCTTGCAACGGTCATCATCGGCACGTTTCTTGGCCGTATGGATCAGACGATCGTCAATCTTGCTTTGCCAAAGATTATCGAGAATTTCAACATTTCTGTAAATTCTGCTGGCTGGATCGCGACGGCATATATTCTCGCTAACGCGATTTTTGTGCCGATTTGGGGCAAGCTTGGTGATACGATTGGCCGCAAACGTGTATATATTACCGGTTTTGTTATTTTTATTTTTGGTTCGGTACTTGCGGGATTATCATGGAATCTTGGTTCGATGATTATTTTTAGAATCATCCAAGCTATTGCCGGATCGGCCGATTATCCGACCGCTATGGCGATCCTGGCTGTCACATTTACAGAACAAAAGGAACGTGCCCAAGCGCTCGGCATCTGGTCCGCATCATTTGCCGCTGCGGCAGTGTTTGGTCCGCTTATCGGTGGTCCGCTTATCGACAATTTTGGCTGGCGTTCGGTATTTATTGTCAATCTTCCGATTGGCATTGTCGGTCTTGTCATGGCTTTGGCGTTTGTCGAGGAATCAATGTCAACAATCAAGACAGTAAAATTCGACTGGTGGGGAGCCATCACGCTCGGCGGTGCTCTCTCGTCTCTTGTCCTTGTACTTGATCAGGGAGAAACATGGGGCTGGCTTTCGCAAAATAGCAATCTGTGCTATCTCGCTCTTGTTATTTTCAGCATCATTTTTTACTTCGTCGAATACAATCATGATGAACCGATCATCGATTTTAAATTTTTCAAGAATGCGGTTTTCAATTATACGCTTCTCAACAACTTCATAAGCTTCATGGGGCTCATGGGTAGCATTTTTCTCGTACCGATTTTTGCCGAAACATTTTTAGGCTACGACGCCACGCAGACAGGATACCTTTTCATACCAATGGCTTTTGCGCTTATGCTTGGTGCGCCGATTGGCGGCAGGCTTATTGGCAAGGTACGATCGAGCTACGTTATTGCTGCAAGTACGCTCGTCGCCGGCCTCGGCCTCTATTTCTTCTCATGGCTTGATCCGCGTTCGGATGTGTGGGCGATTATTATGCCTCTTTCAATCATGGCATTCGGCCTCGGTTTCGGCATGGCTCAGCGCACAGCCGCTATTGCGTCTGCCGTGCCGACCGAGGAAATCGGCATAGCTTCGTCGATCTTAGCTCTTGTCCGCAACATTGCCGGCGCCTTTGGTATTTCTGTCTTTAGTACTATTTTAAATAATATTACCAACAGCAATGTGCTTGAAATTGCGCGCAGTGCCGTCATTAATGTTCAAAGTCAGCTCAATTATGAAACTGCTGTTCAGCTCATTATTCTCAAGGCACAGGTCTCGGCGTATGCGACTGTCTACCTTATTTCCGCAGGAGTGATGTTTCTAGGTGCAGCCACTGCGCTTCTCATTAGAACAGACGATACCAAATTACAGGGTGTTGAAATTATGGTGGAGTAGGGAATCTACGCGTGCATATACGTCTCCGCTGCGCCGGATTCGATTGCTTCGGCAATTTTGTTGGCGACATATTCAGCAGTGTCGGGTACGGGCATGTTGGCGCGGTTTTTGTGAAAAAGATAGATTCGGCGTTTTTTGATTTTATAGAGTTTTTGCCGAATTCTGTTGCAGTCGAGTCCCGGTGCACCACGCTTACGATGATATTATCTTTTTCCAATTCTTGTCGAGCGGTAAGCGAGAGAGCATTGAGTGCGTATTTTGTAGAGGCGTAGGCGCCAAGATTTGGATAATAATTTTTTGAAACGATCGAGCTGATATTCACAATCACTCCGCCGCCCTGAACTCGCATGAGAGGAATTACTTCCTGCATGGCAATCATCGGCCCCATGATATTAAGATCGATAATTTTCTGATACTCTTTTGGATCAACCAGTTCAACCGGGCTATAAAGGCCCTGCCCGGCGTTGTTGATAAGCACGTCAATTCTGCCAAATTTTTTATGTGTTTTAGCAATAAGGCTTTTAATAGATTTTGGACTTATCATGTCCGTCGGCACCACAAGGGAAGATACTCCAAGCTTTGACGGTGAAGCCTCGAGTTCTTTTTGGAGATCATCAAGCTTATCTTTTGAACGGGCAGCGAGCACTACGGTCGCCCCTTTTTCATAGAGAGCTCTTGCTGCGGCAGCGCCGATTCCCATTGATGCGCCGGTGATGATAATGACGCTATTTTTTATATTCATACAATGTAAGACGAAATGGCTAATAATTCTTGCACGTAGTATTATTATACTACAAAAATAGCTCTGCGGTTTATTGGACAGTATCAATCAACATGAAAAAGCACTTTGAAAAAATTGCATCATTCTATCAGCGGTATGAGCGGCACATTTCCTCACTTGCGCTTGTCGGCGGATTCGTTTTTGATGCGATCACGCTGAAGCGTGTTGATCTTTTTCTTGAAAATTTTTGGGTAGTTATGCATCTTGTGGTAGCGGCAGTTGGCATCATTGCATTAAATTTTATTGAACAGGAAAAGTCTGCCACCGGCACGAAAGAAAAAAACGAGGTGATGACTCTTCATTTCTGGCTTATTTTTATCGTGCAATTTGCATTTGGAGGGCTTCTGAGTACATTTTTAGTTTTTTATTTCAGAAGCGCGACATCGAGCACCGCGTGGCCGTTTCTTCTGCTGCTCGCTATTATTTTTATTGCCAACGAGGTTTTTAAAAAGCACTACTCCCGTTTATATTTTCAGATAGGCATGCTCTTTGTCTCCATTTTTTCATTTATGATTTATATCGTACCTGTCATCACGCACACCATTAGTACGAATATGTTTATTCTAAGTGGTGCACTGAGCGTGCTTATTCTATGGCTCTACCTTATTTGTCTGCGGTTTATAACGCGGGAAAAGCTTAGACAAGAGCGCTGGATTCTTATTTCAGGCATTATTGCGATCTATGCTGCTATCAACATTCTTTACTTTACGCATACTATTCCACCATTGCCGCTTTCTCTCAAAGATGCGGGCGTATACCACTCCATTACTAAGGATGCTGATGGAAATTATGAAGCGGTTTCCGAATCAAAAAATTGGTCAGATTATTTCAGCTTCAATGATCCTGTATACAATGAAGTAGTGGGGCAGCCGGTGTATGCGTATAGTGCAGTATTTTTGCCGACTGAATTTAATCTGAATATTGTTCACGTTTGGCAATATTATGACGGTACGAAAAAGCGGTGGATCACAGAAAATAAAATCGTACTGCCGGTATCCGGCGGCCGCGATGGGGGATATCGAACCTATACTGAAAAAACTAATCTTGTCTCAGGTCTATGGAGGGTCAGCGTTGAAACAATGTCGGGACAGTATATCGGCAGGATTCAATTCAATGTACAAATATCAACAGATACGCCAGCACTTTCCACAGTACAGCTTTAATGTAAAAGCACCCCGACACAAAATCGGGGTGCAAAAGGTCTAGCGAGAAAACTGGGTAGTGCTAGGCATTGAGAAGCCGCTCCTTGGATGGTCCATACATCAAGCCTCCATAGAACGCGATTCCGCCTTCTGCCACCGTTTCAACAATATATAGGGGCAAATTTTCTCGCTCGCCATGAGTAATGTTGTTGTCTGGGTCTTTAACGTACACTGTGTCCGAAAAAGCTCCGCCCGAAGCGTACCACCACTGCTCTTGATCCGGAGCATGTTGTTTCAAATACCGACGGCCAGCGGCGGTGAGATAGTGACGGTGGATGCTTTGCGCAATCTTGTGTGACGTAAACAAGCGGCATTCAATTGCCCATGCTTTGGCATCGAGTGAGCCGGGTATGTCGTCGTTACGCAGAGGTTTCTTTTGTAATTCTGCATATCTCATTTTTCTCAACATTGCAAAACGACATCCCTTGTCAGCTCAAGATCTTTTTGGTAAGAACTCATACCAATCTCCTGTAGGTGCATTTCAAGCTTGTTTGTGGATGGGGTAGTACACCACCTCTCTACAAACAAACAACTTTTAAAACTCTACCACTTCCCAAAACATCAGTCAATGAGTCTACGAGCTTTAGCTTTTCTTCATCTCCATATGCGAGAATGATGGGTACAGTGTGTTAAAATGAGCAAATTATGACCCAGCACGAAGCTCTCGATATATTAAAACTTGGCAAAAATGTGTATCTTACCGGCTCAGCTGGAAGCGGAAAAACATATCTCCTTAATCAATATATTAAGTATCTAAAAGACAATGATGTGGATGTGGCGGTGACGGCTTCGACTGGCGTGGCAGCGACTCATATGAATGGCATGACGATTCATTCGTGGTCGGGTCTTGGTATTCGCGATGAGCTTTCTGATCAGGACATGGATGAAATGGAAGAAAAACATTATCTCTGGAATCGCTTCCAAAACGTGAAGGTACTCATTATTGATGAAGTCTCGATGCTCCATCATTTCAGGCTCGATCTCGTTGAAAGAATTGTCCGATCCTTTAAAAGAAATAATCAAGTTTTTGGCGGGTTGCAGGTAGTGCTCTGCGGAGACTTTTTTCAATTGCCGCCGGTATCGCGCATGGGCGAGCGGGAAGCGCACTTTATCTATGAATCGCAAACTTGGAAAGCGCTTGGTCTTACGGTCTGCTATCTCCACGAACAGCATAGACAGACGGACGACGCTTGTCTCGATGTGTTAAACGCAATCCGCACCAATGATATTTCGGAAGATACCTATGAGCATTTAAAATCTCGTTTTAATAAAGTGCCTGATACAAGCATTGAACCGACTCGGCTCTACACGCATAATATCGATGTCGACAGCATCAACGAGCGGGAGCTAAAAACTATCGACGGCGGATCGACTGTGTACACAATGACGACTGAAGGCCGGCCAGCGCTCGTGGAAACACTCAAGAAAAGCTGTCTTGCTCCGGAAAAACTTAATTTGAAAAAAGGAGCGCGGGTGATGTTTGTAAAAAATAATTTTGAGATGGGTTATGTCAATGGCACGCTCGGAAAAATCGTCGGGCTTGCTCCAGCCGGACCGATTGTCGAGACGATAAAAGGCGTGCGCATCACGGCTATTCCCGCCGATTGGACTATCGAAGAAGACGGCAAGGTAAAGGCTCAGATCAGCCAAGTTCCGCTCCGTTTGGCGTGGGCTATTACCGTGCACAAAAGCCAGGGCATGAGTCTTGATGCTGTCGAAGTTGATCTTTCAAAATCATTTGAGCCGGGCATGGGGTATGTGGCATTATCACGCGTACGCACGCTTGCAGGCCTCAATCTTCTCGGTATCAATGATATGGCGCTTCGGGTGCATGGAGAGGTGCTTGAATTCGATAAACATTTGCAGGAGCTTTCCGAGACGGCTGCAGATAAACTTAAAGATATGAGTCCGGCGAGAAAGGCGGCACAGCAAAAAGAATTTTTAGATTCGATCAAGTCTGAATTTGAAGAGAAAAAAATTCCTACGCACGAAAAAACACTTCTGCTCATACAGGAAAAAATGTCGCTGAAGGATATGGCAAAAAACAGGGAAGTGGGCGTCGGTACTATTATTGATCATCTCGAAAGACTTGCAGCTGAAGGGAAAATAAATCCGGATCAGGATCTTGCCTACATCAAAAAAACCATTAAGCGTCTTGCTGCAATGCAAAAGGCTTTTGGTGCAGTGTATAAAGAGACGGGGAATTGAAACTTGCGCCAGCGCGTGATATGCTCGGCGCCACCTTCAATTTTGAAGAGCTTCGTATGGCGAGATTGTTTGTAAATAAATAGCATAAAACCTCTCAGATGTTATGAGAGATTTTATGGCTTTGTGTCCAATAATTCTTGAGCGGTGACTAAACTAGTTTAAAATATGTGATCGAGAAATCGGTCCAAAATATCCTGAAGCCGGTTTTATACCTGCTGCAACCTGGAATTTTATGACAGCGGCCCTGGTCGCCTGTCCGAAGTATTCAGTTTCGTTGCCCGGCGATCCTCGTCCGGCAGACGCTACGTTAAAACCGTGCAGGTTTAGATATTGTTGAAGAAGTTTGACGTCCCGGCCAAACATTCCAGTCATAAGATTGCGACTAAAAATCCACACAGGAATTGATGAAGATTCTACTTCGGGTGTAGAGGTGGATATGTGAGGGCATGGTGCATCTGTAGCGATGTTGTATATGTCTCCTGGTTGGCATACGGGGCCGGTCGCTATACCTAATACTTTTCCTAGTGGAATTGGTGGCGCATAATAACCTCCTCCACTGCTTGGAATACCGATCCCTGTGTTTCCACTGTTCACCACAGGCACAGTTGATCCTGAGGCTGCTATGTTTATTGTATAAGGTTGGGTCGTTGAAGATGTTCCGTTTGTGGTAAGTACATTAAATGTAGAGGTGCCATCTGCGGTGGGCGTGCCTGAGATTAATGCAGAAGAAGAGTTGAGTATCAGGCCTGCTGGCAGAGTTCCTGACGAGACAGACCATGTGAATGATCCCGTAGCTGTTGTAGAAGCTGTCAATGTTTGGTTGTATGCGGTCCCAACTGTTCCGCTTGGTAGTGTTGTTGGGACAATAGTTACAGCAGGAACGGGAATTGGCGATACAGGGGGCGTGATTGGCGAAATATTGTGGAGTATATTAGTACCCTGATCCATCGTTACAATGCTGACAGAATTGTTCTGTTCTTTTGTTTGAAGATATGAAACAATTTCTTGAAGCATTTGCGGCGTAACACCGTACACTTCTCCATTTTGAGCAATAATGTTTGCCGGATCAACATCATGGAATGTAATGACGAGCCACCACTTGTTGGCAATTGCCGTATCGATCCATGATTGTATTGTGCTAAATGTTGTTGAAGCGACAGCGCTCTCGCTCTTGAGCAACAGTGGATCGGTGGTAGCGGTATTAAAGCCGACATCAACGGTGCGAGCATTGGTATATCCCGCAGCACTCACCATCTGCTTAATATTGGAATTATAATCTCCAAACGGATAGGCGATGCCATCCACGGGTGACATGCCAAACGATTCAAGAACAGATCGGGAACCGCTTATTTCCTGGGAAGCTGTCGAATCAGAAATTGTTGTAAGATCAAGATCGGGATGCGTTTCAGTGTGTGAATCGATTTCGTTGCCTTCTGCCTGAAGTGTTTGAAGCTGGGACTCCGTCATGTAATCTTGATATTCTATGAGTGATGGATTGGATACGGTAATCACTCCATTCTGATCTGGGCTTTGAGAAATACTAATCGGCGTAACGGTATTTCCGGAAATGGTTGGGAGTGTGAAAGAAAAGTTTGCATCCATATTATTTCCGGCGGGAAGCGAGCCGAGCGTCATAGATACCACGTCTCCAGCCGGACAATTTCCGGTTTGTGAAATTGAGCAATAATCAAGGCGTAGCGTGCTCGTGGTTGTAGATGTGTAGGTATCGGTAAATGTGTATTCCTGATATGTTGGATCGGTAAAAATTGCACCGTATGTTTCTACATTTGTAATATTCCCCCAGTGTATAGTAGATGACGCTGTAATAGTACCGGTGGCAATTCCAGTGTTTTCAAGAAGGTTGCCGGAAGATGCATCTGTTGCGCTGAGTATGGGATCGGTGATGATATAGTATGTTGCTGGCATATGGGCAGCATTCAAGATTGGCCGGGCATTATTGTACTGGGATGTCCACCCATCATCAAACGTAAGTGATACCATTGCCTTTGAAAAAGCCCCTTGGTTTGATGGTGTGTAATTAGTCAGAGCATAATCTGCTGTGGTCAGGCTGCCATTGGTATTTTGAATGAGATGGAGAACGGTGACAGATACAGCATTGGATGGAGCTGGGAATACTTCCTGCGGAGTATGGGCCCACGTCCCATTGGTTGAAGGCAGCGTGGCGATTGCATCATACGAAAGCGAACCGTCATTCATTGTCCACTGAGCAATGAGGTAACTTTCTATGGTTGAATTATATGAATCCGAAAATGAATAAAGATTGTTGCCTGTCACCGCGACGTTCTTAAAATACCATTCTGCCGCTCCGCTTACATAATTGGACAAGGTGACTTCTGCACCAACATCTCCGGAGGTCGGTCCTGGTACGGGATAATTATAGGTGGCGGTAGTTGTTCCGTAGCCACCCTGAAACCAGTTGTCCGGTGTTGTGCTTGCAACAGTTGTGCTTTGCATGTCGGCATTCAATATGAGGTTTCCAGATGCACTGAGTGTGGTTCCATGCGCAAAAAACGGCGCGATAAAAAATAATATTCCAATAACAGCGGTCGCTCCATTTTTTTGTAATTTTGACATGGTATTTGATGGTAATTAATATGTATATAAAATTTCAATGCATGGTAAATTTTCATTACATTCAATCTCCTCATGTTTCGCATAAGGTTGGATGTAAAGGATCCAGTCTATGTGAGCTTGCAAAAAAATCATTGAGTAACGCCATATTTTGCCCGTATGCACCAGTATAATTTTTGATGCCAAAATTGTTTGCGAACTGTTGGCGGGAAGAGAATGAATAATCGGTATTGATTGATATTAAATAATTTATTATCGAATAATTGTATACAGTCGCCCACTTATCAAATGTGATTAATCCGCAATTTGTATTATTGATGATACTGGGGCTGTTTTGAGCTCTGGCGAGGGGTATTATTTGATTCGGCTGAAAAATGTTGCCAGCAATATTTTTCTCGATTACGGCTCCATATGTATTGATAAATCGAAATGATGAATGGCTATCGAGGACGCTTCTATCTACCAGAATAAATGCATTTGTCATGACCATAAGAAACACAATTCCAATTATTGGGTAGCTAAAAATGCTTGCACGCGGAATGCTACTTTGTGTTTGTGGTTTTCTGAACGGCAGCCAGCTTGAAACTTTGTGTCCTGCAATAACGCAAAGGTGAACAATAACGGAGAGTCCTATAAATGGGGTGAGTGGCATATATTTTTATGATGGTTCAATTATGACTCTGTCCGGACTAAACCAGATAAGATTTTTCCGCCGCAGCACAACCTCCTTGATAAACTGTTCCAGGTATACGTATGCATTTATAAACATGAGTATCGTGTAAGGGAATGGCGCGAGAATAAGAAATGGCCGTTTTTCTTTCCATGCAGCCCACATGGCAAATATCATTGCTACTACAAAGTAGCCGATAAACAACCACATGCCAAACCATAGATTTATAAGAGGCAGGATAAAAATAAGCACTGAAAAAACGAGTCCTTCTGCGTAGATAAGCGATAATTCAAAGGCCCTGATCGGACGTGTGGCGACAATGCTCCAGTGTTTGACGAGATTTTGCCACCCTCCTCCAAACCAGCGCCTCATCTGGTTTATGTAATTCTTAATCGTTGTCGGATCTTGTGTGTATGAAATTGCTTTCTGGTTGTACACTATCCTAAATTGTTTGCGGTGAATCTTGTAGGTAAAGTCGAGATCCTCGGTAATTGTGTCATGGTCAAAGGTGATATGCTGATTGAAAAGATCCCGTCGAAAAGCGCTTGCGGCGCCGGGCATGACAAAAATATAATGCATATAATTCTGGGCAACTTTATGAATATTTTGTCCTATGACATAATCAAACGCCCTGCAGAGCGTTAACCAATTATAGGGAATACTTTTTACATAGCCTGCGACTGCCACAACATCCTTATCGGCAGCAAAGCTTTTCTCAATTTCTTCAGCAAATCTAGTATCAAGAAGCGTATCGGCATCGGTAGTGATGACAATATCTCCGGAAACAAACTGCATGCCAAACTCTTGGGCACTACTCTTGTTCCCGGTATTCTTTGGCGTTCGTTTTGAAATTATTTTATCGCTGAAGGATGCCAGTATTTCAGGTGTCCGGTCTCTTGAAGAGTCATCGATAAAAATAATCTCATCAAAAGGGCGCGTTTGATTAAGACATGATTGAATTGAAGCACGAAGAGATTTTTCTTCGTTGTAGCACGGCACGAGTAAAGATAATTTCATATTGAAAATATATTTTCAGCGAGAAAGAATGGAATTCATAAAAAATTTAAATTTAGCTCTACGACAAAGACTCCCAACTGACCCATAACTTACAGTCCTGCTACAACTGATTTGAACGCAGCGAGCGTAGCGGGGCTCGAATTGACAACCCAATCTCCGTCAGCACCATTTTGATTGAACCAGATCCAGCCCCTCATGTTTGTGTAATTCTTAATATGGGTACCAAGCCCTTCAGTAATCCAATTTGCCTCGGCTGTTCCGGGGTATGAAGCAGTTGAAAAAATATACATCGGCTTATTAAATGATTGGACCTGATGCACCGCAGTATCAAAAACTTGTCCGAATGTCTGCCATGGGTTGGCAAAGTTGAAACCGTCAATGCCGACGTAGTCAACATAATCTGAACCGGGGTAGTAATCTGAAAACTGATTACCTGGAATGTTGGGTATCGAAACATTATTAAAATCAATGGCAAATTTAACGTTGTTGATGCCGTTAAATAAGTTGTGAATATGTATCCATGCTGCTCTAAAGCCATCAGCTGTATTGTTGTTTGTACCATATCCCCACGCTTCTTCGTTGAGGTTCATTTCATCAAGTGGAATAAGGATAATCGGAGCATTATATGATTGTGCTGCAGCAGCAAATTGTTTCATATAATTATCCTCACTTCCGTTGCTGATGTCATCGTAGCCAAAATTCTGGCTCCCAAAAAATGACAAGCGTTTTACCCTGTTGCCCCACGGTTGCAGATAGATTTGAAGGGAAGGAGTCATCAAAACCATCAAATGTTGCAACCAAATCCATTTTTTTACCGACCAGTGTCTCAAAGTCTGAGATGCCGTTGGGCTATCACCGACATACGCGCCCCACTGCATGTTTGAAGTAGAGGTAGGTATGACGGCTGTGGTGGAAGGAATGTTTTTTAAAATAGTTGAAGAAGATACAATTGATGCACCGCGAGCGGTTGAAATACTGTGTGTGGAAATTATCGCAGCCGATGATGTGGCAGGGGCTGTACTTATTGTTGCTGGTGACGACGAGAGGGTAGGGGGACGTGATGTTGATGTCGGATGTTTTTTAAAATTTGAAATCACTATAAACATGACAAGAACAGCAACTACGGCCAAAAATAGCGCCAATAAAAATTTTGCACCCATCCAATTTTATTTTTTCATGTGTATTTTGAACCACTCTATCTTGATAGGTTACAACCAAAAAGAGCAGGTGATGGGATATTCATTTGCTCCTCTAGCTCTACGACAAAGACTCCCAACTGACTTATAACTTACAGCCCTGCTACAACTTTATTGGACATTTGTACAGTAAAAGTGATATAAATTATCGTCTTGAAAGCAAAAATTATCTATTCAATGTGTAGTGGTGCAGCCATTGGTATGTGTATCGGTGTTTTTGCTGCAATTTTTATGCCAAGCATATTGTATGCCGCTGCCACAAGTACGATTGTAAACTTAAACAATCCAGGATTTGAAAATAGTGCTTTGCATGATCCAACAAAAGCATTGGGCTGGCAAAATTTTGGAGATGGTTATACCCGTTCCTCTGAAGCTGCTCATACGGGAAATTGGAGTATAAAGCTTATGAATTCTGGCGAAGCCGCAACGAGCGGTGCATATGAGCGTATCAATCTTCATCAGACTACGCCCGAGCCCGTTTTTATTGGCGGTTTTATAAAGGGTTTGAATATTTCCTTGACACCAGGCAGCACATTTGGTGCTAGTTTGTATGTTGAAATTCATTATACGGATGGCACAATTGTCAGCAGAAATTCTCTTGCAAACCAGGGAACTTTTGACTGGCGATGGATTGGGCTCAATACAAGCTCGGCGATTGTCACAAAAACGGCGTCAACAAGCTACAACAAGCCCATTGATTATATATTTATCGTGCCAGCGCTCATACATGCTTCCGGTACCGCATATTTCGATGATATATCAGTTCAAGAGTTTGTCCCGACTCAAAGTGCTCTAACGCTTATGTTTGATGATGGAAATACAAGCGACTATACAATTGCGAAGCCAATACTTGATCAGTATGGACTTCCAGGCACCTCCGCCATCATTACAAGCTATATAAATAAATTCCCATTTCTTAGCCTTGATCAGATAAAAGCATTAGCAAATGATGGATGGGAAATCGTTTCCCATACCGTGACACATCCAAACCTTGGCATGGTTACTTCCGACCAAGCGGAGACAGAATTTAGGGATTCGAAAGCAGCTTTGGAATCAGATGGTTTCGATATAGATTCAATCGCATTTCCATTTGGAGCCTACTCAAGTGATGTCTTGGCGCAAAGTGAAAATTACTATATATCTGCCCGAAGCTTTGAAGACGGATACAATCCCCAGGGTTCATTCCCATATGAAATTAGAATTCAAAAAATAGTAGCATCCACGACAGTTGCCGATGTCCAAAACTGGGTTGAACAAGCTCAGACAAATAAGCAATGGCTTATCATTGTAACTCACCTCATCAGCGGGTCGGGAAGTAATGTGTACCATGTGTCGCCACAGATGTTTGAATCAATGATGGAGGCAGTCCACAACAGCGGCATCAAGGTGGTTACATATAACGAGGGTATCAAAGAATTTGCCGTCCCAAATCAAAACAATATTGAAAATGTTCCACTAGGCGATACTCAGGGGGCAGGAAGTTCGATTGATGTGCGGAATATAATTCTTGTTGCAAGCGGATGCGGCGCAGTGATCATCGGTGCCGTAATTATCTTTTACAAAAAATATTTTTAATAGTTCTTAAAAGAAGGGGAGGGTTTGTATTCAACAACGAAGAATGAGGTGCCTACTTCTCTCTCCTAGGGATACGTCGCACAATATATCTTTTGCGACGTATCCCTATATTGGTGCGTATACCATATCATTTATTTTATGCTCATATATTTTTCTTTCAACTCTTTTCGAAGAATCTTATAATTTGGCAGTGTGGTACCAACTAACCCCCAAAATTTTTTTGAGTGATTGAAGTGTTTGATATGACAGAGTTCATGCACCACCACATAATCGGCAAGTTCCTGAGGAATCTTAATCAGTCCGTAATTAAAACTGAGGTTGCCGGTCTTGGTGCAGCTTCCCCACCGTGATTTTTGATTTCTGACATGTACTGTGCCTATGCTGAAATTATAAAATTCGTTAAAATATTTTACTCGTTCTTCTAAAAACTTAAGGGCTGTGCGTTTATTCTGTAAAAAATCTTGATGGGACTGGTCAAGTATCGTTGTATCCTCAAGCCTTGTTTTCATTGCAGCTTGGTGGTGAAGGATCCACAATTCTTTGCTTTTAACAAACATATGAGCTATTAAGGATGGGGTGCGAGGCGGCAGCTTAACTACGACCCCGCCAAAACGATTAATAGTGATGCTCATTCTGCGTGTTCGCGCATTTCTTTTAAGGGAGTATTCCATGTTTGGTTCCCTTTTTAGTGCCAATTAATTTGAGAAGTTGTTACAATTTCTTTCCATGGGCCTGGGGGTACTTCTGAGGCAGCTACAAATTGCCAATCAACTTTGTTCTCGTCGTTATTAAGGCCGTTGAATCCCAAACAATCACGAAGCGCGGGAGAAACATCCATGCCCGCATTATTAGCTTCCTGGCTTGCTGGAGCTGCTGTGCCAAATACGTATTGATAATCATTGTAAACGTACGGCCCTGAGTCTTCAATTTGTCCATAGCACACAGCTCCGTCTTTTATGATTTTAACCCATCTATTTTTCATCATTGATTCTGTTGGTGCCCATGTCTGGCTATTGGCCCAGGGCACGACTTGATATGCATTTGGTCTTCTGTTGCCATTGTCATCAAAATCATCATACGGCAAGTCTAAATAAAATGGGTTCTGCTTCGGAGTAAACTGCGCAGGAAAATACCCATTACGGTTTATATAATCATCATAGCCTCCGTAATCTTTTTCCCAATCATCGTCCCAAGCACTGATAGAATTGTCTTCTGAGGAGCCGTTGCCCACGGGTTCTCCTACCCAAAAAACTGTCGCAGTTATATTTTTGTGGAGCGAATAGGCTGAAGATTGTGTTTGATCTAGTGGTGGGGTCGTTGCAGGCGCTGTGCTATTACTGCTCTCTATATTCTCGGGTGTCGGGGATTGAGATGCTGTGGCGGACAATGAAGCGCTGTTAGTTTTTTGGTTTAAATTCGTCTGAGTGGCTGGCACCGCAGAATGCATGACTTCAGTAGTATCATGAGCAGTTGGGGATGGTGAAAAAAAGTGATTGTGAATTGCCAGAATACTTCCCCCAATAAGAACAATAGCAAGCGTGCAGGAAAGAATAATGGAAATATTTTTTTTCATGATAGAGCACGGAGGGGTTGACCTGTGAGTCAACACACTGTAGATTAGTTAAATAATAAACCGAAATATTATGCATGTCAAACAACACAAAATGGCTGTCATTGGTCTCGGATACGTGGGTTTGCCGCTCGCCGTACTCGGCCTTAAGAAAAAATTTGATGTTATTGGCATTGATACCAACGACGCTAAGCTCAAGAAAATACAACAAGGCAAAAGCCCCTTTGCTGACGGCGAAATAGATATTGATTTGAAGAGGTATCCCCTTCCCGTGACGTCCGATGCTGCTGCGATAAAAAATGTAGACACTGTCATAATATGTGTGCCGACGCCTGTGTATGAAGACTATCTGCCGGACCTTCGTCCTGTGGAAAGCGTGGCTCACTCTATCGGTAAACACTTGAAAAAAGGTCACCTCGTAGTACTGGAATCGACGGTTAACCCCGGCATTTCTGAAGATATCCTTTTGCCAATTCTTGAAAAGGAAAGCGGACTTATAGGCGGTAAAGATTTTTATCTTGCGCATTGTCCAGAACGGATCAATCCTGGCGATAAGCGCTGGAATGTGAGCAATATACCTCGTGTGGTCGGTAGTCTTGAAAAAAAAGGTTTGGAACGGGCGGTTGCATTCTATAAGTCTCTCATTGATGCCGAAATAAAACCTATGGGTTCTATCAAAGAAGCTGAAGCAGTAAAAATTACTGAGAACTCGTTTCGCGATATTAATATTGCGTTTGTAAACGAGCTCGCTATGTCATTTTCAAAGCTTGGCATTGATGTTGTGAATGTTATCGAAGGAGCCGCTACCAAGCCATTTTCGTTCATGCCCCACTACCCCGGCTGCGGCGTGGGTGGCCACTGCATTCCTGTTGATCCGTACTACCTTATTGAGTATGCAAAAAAGAATGGCTTCAACCACAAATTTTTAAAAGCTGCCCGCACAATCAACAACAACATGCCAGAGTTTACTATTGCTCAGCTCAATATTCTCCTGAAAGAGAAGGATATAAGTTTGAAGAATTCTACAGTTGCTGTACTCGGCATCTCCTATAAAGCAGGAGTGGGCGATGATCGTGAAAGTCCAAGCCATGAAATTGTTCGAAAGCTTAAGAAGCTTGGAGTGCGTGTAGTAACGTATGACCCATATATTCTTCATGCGTCCACCGCAAAAACAATGCGTGAAGCGCTCACTGGAGCTGATGCAGTCATTATTGCTACCGCCCATGGAATTTTTAAAAAGTTAACGCCGCAAAAGCTTGAATCATTTGGCGTGAAGGTTGTTATTGATGGAATGAATTGTCTCGAAAAAGATAAGTTTATCAAGCACAGATTTGCCTATAGAGGCATCGGGAGGTAGTTAAGCAAAAACATCATCACATGAAAATTCTTATCACGGGTGCCGCCGGTTTTCTCGGCTCAAATGTATGCGAAAAGCTTCTTGCTGAAGGAAATGAGGTGGTTGCCGTGGATAATTTATCTACAGGTGATGTCGGCAATATCAGTGAATTTAAGAAAAATAGAAGTTTTAAATTTTATGAAATGGGTGTTGAAACTCCTGAGTTCATGAAGCTCTTTTTTAATGGTTCTGCGTATTCTTTTGAACGGGTATACAATCTTGCTTGTCCGACCGGCGTGCCAAATATAGAAAAAATGGGCGAAGAAATGATGGATACATGTTCAATAGGTACAAAAAATGTACTGAGGGTTGCATTAAAAAATAAAGCAAAGTTTCTTCTTACCAGCAGCTCTGAGGTATATGGCGATCCTGAAAAATTTCCTCAAGATGAATTATATACAGGAAATGTTGATCCGCGCGGACCGCGGGCAAATTATGAAGAGGGCAAACGTTTTGCAGAGACACTCACTGTGCTTTTTTCATCCAAATATAATCTTGAAGCAAAAATAGTCAGGCTTTTTAACGTATATGGTCCATACATGAGTATGAAAGATCAGCGCGTTATTCCTCGTTTTGTCCAACAGGCCTTGAGAGGAGAATCACTTACGGTTCAAGATAATAATGCATTGCGTACTATGTGCTACGTGAGCGATATTGTTAACGGCCTCATGCTTGTTATGGAAAAAGGAGAAAAAGGCGGAGTATATAATCTTGGAAGTGATCTTGAGCTCACCATGAAAGAGCTGGCCGAGAAAGTTATTATGCTTACAAATTCAAAAAGTTCTATCATGATGACCCCGGGCTACGCACATGATCATAAGCGCCGCATGCCGGATCTCACAAGGATTAAAAATCTTGGCTGGAACTACACAGTATCTCTTAATGAAGGCATCCGATATACAGTCAAAAGTTTTCAGGAGCGGATGGAAAATCGCTAAACATAAAAAATAAATATGCCCCTTGTTTTTGCTGTTATCATTGTATTTATTGGATTGTGGGGAATGAATTTCACCTTCTGGGGGGCGATTGGTCTCTGCCGATATATTTCGTTGCGTATCTATTCTCCTCAGGTTTTTGCTGCCAATATTTCTGGTGCGGATGGTTTACTTACTAAAAGTGACGTGGCAATTATTATTCCCGCTCACCAAGAAGAGTTGGTGATAGAAAATACTCTTAAGGGTGCCTTACGACTTCTTCCCCCTAATCAAATTTTCATTATTACTTCGGATTTCTCAAAAAAAGACAGGACTGCCGACATTGCACGTTCATTCGGTGTAAACGTTGTTGAGCTTCCTCCTCCGCTGGCAAAAGCGCGCAAACTGCAGTCGGCTGTAAATCAGATACAGATGTCGGGTGTATTTAAAGCTGTTCTTTTCGTGGATGCCGATACTATTCTTGCAGATGATTATTTAGATAAGGCTCTTCCCTATTTTAATGATCCGGAAGTTGTGGCGGTTGCCGGCCATGCCACCACATTGTGGGAACCGAACAAAAATAGCTGGTTTAACAGATTTATACTTTCCTACCGCGAACGTATTTATTTTTTTGGCCAGCTTTTTATAAAATTTGGCCAATCCTGGAAGTATATAAATGTATGCCAAATCGTGCCGGGTTTTGCCAGCATCTACCGGAGTTCAATTTTGTCAAAAATAAATATTGATCCCGGAGGACTTGTTATCGAGGATTTTAACATGACGTTTGAAGTTCACCATGGCCACCTTGGTAAAATTATTTATTCGCCGGAAATTAAGGCTTATACCCAAGATCCCGACAATTTGAAGGACTATTTTAAACAGATAAAACGGTGGAACCTTGGTTTCTGGCAAACGGTATTTCGGCATGGATACTGGACTAGTTTTTTCTGGTCGGCATTATTTTTCTCCATATTTGAGGTGTGTCTCAGTTCTATTATTTTACTGCTACTCCCCTTCTATATTTTTCTCATTTTCTTAAGCTACGGTGTTGGCGATATCCCCTATCAATACATTCTTCTTTTGAAGGGTCTTTTTATTGCTGATTATGCACTAAGTGTTGTAATAGGTGTTATCAAGAATCGACCGGCCTATTTTATATACGGTCTTGGTTTTTTATTTATGCGTTTTATTGATGCGATAGCCTACATGTATAGTATTCCCAAAGCAATTTTTACCACGTCAACCGGCGCATGGGCGAGCCCGACTCGGCGATAATAGAGGCTTGAAAAAGTATTGCTTAAATTAAATTTATATTGTAAAGTTTGCACGTCACGAAATAATAGTTGAGAGATTCCGTTATTACTGCTGTTAATTAATTTAGCACCACATGAAACAAAATTTTGCAACACGCGCCACTATTTTCAGTTTATGTATTTTTGCTTTTGCTATGTATGCGATATTGAATGCAGCAACTGCTCAAGCTCTCACTTCAACTGAACTTACAACCAATGGCACTTTTGAACAGGCTGGCGCTACGGCTACCACCGCTCTTGGGTGGCAGCCTTTTAATAATGGCTATACTCGCACATCAGCAGGCGCCCATTCTGGAAGCTGGGGTATTTCGCTTACCAATACAAATACCTCGACCCTTTCGGGCGCCTATGAGCGAATTGATCTCAATCAGACAAAAGTTGAACCGGTATTTATCGGCGGCTACGTAAAAGGTTCAAATATTTCGATGGCTTCGGGAAGCTATTATGGCGCCAGTATATATGCAGAAATTCATTTTACTGATGGGACTGTTGCATATTGGAACTCTATTCCAAATGAAGGAACATTTAATTGGCGTTGGGTCGGCTTCAATACAGGTTCCGGTTTTACTGTCACCAATGAAACCATTCCGGTAACCAAACCAATCGCCTATATATTTGTTGTGCCTATGCTCGGTGATGCCTCAGGTACTGCTTACTTTGATGTATATTACAGTTCAGCAGTTTTCAGCTACTCAGCCTGCTCTTACTCTCATGTTTGATGATGGCAATACAACAGATGCCACAATTGCTATGCCAACCATGAATCAGTATCACTTTGTAGGCACGAGTGCTATTGTTACTAGTGATATTGGTTTGGCTTCTGGTGGAATTGCTGAGGATGGTGATATGACTCTCGCTCAAATCAAGAGTCTTGCTGCTGATGGCTGGGAAATTGCGTCACATACTGTTGATCATCCTGATCTCACCACACTCACGGCTGCCCAGGTAAATACAGAGCTTCAATCTTCAAAAGCGACCCTTGTTGCTGATGGATTTACGGTAAATAATATTGCATATCCATATGGTGCCTATAATGCTGCTATTAATGCAAATGCTGCAGAATATTACACTTCGGCACGCACATTTGAAGAAGGATATAATCCAACAGGAGCATATCCATACGAGATTAAGGTTCAAAAAGTCATTGCCACTACTACTGTCGCCGATGTTCAAGGTTGGATAGCAGAAGCTAAAGCTGAAAATGCATGGCTTGTCATTGTTACCCACCTAATCAACGCTACAGGTACTGACGATTATCATATTGATCCAACGACATTTAAATCTATTATTGGGGCCGTAGCTCAAAGTGGTATTCGGGTCATTACATACAATCAAGGTGTAACCCAATACGCTGTTTCTCCAGGACAAGGTGTGGTTGTGGCACCTCCTCCAGTTACCACCACTCCGCTTGCTGGTTCATGTTCTGCTGCACCAGCCACCACGACGACTGGCACGCCGATTGTATGGACAGCTACAGCTACAGGAGGCACCGGTACGTACACATATTCATGGACCGGCAGCAACAGTTTGACCGGAACAACCTCAAGTGTATCTAAGACATATACTTCCGCCGGCGCAGAGACTGCTCAAGTTGCTATTACTTCAGGCACCTCAACGATTACATCAACCTGCACTGCCACAGTCACAGCGTCTTCAACACCTAAAACTAAGCCTGTAACAACCCTTACAGCAAATCCAGCTTCGGTAGCTCCGGGAGGAACTTCAACACTTACCTGGACAGTTAATAATGGTGGAGACACAACAACAACCTGTACGGCAAGCGGTGGATGGAGCGGATCACTTTCAGTATCCGGCGGTTCAAAATCAACTGGTGCTCTCGCTACAACAACTTCATATACAATTACGTGTACAAATTCAGCCGGCTCAACAACAAGTACTGTTGCAGTCACCGTGACTTCTTCTACAGATGCCAACTGCCCGACAGGAACAATGACGCTCGCACAGGCAAAAGCTGCATTATCAAGCAACACAGTCAAGGTGTCATTTGCAGCCAAGGGTTCTCAGGTGACGGGAACGATTATCAATAACTCAGGCTGCGGATTCCCAGCCAGTCAGATGTCATACTCTGCATATAATCAGACGCTGGCCGATGACGTACTCTACAACAGTACCTCAGTCTCTACTGTTGGCCCTCACACAACAAAGACCTTCACAACCTCTATTCCTACGTGCATGTCTCAGACGTACATCTTTTACGGCCAAGGCCCAGCGCAGCTTACTGCTTCAGGTCTTAGTTCATCACTGACGTCTTTTACTAATGCTTCAGGAAATTATTGTAAAAAATCCTAACTAATTGATTTAGACAACATCAGGTTTTTTGATAATATTTCTTATCCTTCAACTTGTCGGGCAATAGATTTTCTGTTGTATAACGCTCATATCCTTTGCTATAGCCCAATATTTTCATCATCTGTGTAGGTGCATTACGGATAATCAGCGGGATTGGGAGATTCCCATGTGTTTTTACATCATCCAGAGCCTCAAAATAGGCCTCATATGCGTGTTTGCTCTTAATTGCAGTACTTAGGTACACCGTACCGTGCGCGAGGTTTATTTGAGCTTCTGGTATACCAATTGAATCTACTGCTTGGAACACGGCATTTGCAAGAACAAGCGCCTGAGGATCGGCCATACCTATATCTTCTGAGGCAAAGATAACCATTCTTCGCGCAATAAATTTTGGATCTTCACCAGAATCAATCATTCTACTCAAATAATAAAGTGCTGCATCAGGTTGTGAGGCCCGCATGCTCTTAATGAATGCGCTTATTGTATTATAATGCTCCTCCCCTTTCTTATCGAACCGTAAAAATTTGTTTTGAAGAGTATTCTTGAAATTTTCGAGACTAATTTCACCATAGAGACGTGCAGTATTCTCAATCATGGTGATTGCCTGCCGGGCATCGCCGTTTGACATGTTAATAAGCCATTCTCGCGCGTCAGCAGGAATTTTCTTTTTATCTTTTTTAATTTCACTCCACGCATGATCAATTATAGTGCCTATCTCTTCATTTTTTAGTTCATTAAGGACAAACACCCTGCAGCGAGATAAAAGCGCGGATATTATTTCAAAACTTGGATTTTCTGTGGTGGCGCCGATAAGTGTAAGTTCTCCTGATTCTACATAGGGAAGTAAAAAATCCTGCTGGGCTTTGTTGAATCTATGTATTTCATCTAAAAATAAAACCTTTGGTCTGTACGTGAGCAGATTTTTTGTTTCCGCAATTTGTCGAATCTCGTCTTTGCCGGCAGAAACAGCAGATAACTCGTGGAATTCCGCATCAATATTTTTTGCATAAATACGAGCAATGGTCGTCTTTCCTACCCCAGGCGGACCCCACAGAATAAATGAGAACAGGTGTTTTTTTTCGATAGCTACTCGTAGGGGTTTTCCAAGGCCAACTAGGTGCTCTTGTCCCACGACATCAGCCAATATTTTCGGTCTAATTTTTGATGCAAGCGGTTCCATGTGGTTCGTCACATTAAAACATAAACGCAGCTACAACCCGCATCGATCGTGCCAGGAAACTTTTGCGCTTAATGAGTGAAAGCTGTGCGCGCAAGAGCTTGTGTTGGCGTGCTTCGCGGCTGTAGGCCAGACCCCTCACTATTTTTTCGTCGATGGAACGATTGAGCCTCTTTATCTCTGATTTTAAATTGTGAATAACTTCTGATTTACTCATGGCATTTTATATTAGTCTAGTAACATCGTTTATTTATTTAGTATTTTCGTATGACTGCTTTTACGACCGCCATAATTTGTAATTCAGCATTCTCGTCAGGAATAATATCTCTGAAGCGTTCATTGGCAGCTTCGAGCCATACTCGGCCATTACGTTTGCGCAGGAATTTTACGGTATAACCGCCGTCGATAAAAGCTACAATAATATTTCCGTCTTCTGCATCACTGCGTCGCTCGACAATAAGCATGTCTCCTGGCTGTATACCGGCATCAAGCATCGATTCACCACTTACCCGGAGCATGAATGTTGTCTCTCTGTTATTGATAAGATAATTGTCGAGACTCATTGTCTCGGCTAAATCTTCTTCAGCAGGAGTTGGAAAACCTGCCTCTACCGAACCTAATATTTTTACTCCACCCAATAATTTTTGATCCGGAATAAGTCTGCCTGAACTGTCTTTAGTGATAAGGTTTTCTTGAATGAGTTTATTAACGAGTTTGAAAATGGCATTTTTTGATTTGAGATTGAATAATTCCATCATCTCACTGTATGTGGGCATAACCCTATGCTCCTCATAAAACTCTCTGATTTTTTGTTTATACCGTTCCATAAATGTAGTATAAGTGAACGAGCGTTCACCCGTCAATGTGGATAACGTACCACGACACAAAAAATTACAAAAAACTAGTCGCTTTTAATATTTTAATCTAGATGCTGGTATGAAAATAAGTTTGCAGAAACCAAGCGAGAGCATTGTACAGTGTATTGTATGTGGAGACCACGATTTGCCATGCATATGATAGATTGTCCTGAACGATAGGACCATTAATTACGCTCTGGATATTAATTTTAAAGTATCCCAAAAGTATCAGGGCGATTATTATAAGGATGATTGCGGTAATAAAACCCCTCCCCTTCTTTTGATTATAAGTCTGTAGTGTAGTCATTGCCTAAAAATGATAATGGATTAAGGTATGCACTTAGCGCGGCGACAGGCATTGTATATGTATGGCCTTTACATCCTTTGCTTGCAAAAGAGGTAATTTCAGTGCCGTCTGTTGCATAAACACCGAAATGAAGATGTGGACCGGTGGCGTAGCCTGTCATTCCACTGAGACCAATAATATCACCAGTTGATACCACTTGTCCTGTGGTCGCCTTGATAAGTGAAAGGTGGGCATACATCGTGGAAAGGCCGTCAGCATGTTTTATCATGACCCATTTGCCAAATGATGCTCCCGGACAGGTGAGATCGGTGTTGCCGGTGCCCAATACAACACCAGCAGCTGCAGCATGCACTGATGTGCCGATTGGCACCCCAATATCAAGACCGTCATGTCCCTGTCCGCTATAGAGCTGGCTATGTGTTCCTGCAAAAGCTGTGTTGCCAAAATATTGTGTCACAATATGTGGACTTACAGGCCATGCAAGTACTCCTGCCACTGCCCCCGGAAGACTGCTTGGGTTGACTGTTAAATGGAGCTGTGCCTGATACTGATTAAGCTCAGTTTCAAATTCTTGCTCACTTAGCTTTTTCTGAGCAATTATTTTCTGATATGCACTTTCTTTATCTTTGGTAGCGCTTAAGAGGGCGGCTTTCTGCTGTTTAGTGAGTTCGATTGATGTTTTTTGATCAGATAGCGTACTTGCCAGTGTCACCAGGCTTCCCTTTTGGACTTGCGTTTGATTTTGATTGACGACAAGATCTTTTTTTAGCCCTTCAAGCGTGTCGAGACCATCTTTCATGCTCGACTGAAATTCTCCAATTGTTTCAAGTTCATCTGAAAATGTCGATAAGCTTGAATTTAAGAGAAAAGTTTCTATAAATGGCTGGCCATCATCCTCATTAACTGTTCTCATTGTTGATCCAAGCGCACGTTGATCATCTTTAATTTTAGTTTCTTTATCGCTGATGCTGAGAGCGAGTTTTTGAATGGTTAGATTTGCTGCATCAATTTGGGCTTGTGTTAATTTGATGCTCGTACCGATTTTTTTACTGTTAAGGTCTAGGCTTTTTACCGCATCCTGAAGTGTTTTTGCCTGAACGGTTGTTGTTGCCAGAGCCGATTGATATTGGCTTATTTCCGCCTGAAGCTGCTGAATGGTGGCTGTGTGATCATTAATCTTGCTCTGAAGATCATCGGCAGTATCAGCGTGTACAAAGATCGGGTTATATAGCCACCAGAAAACAAGCATTATTCCACCTATAAACACTCCCAAAAAGCATACTGATTTTTTAATCATACCGTACCATAAATATACCACAACTTATGGGGGTGCTATATTACTTCTCGTGTTTTACGCCAATTTCAAGAATTTGCTCTGCGATAAGATCAGCGGCATCAGTGCGAGCAAAGCTTTTTGCACCAGCAATCATTTTTTGAATAATCTCAGGACTTGTTAAAATCCTATCGATTTCAGAAATAATAATATTGGCAGATAAATTTGCCTCTTCTATAATGACTGCTCCACCAGCATGAGCATAACCATAAGCATTTTGCCGCTGGTGATCTCCGTTTGAATCGGTAATCGGAATAAGAATCGCAGGTACCGCCCAAGCGGCAATTTCAAAAATAGTCGATCCGGCACGTGAAATGACGAGATTGGCTGCGCCGGCAGACATGCGGAGTGCGAGCGTATTGAGCGTGTCAAACGGCCGATAGCGTGATGCGTACTGGCTCTTGTGGAGCACAACTTTGGCCATGCCCACCATGAGCTTTAAATTATTTTTTCCAGTTTGATGGATCACTTGATATTTTTCAACGAGTCGCGGCAGCGCTTCTATAATTGCGTCGTTGACAATCTGGGCACCCTGCGAACCGCCGAGAACCAAGAGTACCGGCACCTCGTTTTCAAGTTTTAAAAATTCATGTGCTCCTTCACGGACAGGGTGCGTAAGCTCTTGGCGGATCGGATTGCCGGTGTACGCCACCTTTTCTTTTTTGAAGAATTCTGCAGCCTGAGGATATGATACTGCCACTCGATCGGCAAATTTTCCGGCCCACAAATTAACGCGGCCGGGTACGCTGTCGGATTCATGAATCACAACAGGGATCCTCAAAAATCGGGCCGCACAAAGAACGGGAAAACTGACATACCCTCCTTTGCTGAAAACTACGTCCGGATATATCCAGTAAAGCGCCCACGTAGCAGTAAGTATTCCCCATCCTGTCTGAAAAAAATCAATAATACTCAATAGAGAAAAATATCTTCGAAGCTTTCCGGCTGGGTTTTGTATAAATAAGATTTGGTTGTCGAACAGAAGATTTTTATCATAAGGCTGGGGAGCCATGTAATAAAGTTTTACATCAATAAGCCGATGTTCTTTGGTAAGTTTCCGGAGAGATTGAGCGACGGCGATAATCGGATAAAAATGTCCGCCTGTGCCTCCGCCAGTGAGAAGGATTTTCATATTGAGGTGATTATACTACAGCTGTCGACTCTTTGAAATATTAAGAATAATTCCTACTTCAGCAAGTCCAAAGAGCATCGCTGTGCCTCCTTGGCTGACAAAAATAAGAGGAATGCCTGTAAGCGGCAAGACACCGAGCATTGCCCCTATGTTTATGAATGACTGGGTGATAATAAGGGTTACGATGCCAACCGCAAGTGTACAGCCAAAAATATCTTTCACATGCGCCGCTACCCGATATCCGCGCAAGGCAAAAAAGAGAAACAAGAAAATGAGTGTTGTAGATCCTATAAATCCAAATTCTTCTGACGCTACGGCAAAAATAGAATCACCGATTGGTTCGGGCAGAAAATTAAACTTTTGAATGCTTTGACCAAATCCTCTTCCTGCCACGCCTCCGGACCCTATTGCAATAAGAGACTGCTGAATTTGATAGCCTGATCCTAATGAATCACGTGATGGATCGGCAAACGTTAACAGTCGGGCCATGAGGTATGGTCTTGTGTATGCAAGACTCGCAATAGTAATTGCTGAAATAGCAAAAAGAAGCAGGATGTAGCGCCATTGTCCGCCGGCAGCAATAAACATAGCAATGAGTGCCAAAAAAATAACCATGAATGTACCCGTATCGGGCTGCTTCATAATCAATATTCCCGTGACTCCTAAAATAATATAGAGCGGGAGCGCACCTTTTTTGAAAGTTTTTACCTTGTCTTTAACTGTTGCGAGCCACGCAGCAAAATACATAACAGCACCAAGTTTCAGAAGTTCTGCTGGTTGAAATGTGTAGCGGCCTCCGATATTTATCCAGCGCCGTGCGCCGCCGTGAGCGAAACCAATTTTCGGCAAAAATACCAGAATACATAATATGAGCGACGCAACAAAAAAATGAAGAGCATACCTTCTCCAAAAGGTATACGGAATGCGAGTGCCGATGATGAGAATAATTCCACCGGCAACAAACCCGACTAAAAATTGTTTGAGTGTGACGCTCGAATAGCTTACTCCTTCGCGGGCAAGCAGACCCATTGAGGCAGAACTAAAAATAAAAAAGCCGGCAACAAGGAGTGTTATCGTAGAGATAAAAAGTGTTTTATCAATACGTTTAATTTTCATGGTCGCAATAAAAAACAAAACTCATCTTACTACTATACATCACTTTGCTATTTTAACATTGCCAAAATCATTCCGAGGGCTGCGAGAACGGTGCCGATGATCCAGTAGCGCATTGTTACTTTTGCGGCCGGCCAGCCGAGCGCTTCAAAGTGATGATGAAGCGGTGCAACGAGAAAAACTTTTTTGCCGTGCCGGAGTTTTTTTGAACTCAACTGTATCATCACCGAGATGGAGGTAATGATGAGAGGAAATGCGATTACCGGAAGAACGAGCACCCCATATCCTCCGCCAAGTGAGTCAGTCATGAATGCCACTATGACAAGTGTAATCGTGAGACTCATACTGCCAGTTTCGGACATGTAAAAACGTGCCGGCGGCACGTTGAACCATAAAAATGCGAGAATTGCTCCCACAATAACAGCACAAAATGCAGCGAGATCAAGCTGATGCTGATAGAACGCAATGCCGCCGTATGCAGTAAAAGAAGTTGCAAATACTCCACCAGCGAGCCCGTCGAGGCCGTCTATCACACCACCAGAGTAGAGAAGCAGCATGATGGCTACAAATACTGGAATGAAGAAAATACCAAGCGGTAATGCGTGATTGAATGGCAAGCCAAGGGCAGAAACACCAAGCTTATCATAAAACCAGAGGGCGCATACGGTGCCAATGCATCCGACCATAATGAGACGTTTTTTGAGAGAAAGACCGCCTGCAATATGGTCGTGCGAGCCTTGGATATCAAGATAATCATCAACAAGCCCGACGGCCGCACCGAAGAGAAGTGTAAATAAAGGAATGAGCGTTTGGCTGCGGCTGAGAAAATCAAATTTTTGAGCGAGGCTAAACGGGAATATTTTTGATACAATCCAGAAGCCGGAGATTGTAATAAAAACGCTCGCCCAAATAATAATGCCTCCCATTTTTGGCGTACCAACCTCTTTTGTTTTGTGGAGCTCGTTGAAAATAGGAGTGGCACGGCCGTCAGGCGCCACTTTTCCCGCTTTCTTTTTCCAGAGCTCATTTTTATATAAAATGCTCGATACGGCCGGGGTCAATATAATGCCGATAACAAATGCGATTGCAGCAGGAATAAAAAGTTTGAGAAGATCTAGATTCATATTGATTAATTATTGTTTGCCAGCATAATGACAGAGGTAGTGGCAAGCTTGCCGACATCGGCAAATCTGTCTTCATAGGTTGAGCCAAGTACTACGATGACGAGCTCATTGTCGGGGTCTGCCTTAAAAAGAACCGCCAAATTTCCCCCCGCAATATCAGTATACCCTGTTTTGCCAATGATGAGATGTGGAATCTGTGCAGTAAGAATATCGGTGTTGTTGCCTGTATGTCTAAATCCACTTAATGATGTGGCTTCTACATGAGCACTGGCTGTTGGTCGGAAGATATCAAAGTCGTGCATATCGGCATAGAGAAGCATAGTAACCACATCACGGGCCGACGCAAATGCTCCCGCGTGGGTCGCATCAAGATCAAGGCCCGTGGCATTATAAAACAAGGCATGCTGCAAGCCGATTGCGGAAGCTTCTTTATTCATATCAATCACAAATTGCTGTCGGCTCGTATCAGGCGTTGTTCCCATCTCATGTGAACCAAGAGATGTGGCAACAGCGTCAGCACCGTCATTTGATGAAACAACGAGCGAAAATTTTAGGAGATTCTCGAGTGTCCATTTTTCATTAAGAAATAATCCTGTATCGCCATCCTGTGCAAGATTTTCATTCCGAATGGTGACTATAGTAGATGTCGGAGCAAGAGTTGTCGCAGTAATTGCCGTCATGATTTTGGTGAGCGACGCGAGCGGCATGGGGGCATCAGCATTTTTTGCGTAAAGGACGGTATTGCTTGTCATGTCATACACAATGGCTGCGCGGCCAGTAATGCTCAATTTTGAAAAAAGATCAGTCGGAGCCGACTTGGCACTTTCAGCTACGACCGTAGTTTTTGTGTTGAAATAAAAGGTAGTCAAAATACCTGCAATACATATAACGATGCATGTCACAGCGACATATATATAGTAAAAATTACGCTTCTGCCGCGTCATTCTATTTCTCTGATTCATTATTGTGTGTATCAATTTCCGCCCGTACCTCGGCATATTCGGGCAGCTCATCTATTGTCTGAATTCCTAAATATGCAAAAAGCTCAAATGTTGGCTTGTACAAAAAACTCCGCTCATCGTTTGGATTGGGAACTTTTTCAACGAGCCCCCTGACAAGCAAATTTCGCAAGATAAAGTTTGAGTTGACCCCTCGGATATAATCAATCTCCTTTCTTGTGACAGGACCTTTATAAAGCACAATAGAGAGCGTTTCGAGTCCGGCTTTGCCGAGATCCTTCGTAATTTCTTCTTTTGCAAGTTTCTCTATAAGTGGAGAAATTTCGCTTCGCGTGCCAAGCACAACCTCGTCTTCTTTGACAATAAGCTGTACTCCTCTTCCATCCAATTTTTTTTCGAGATTAGCAACACCTTCTTGTATGTCATTTTCAGACACTTCAAGAATTTTTGCGAGTGCTCCGAATGTCATCGGTGCACTTTTCCAAAATAGAATGGCTTCAATCTTTGCGTCGAGAGGCATGTAAGTATATTAACTCATTATCCATACTTTGGCACTCCTATATCCTGTGTTTCGATATTTATATCTTCAAATTCTTTTTCCTGCGTCACGGAAATCATGCCTTGCTTCACAAGCTCAAGCATGGCGAGAAAGCTGACGATAATATTTACCTTTTCAACTTTCCCCACCCCGGCAAAATCCTTAAAACTCATCTTGAGGCTTGTCTTGATGCGCTCGGTAAGATTGCCGATCATTTCTTCAAGGGAAATGACTTTTTTGATAACTGCTTTCGGCACCAGCTCCTTTTTTGGAATTGCTTTAATAACGTCCTTAATTGCCTGTACAAGATTTAAAACCGTCATTGACGCATCGGGTGAAAAAATAGGCTCTATAATCCTGTTTTGGTTTTTTTCAAAAATAATATTTTTGCCGAATCTTTCTTTTATGTGTACGGAAAGTTCTTTTATTCTTTGATATTGTTTGAGTCGGTATTCAAGATCCTGAATACTCTCCTCTTCTTCTACGGTAAGATCAAGCGCAGGCAGAAGCGATCGTGATTTTATGAGTAGAAGCGTCGATGCAATGAGGAGAAATTCTGCACTTTTGGCAATAGGAAATCCTTCGTGCTGACTGAGATATGCAACAAAATCATCTGCTACTTTTGAAAGTGAAATATCATTAATAAAAAATTTTCGTTTTTCAACAAGGCTTAAAAGCAGCTCAAGCGGCCCTTCGAATACTTCTGTTTTTATGCTGAAATCAGACTCCATAAGGATGTACGGTTATTGTATCACGATAAAAGGCTGTTCCGGAGTGTAAATCCAGGACAGCCTTGTTGTTGAATTGCCGTGCTTGTCAAACTTTATTGCAGAGGCGGATCAATCATGTCTGGCCGGAACCACCGTTCAGCCGGCTGATATTGGAGCGTTTGCCCATGAAGGTATGAGACAGCGAGATCATTCTCACCATCTGGACCGGCAGCCCGGAAAAAATTGGGTACTTTCCATGGCTTGCGAATATAGCGAATTACCCGCTTGGGATATTCGAGATCAAACAGCATAGTGGCACTCAATCGGACGAACATATCGAGATTTTCCAATGTTCCGTGCCGAGCAAAGAGATCGACAATTTTTGGCATTGCGACTGGAATGTTGAAAAGTCCAGCGCAGCCGCACGGTGAATACTTCGCTCGTTGTACTGCTGCTATAGCTGGCGCCTCAAAGACTTTGACAATATCAGCGATGGGCGGAAAAGCAGCGTGGAATGCACTATCGTTACCGTTCATGATTCGGGGATTTCCGCTCATAGCAATAGCAGCGAGCTCAATCTCATCTTCAGGCTCGCGCAAATGCGGCCGGCAAAAATTCTCTGCTTCGAGGCCAGCGCCGCCCATCAGCTGTTCAATACTTGAAGTAATGTGCTGGACAGTGAGTGAGCCGTACACATTACTAGAAGCGCCCAATACTGCACGGCCGGTAGACCCGAGGCTCATGTGTTCAATGACTATGCGCAAGCCCAGAAAGCGCCGGGCAATTCCCTCGAGCACACTATCAACGGCACGTGATTCCCTATCCCTAAGAAAAATCTTTTTGCCTTTTACAGAGCTGAATTCGCAGTGTACCTGCAGAATCATACCAAGATTTTGCATCTCCTCGAAGAGGTAATCGTAATCCCCGTGGAGAAACTTGTCGATATTCAAGCCGTCATGAGCATTGGTTGTGATCTCGGGGCCGCCTTCGGTGATGAAATAGATTTTTGCTGATTTGACGCCATACCTCGTGACCGCATCGCGAATTATTTCGCGTGTTGTTCGTGCCGTGAGCTTGATTGTCCGGATAACTTGAAAGCCGGAAAAACCTGCGGCGATTGCCGCACTTTCAATGTTGAGGGCATAAACCTGAGCTTGTGCGCCTGTCTCGATTGGCCTATTTGAATTAGGCATTGCCTGGCCTACTCCATAATAGGCCGCCGTCCATGGAGCAAGTAATCTGTGCTGCCACATCTCGCGGAAATGTCCGTGCATGTCAACGCCTGCACATTGAAACACTTCTTCCGGCATGCTTGTATCGTTCATTGCGCTTCTCTTTTCTACCCGCTTGAGCGGATGGTTTGAGTCAAAAAACATGTTATCTGCGCTAGTTTTAGCACAAACAACGTGTTTTGTCATCGGTAGTTTCATTTTTTACTCTGCCGTATCTTCATCTTTCAAAAATCCCCCTGGCCTGGAGATTCCAAAGCTTCGCATACAGGCTTCCAGGCTTTTCAAGAAGTGTCTCGTGCGCACCCTCCTCAAGAATACTGCCTTCGTTGAGTACAATAATCCTATCCATTTTTCTGATCGTAGAAAGCCGGTGAGCAATGACGATGACCGTCTTGTTGTTCATGAGTGTGTTGAGCGCATCTTGAATGAGGTACTCGGATTCGGAATCAAGACTCGACGTGGCTTCGTCGAGAATAAGTATCGGTGCATTTTTCAGGATTGCCCGCGCAATCGCCACGCGCTGGCGTTCGCCGCCGGACAATTTAATGCCGCGCTCGCCAACATAGGTATCATAGCCGAGCGGCAAATCTTTAATAAATTCATCGCAGTGGGCGAGGTTTGCGGCACGCAGCACCCCTTCATCGGTCGCGTCGCGTCTGCCGTAGCGAATATTTTCCTTGAGAGTTCTGTGAAAAAGAATCGGGTCTTGTGGTACGAGGCTGATATTTTGCCGGAGGCTTTCTTGCGTTACGGCGTGAATATCCTGATTGTCGATGAGGATATTTCCCGATGTAACATCATAGAGGCGTAAAATCAATTTTACAAATGTAGTCTTGCCGGCGCCGGATGGACCGATCAACGCTATTTTTTCTCCAGGATTAATCGTGAGATTGATTTTGTTTAATACGGTGCGTGTTTCGTTAAAGCTAAATTCCAAATTGTTGAACACTATTTCACCTTTTGTTACCGTAAGCTTTTGAGCACCTGGAACATCTTTGATTTTCATGCGGCAGAAGCATGATATCACCCATCTCTTTTGCATCAGCAAAACCTTCGTAGACGAGGCGCACGACGCGGCTCAGATTCCAAAGACGTCCGCCGAGACCGATAAAATATGCCTGAATCAAAACAAAGGTGCCGATGGTAATAGAACCCTTGATCCAAAGTGAGATTGCGAAATAAAACAGCAGAAATTCTGCAATAAACACAAGTGATGATTGGACTGCTTCAACGACTGCAGCCAAATTCCAGCTGAATATTGTAGCCTTGGCCTGCTCATTGGTAACAGCTTTATAGCTATTCTGTTCAAAACCATAGCCGGTGAAAAGCTGAACAGCATTCTGATTGGTGATCGAATCAGAGAGCACGGCAGTTGCACGTGAATCAAGCGCTGCACTCGCGATGTCATATTTTACTTTCCATAAAGAGAAAAAATAATTGAATATAAACAGTGCAAGCACCCAGAAAAAAACAACGATTGAAATGAGGTGGCTGATGCCCCAGAGCACAATAATAACGCCGACTACGTTGACCGCGAGCGGCACGATTGTCCATAAAAATTGATCGCACAGCGTATCGAATGCCCGGGCGAAACGATTGACGCGCTGCGTAAGCGATCCGGTAAAGTTGTTGGCGAAAAATGTGTACGAGTGCTCAATCATATAATCGAACGCATTTTGTCTCAGTTTAGCGATGATTTTTGCCTGGAATACATTTTGAGTAAACGTGGCATAACGGACAAGCGCCCAGTAAACAACGTTGAGGCCCAATACGGTAAAAATTATCATTATCAGCTGATGTGCTGAAGCTGCTTTGTTTTGCGTGGTCGTTAATACATCAAAGAAATTTTTATAGAAGATAGGAATATATACCTGAACTACACCAGATAAAGCAATGGTAAGAATTGCAAACAAAAACGCCAGGCGGTATTTTTTCATCCCAGCCCAAAAGAGCCTGATGACTGCGCCCGCAGTGGCTGTTCGAGGCGTTGTAGGCTGATATGAGGGTTGGTTTGTTGGAGGCATATATGCTTTAATATAACACTTAAAGCTCCCTTTGCAGGAGCTTTAATTATACTAATACTACGTGCGGATGAGCTTTTGGTAACAAAACTACTCCTTTTTTGGTTCAGCTTTTGAAAGCAGTGTGTCGATTCGGTTGATGTCTCGAGGAAATGGTGTGGCTTCTTTGACATTTGCCAGATTAAGCATGCGAGCCGTCAAACGTTCAAGTCCAGTGGATGAGCCACCATGCGGGGGCATGCCATACTTGAATGCTTGGAGATAAAAAGAAAATTTTTCAGGATCAAGGCCTCTTTCTTTGATTCGTTCAATAAGATCTTCATAATTATGTATTCGCTGACTGCCGCTGTTGATTTCCAGTCCGCGGAATAACAAGTCGAAGCTCTTTGAAAACACAGGATCAGCTTCATCTGCGTACGTATAGAACGCGCGTTTTTTTGTCGGAAAATGAGTGATAAATACAAAGTCTGAGCCCTTCTCTTTCAATGCCCATTCGCATATTTGACGCTCATGCTCAGGTTCCATATCCAATTCACCGATAGCTTTTCCTCCGAATTCTCGTTCAATTATTTCTTGCGCTTCGCGAAGTTTGAGGATTGGAAATTTGTCACCAAGCTGTGGAACAGGAACTTTCATTCTTTCAAAAATATCTGCATGTTTTGATCCAACTTCTCTAACCACATCACGGATGACATTTTCCAAAACCTTCATTACATCGAGATGGTCTTTGATAAATCCCATTTCGAAATCCATCTGTGTAAGCTCACTTAAATGGCGTGTTGTGGCTGATTTCTCTCCACGGAATATTTTTGCAATCGTAAATGCTCGCTCAAAGACTCCTACCATGATCTGTTTGTAGAATTGTGGGCTGGTAGCAAGAAATGCTTTGGCACCATAGAGATATTCAACTTTAAAAGCTGCCGACCCTCCTTCAGCATCTCCTCCTACAAGCGCAGGGGCTTGAAATTCTGTAAAGTTTTGTCGGCGCAGTGATTTTCTATACTCATCTACGAGAGCTGCCTGCATCGTGAAAATATCCTTTGCTCTATCTGTACGAAGCGTTAGAGGTAGATAATCAAAATAGGTATCAAGATTTACTTCCGTATCTTTTTCAAACGGCAACTCTTTTGCTTTTGAAAAAATAGATATCTTTTTGATTTCAAGCTCTATACCTCCGTTCATTTTTCCCGCCTGAACATTTTTTTCCGGACGCTTGTTGACCATGCCTTCTACGGATACTACCCATTCTGGCCGGAGTTCCTTGGCTACTTCAAGCGCTTCTTTATGCATCGGCAATACGACACCCTGCACTTTGCCGGTCATGTCGCGAAACTCGAAGAAAACCATTTTCCCTTGGTCGCGACGCACGTCTACCCAGCCCGAAATACTCACTTCTTTTCCGACGTACTCCCTCAAATCTTTTATATATGTTCTTTCCATGGCACTAATTTCCGAATTGGAGAAACAAAAAGCCCCTCCAAATTCATTATTTCTAATAAATTCGCAGGGGCGACTTTGTCGCGGTGCCACCCTGTTTTTTGCTTCATTCACTGCATACGGTGCAGAGCCGGAAGATTCTACTTGTTGACTGTTTTGCATGTAGCGAAACAGTCAATGTTCTTTCTTCGTCTCGCCGGTGTCAGCCGGGTCATAGATAATGAGAGTATATATTGAAATGATATACAGTCAAGAGATTCCTATTCGAAATAATCTATTTTGATAGCAGCCCTCACTTCTTTAAGTGTCTGCGCAGCGGCGAGGCGGACTTTTGCCGTGCCTTCTTTCAAAATATTCATCACATAGTCTGGATCTTTTGCCAAAGCCTCGCGCTTCTCTCGAATAGGCTTGATGAGCGTTTTCAAAATTTCTGCGAGGCGCTTTTTGATAAGCACATCGCCGAGGCCTCCTTTTATATAATCAGCCTTGAGCTTCTCCACTTCTTCTTTATTGGAATCAAAAATATCGAGATAGATAAACACGACATTACCTTCTACTTTTCCTGGATCTTCTACATGGACATGTCCCGGGTCGGTATACATCTGCATGACTTTTTCCTCGATTTCTTTATCGGAATCTGAAAGGTAAATAGCATTGTTGAGCGACTTGCTCATCTTGGCATTGCCGTCGAGACCGATAAGCCGCGAGTGTTTTGACACAACAGGAGTAATCTTCTTAAAGACCTCGCCGTAGATGCTATTAAACTTTTGAATAATTTCATTGGCTTGTTCAAGCACCGGCAGCTGGTCTTCACCAACAGGTACAATATGTGCCTTGCATACCAAAATATCGGCAGTCTGGCTCACGGGATACACCAAAAATCCAGCAGGCACATCTTCACCAAAACCTTTCTGCTGGATCTCGCTTTTTACGGTCGGATTTCTTTTGAGCCTGGCGAGCGTAACGAGATTTAAAAAGAAAATAGTCAGCTCGGCGATTTCTGGAATTTGTGATTGAATGAAAAAAGTAGTTTTTTCGGGATCAATGCCGCAGGCCAGATTGTCAAGCGCCACTTCAGCCACATTGCGCCGCACTTTTTCCGGGTTGTCGGCGTTGTCGGTAAGAGCTTGCACATCAGCGACCATATAATAGGCATGCTCGTATTTTTCCTGAAGATCAAGCCTATTCAAAATAGAGCCGACATAGTGGCCCAAATGAAGCTTACCTGTCGGCCGGTCTCCTGTTAAAACAGTATTTTTAGTATCTTTGCTCATGAGGGAAAGTATAGCATACTCTTTTATTTTATCATTTTTAGGATGTTTTTATATCCGTCTTTTTCAACAATATTCCACGCATTACTATAATCATTGGTGCAATGTTTTTTGCACCGCGCTTTATTTATTCCAACATATTCTGGTTTGTCTATAATCTCACGCCATACATATTCAAGCATAGCGTGAATAGCAATATGGACTCGCGTCTCAACGTTTTCTTCTTTGTATTTTTCCATAAAGTCATCGGTAAAATTGCCTCCTGAAAGATGCATCAATTCATGCGTGAATGTGATGATAAATTCATCAACAGAAAGTGATACAGGAATCACCATTCCAAATGCTTCAGTACGGTTGATAACCCATACAATATTTACATTTACTATAGAATATGGAAACGGGCGTTTAACAATAGATTCTATTGCTCTAAACACTTTCTGACTGATGGGTTCCCACGCCTGCCGGTATTCCCTCAGTTTTTTCGATACAATAAATTGATCTGTCTCTCGCCTTGCCCTTTCTTTGTATTTAGACAGTGTCAGGGATAAACTTTTGTTATTTCATCTAAAATTTTGTTGTAGCGGATTATGGTTTTTGTCATGATTATAACTTAAAAATAAATTATTCAGCCCTCCTCCAGATTTTCATGTACCACAGCAGCGGAGTGAATAAAAAAATGAAAGTCATAAAGGCAATATACGCGGATTTTTGAGCGATGTTAAATGTCACGACAAGATACGCGAGCGTCGTCATCACCTGAACGGTAAATGTAAAAACTCCAATTTTTGCCGGTAAAAATCTATAAATAAGTCCGTACCATAGCAGGATTGATATGATAAAAATAATTTTAAATAAATTCATTGAGATCGAAATCAAATAGAGGGATATAAAAATGCAAAATTCTGAAGCCACAGCAAGTCCGAGCATTGTGTTGGTCCATGTCAGCAGGCGGTTTTTTGTCCAATATTTTTTATTCATGCGAAAATAATAAACCGAATGCAAAAGCGAGTACGCCTGCTATCATCAAAAATATGCTAAGAGACCCGACAATTATCATTATGGGAATTCCTAGCGCAGTTTCCCAGCTAAAGCCGATAATATCTTCTTTTTCAACACTCATTTCTTTATTAAATAAATTTTTTATACCTCGTATAACATAAAGAAAAGGCGCGACAAAAATAAGGAAGAGGAAGTAACAAATGTCCCAAAATATTTCTTCGATATCTTTCATTTTTTTTGGTGAGACATTCATATCCACCTATATGACATTAGCCATGTTAAAAATGTTGTCTATATCTGACAACAATAAAATAATACTGACGCGGGCTAGTCAAATACTGTTAATAAACAGTAACAAAATTAGTCTTTTGATATAGATATTGTATTGAGGATTGTTAATACAGTTAAACGCTCGTTATTTATTAACAATCTTTAATTGAAATTCCTGTTGAATAGATTTAACAAATTTTATTACTACTCCCCATGAGGTTTTATGTTTGGTAACTTTTCGCCATTCTTAACATATCTATCAAACCAATCAATCGTAGCTATATTACTTTCTTTTCTAAATTCTGTTAGGTTGTGATCAGCACCTTCATACATGATTAAGTGATATGGGATTTTGTATCTGAGTAATTTTTGTGCAAGTTCCAGCGAATCTAGGGGATTGACTCTCCAATCTGCTGCCCCGTGCATTATAAGGATGGGTGTCTTTTTTGTCATCTTGTCTGCCCAATATAATGCTGATCGTTTTTTTAGTTCTTTGAGAGAACCTCCAAACATTTTCTTAAAAACGCTCTTCATTTCTGGCCTTTCTTTTGATTGCCTTATTAAGTTTGTTGGACCAGCAATAGCAACAGCTGCTTTTAACCATTTTACTTTTGCAAGTATGATAAATATCATCATTGCACCTCTGCTTGCTCCGTACATACCAATTCTTTTTGTATTAGCTCGAGAATATAGTCTTAAAATTTTATACAGACTTACAATATCTTCAATATCTGATCCCCCATGTTCATCCTTCCCTTCTCCTCCCGCATTGCCCGAATATTGTGTAGTAATAGCGATGTATCCATTTTCAGCGAGACGTCCGATCATTCGAGTGAAAAGGTGTTCATCTTCTATTTTCCCAAAATTATTTGAACCTCCTCGGTTGTATATAATGCAGGGTAGTTCTTTTCCTTCGCGGGGTTCTACTATATACCCCACTACTTTGTGCCCTTGGGATTTATATATGATTTTATATGCAAATATTTTCTCACTCCTTTTTTGAGCAACATCCTGTACTTTTTCGTCATACCTTCTTACCATCTCACGATTAAAATGAATCCCCTCGATATTTAAAATAAAAGAAATTTTTGATAGTTGATCAATGTTGGACATAAGGTAATTATAATTATTTTTTTATAAAAATCATACCCTGAGCTACAAAGAGTTCAGGGTATGAGCAGATATTATCTGCTGAGGAGAGTTACGAGCAGGCATCTCCACCATTGCAATCCGGCTTGGGGCGCATGATTGATCACAGTCGCCCTTACCGAGTTGGTGATAATTCCAATTCTCGCCAAGGTTGTCGCCGAGATGTTCCGCGATCAGTGCATGTGTACGATTGCGCAGTTCGCCACCGTCTGGCTTGTCTTCTGGTCGCCGAGGTCGGTGATGAAGAAAGTAGCCGAAGTACTTATGGCAGAACTTTTGATAGTCCATCGTAAAAAGGATGAACGTGTGCCACCCTTCATCAATGCGAGTTGACGGTACAACTCTCCCAAACTTGCCGGCGAGCCACAAAAACTTGAGCGTGTCCTTAAATAAAGACACGGCCTGAGTTTCTGAAATGCTCAATTCCTGTGCAATGCGGGTGACAACGGCATTGTTATTGTATGCCATTACTCGCCCAAGGGATGGAAACTTACGGACCTTTGTGGTTGCTGACGTGTGGGCAACCTTACCACTGCGGTGACGGATGGTCATGTGCCATCTCCTAAAAACAAAGTCAGAGAGAAAACCTCTCTGTAACTTCTATACATGAGAGTATCTGTATTAAAATTGTTGTCTATATCTGACAACAATAAAGTAATATTGACTAACACCAGTCAAATGCTGTTGTGAAGGCACAACAGAAACCAGTGTTTGAATAAGGACCGTTTTGAAAACTGTTTGATTATACAAACACTAAAAAAGCAAGATAAAATATTTATAAAAAATCTTGTTGGAAGTCTCGAACAAATCCTAAGAAGTCTTGACCGGTATCTCGATATAAAATTGTGAGCCGGTGTTTGCACCTTCCGATTCTGCCCAGACGCGGCCGCTCATCGATTCAATCATGTTGCGGGCAATGTAGAGGCCGAGGCCGGTGCCAAGAATATTGGTCTCGTTGGCATTTTCAGCCCGGCTAAATTTTTGGAAGAGCTTCGGCATGGTAGTAGCAGGAATGCCGACGCCGGTGTCAGAAATCTTGATGATGCTCTTGCCCGACTGCTCGGATATCGACACATTCACTTTAATATTGCCGTGAGGAGTATATTTGATAGAGTTGTCGAGAATGTTGCCGATGACCTGCTTCACCTTTCCTTTGTCGGCGTGGACCATATAATTTTTGTTCTGCTCAAATGTAAATTCGAGTGCAAGCCCGCGCTTCTCCACATTGGGCCGATATTCGCTTATCACTTCTTCCGCCAGCTTTTCAATATCAAAATCTGAATAGTCATATTTCATCTTGCCGCCTTCAATGCGCGACACATCAAGAAAATCACCAACGATGGTCACGAGATTGTTGGTCGAACTCATAATAATAGTAAGGGCCTGTGCAATCTCGGGTGAAACGGGACCATAATCCCCTTCTTGTACGAGAGAGATGTAGCCTTTTATGGCTGTAAGCGGCGCACGGATCTGGTGCGTAGCGAGCGAGACGAATTCATTTTTTAGAGCATCGAGCTCTTTTAGGCGCTCATTGGCAAACTCAATCTTAAACATGTCCCCGACCATGCGGATGCTAAAGATGAGGACAAGGATAAAGACACTGATGCGGAAGATGACAAGAGAGAGCGTGTTGGCAAAAATAATTTCGATAAAGCTGGTTACGGTGAGAGCAAAAGCAAAGGTGAACGTCGTAATATTTTTTATGTTGAAAAGCTTGTGCCTATAGATTGCATAAGCTGTAAAAGCGATAAAAGGAAAAATAAAAACGGCACCGAGGGGGATAAAATTATATAGGTTAAAGAATGCTGGGAGTAAGAAGTTTAATATAATTACTAAAGAGAAAGTTAAAATAATACCTATTAAAACAATTTTAAACTGTCCTTTTTCTGTACCATGAGCCTGTATTGTTTTTTTAACAAACAAATATATTCCATAGCCCACAAGATACAAGACGAGAATAGCAAAAGGAATAATTCCCCAGCCTTCATTTACTCGCGCAACTGTACCAATAGTTACGCCTCCATCAATACTTTTAAAAATTGCAGGGGTAAGAGCAGAAAGTGATATTAAGATGCTTAAGGGTGTAAGTATGGTTTTATAGAACTTGGGGAAAAGTACTTCGGATCGTGGAAATACATATAAAAGTTGAAATAGTGTAAAAGCAAACCATACCGAAGAGAACATAAGTAGTCTTAGAAATGCTAAAACAATCTGAGGAGAATCTGATTGATAGTTTAGGTAATTAAAAGTACTCCAAAAAGATACCGCTACGGCTAAATACAGAAAAGATTTATTTGTTATATTTTTTCTGTTACTAAAATAAACTGCGACCCCCAAAATAAGAATAGCGGCAATCGAAATGCCGACAGAAAGAAGAATCAAGATTCTGAAAAGGTAAGCTACCAAAAAAATTTTCAAGTTGTCCTCCTAGCATGCCTTCTTAATTAAAAGGTATTGACCTGTTTGAGTATAGAATTTTACTTTTCCTTTGCATTTTTCTGCATACTGCAAAATATCCTTTTTTCTTAAAAATCTAAAATTTGAAAAAAGTTCAGCATTTAAGAAATGTGGATGGTTCCAACCCACAATGGTTTGTGGAATAATAACCATCCAGCTCCTAAAACCATCGTACTCAAAAATATTCTCCGTGATATTATTTATCACAGCATCAAATTTTGGTTGCAATGTTAATGGTAGATGGTGTTTGAAAAGCGAGTGATAGATTATGTTAAAATATTTTTTGGGAAAAAATTTATCAAGATTAAAAATATCATTTTTACATAAAATAAGTACCACCTTTTTTTGAGATGTTCTTTTTATAGATTCAACCTTAGTCTCATCTAAATTTTCTACCTCGTAAAAGTCTATCTTGTCAAAAATACCCTTAAGATTGTCTTTTGCAATTACTTGAGTTGTGGGTGATTTATCAACCGCAATCATAACAATCTTATGTTTAAAGTTAGAGGAAAGTATTTTTTTAATTATCTGATGATCAAGTTCCATGCCACCTGCACCAAGGTCAGCCATTACCACATCACTATTCTGTGAAAAAATAAAATTTGTTATTGTCTCAACAATAGGTTTAACAAGACCAGGTCTATCCTTTTCTTGCATCTCAATAAGTCTTTTATGCATCAACACATCCCACTCCTCCACTGGAAAATCAGTGAGTTCCAAGAGCTTTAAGCTATCGAGCTTAGGAGCCCGGAAAAAAAGCCACTTGAGATACGTCGGAAAATTTTTGATAGCCTTAAGAAAGGCAATATTCTCTTCTATTGCATACATTTCATCTTTATACTCAGGATTTTTCTTAAACGACTCCAATTTTTCAAGAGCACTTTTAATCTCGATATCTCGTGTGTTTTGCATATTATTTGTATTCAATCTGTGGCTCCATTCTCATTGCTCGTGCCGATGGGGCATCAGCATAGCCGAGGCGCATAAGCATGGGGATTTTCTTTCCTTGCACACCGAACGTATCCTCGATGGCATGATAGGCCTCATCTATTGCCTTCAGATGCTCTTTAGAAAAAGAAGCCGTGTCTCCTCCATCTATTCTCAGTTTAAAATAAAGCACGCCCGTGCATGGGTGTATGCTAAGGCCAAGTTTTGTAGCGGTGAGCCATACCCGCTCGACGGCCCTGCCTGCATTTATATAATCTTTGTCGGTGCTTGCTTGTATTACGATCACGCCGAGTGCGGCAGATTTTGCATACTTCTCAGCATTTTCTTTTTCAATAGCTTTTGAGACTCCAGCAATATTAAAAATTTTCAAAATAGCCCAGCTTTTAAAAATTTTTACAGCTTTAAGCTGATGAGGTAAAAATTCGAGCGTCTTGATATAGAATCCCCCGGCTTTATACTGCTCATTTTCATTCCATAAAATATGATTATAGAAAAAGGTGTGGAGAGCTTTATTCTCAAAAATGATCCGCTCATTGAGAGCAATTGCCTTCCCTGCTTTATCAAGAGACGGCTGATCATCAATAATTTTAAATTCACCAAATCCAGTACCTCTTGCATTTTCTATGAGTGCCTTTTTTTGATCATTATTAAGTTTGACGGGAGTATTTTCTTTTCTGTTGGTGCCGCGCAACGGTATCACCTGATACAAATCATCCTCTTTGATCGCTGATTTTTCCAAAGTCACTACCGAAACAAGATTTTTAATATTCTTATCGGGCAATACAGCTACGCTTGCTCTATATCCAAAGTGCGAAGCGCTGATAACAATATTTTCTATCAGGGCTCCGTGTGCTACAAGGGAGCCTTTTTGCTCAAAATTGTACAGAGACTGATCTGCTTCCGGAATAATAAAAATAGAAATTTTGTTGCCCTCTACAATAAACTTCCATGGCTGGCAATTTTCTCCCGACGGAGCTTTGACACCATCGGTTATTATTTTTTGGATGTCATTGTTCATATTAATGAATTATAGCAGAGTGCATTTTAATTGCGAAGACCTTCGGGTGCACAGAGTGGTGACTTGCTTTTTATTAACTATGTTGTTAGTGTTAAACAACAATATATTTAGAAGCTAATTTTATCTTATGCTTGTAAAAGACCTTATAGAATTTGGACTTAATGAAAAAGAAGCAAAGGCTTATCTTGCTCTGCTCGAGCTTGAAGTGGCGGGCGTGCAGGAGATTTCTAAAGCAGCCGGTATCAATAGAAGCTCGGCGTATATTACCCTTGAGGCACTCAAGGAGCGTGGACTCGTCAGTATTTCTGATGACAAAAAAGTGCGAAGATATGTAGCTACGTCTCCCGATGCAATTCTTAGAACTGCAGAAGATATGGTCGCCAAGCAAGAACGTATTCAGAAAAAAATATCAGCGATGATTCCGGAGATGAAAGCTTTATATAAGGGAGTGAAAAAGAAACCAATAATACAAGTGTATGAGGGTAAACAAGGACTTATAAATTGTTTTGAAGAAACTCTTAAAAACAAAGAAAAATTGATGAGAGTGTGGTCTGCTCCAGCAAATTTAGGAAGGATTATTTATGAATATTTGCCTGGGTATATTAGCAAAAGACTTGGTCTGGGAATAAAAATGATCGGTATCCACCCAGATAATGGAATACATAAGAAAATGGCACATGATATTAGTCAGGCTCCTGATGAAAACTTACTCATACCATCGGATAAATACAATTTTACTGCCGACCTGGCAATCTATGATGATAAAATTAGCTACATGTCTAGTGAGAACGATGGGCTAGCTGTTATTATTGAAAGCAAAGAAATATCTGAGGTTATGAAAAGCATTTTTGATCTTGCGTGGGAGGAGGCGAAAAGGTTGAGCAAGGGTGAGAAGAAATCATGAGGCTTAATATATCAATAATTGATTCTCGGTTTTTTATTTCTCGAGTAAGCTTTTGTGCATAATCTTTCTTAAAAATTCCTCGAATTCCTAGGCGTGCTTTTTATGAAGAGATGTATGAGAATTCATGTGCATAGCTTTATAATGCAGATATAAATCTTAGAAAATTTCGACTCTCAGTTTCGGGTAGTAGACTGCCTAGCTTTGTATTTGGAGTATATGTAGCACCATGCCAATCACTTCCACCAGTTATGACTAAATTATATTTTTTTGCAAGCTTTTCTAGAGTATTTATCTGCTCTGGAGTATGTGAAGGATAATATACTTCAATACCCTGTAGTCCGCACAACACAAGTTCACTAATGAAGTTTTCATAATTTTCTTCGATCCAAGCCTCTCATAAATTCTGCCCGAATGTGCAATGACCACAATCCCGCCGTTTTTCTTTATGAGATCTATAACAGTCTTTGGATTAAACATCCACGAATCGTCTTCCTCAACAAATACATATTGTTTAAGGGCATCTTTGATTGTGATTTTTTGTTTTAAAAAAAGACATACTAAGCGTGCAAGTGTGTTTCTTGTAATATATTGTTCGTGATGTTTATTATATATATTCTTCAAAATTTAGGTTTATTCCCGGTAGCTCTCTGTTTATTTTTTCGATAATTTTTTTAGCTCGGATATTATATCCATCAATGACCGGTTTCAAGGCACTATTTATCTCGAGATTAAATTTCTTAGAATATCCGAGCATGTGTATTGATATATTCCTTTTTTTATCGATACATGAAATTTCTATACCATCTACAAAGTATACATTGATCGCTTTTGCATCGCGCTTGATATCCTGTACTTTAGGACTAATATAATTATGATCTACGACTGAAAAAAGTGATATACCACTTTCTTTGATTTTAGAAAGTACATATTTAGGGGAATGCTCTCCGTCTGAATAGTATGAGTGAATGTGAAGATCTGTTTTCATATTTTAATTATTATAACAAATAAAATATCCGCTGATAGGTTTCTCAGCGGACAATATTTTTAGTAGGTCAGAGACTTGCATATTTCCTCATAGGAACCTTTGAATTCATCTCCTTTAAGAACTAAATTTACAACATTTTCATACCACGTCATTAAGCTTAGTGCCTTCTGAAAATTTAAACCTTTCTTACAAGATAAAAGAAATGGTTCGGCCGGGAGTGAATTAACGCCATATACATTATCAAACAATTTCTGCGCCAGTCTAATGTTAGATGGTGAACAGTAATAATTCTTGCGAAGTAAACACGAATTATAAGTTAGGGCATTTCCGATGCCATGTAAGAGTTTGCTCACATAGATTCTCCCAGATTCTCCTTCAAGTGATCTGATAAGCTGTCTTCTGCATATTGTCCTATTGTCGTACAAAACATACCCAGCCAGATCTTTGAAATCAAATTTTGTCTGATCATCAGTGGTTGATCTTAGATAAAAATTTCCTTTTAGAGAATTGCCGAACACCAGCGATGGGTTGTAACGTGGATACCATAGAGGTGACCCAATATCTTCAACCTCATCCTGAGTATGAGGCACAAGATCAATGTCACATTTCCATTTTGAAACCAGCATTTCCCGATGTTTTTTTAATGAAATGTACACTGACCTATCAACAATCCCAGAACTACTTGGAACAATAATTGCGATATCAACATCAACTGATGTCTCATCATAGTACCAAGAGCCATACGCCAATGCTGAAATTACCTCATCGACATTCCTTAGATAGTCAGCAATCCCAACCCAATAAGTACGTCCTCTTTTTTCACAAGTCAAACCTTTCTGTAAAAATTTTACCTACAAGGTAAAATTTAAATGTATAGAACTTAAAAACTCTAAAATTAGAATAATCTTTGTATAATTGTTGTCTATATATAACAACAAAAATAAAATATTATCATTATATATGTCAAAAGTTGTTTAAATGTTTAAACAGTAAATTTCGCTGCGACATAAGGTAGTTCCACTAAGTTGTTGATCAGTATCAACATTCATTTTTAGAATGTACTCTAATTCAAAATAAGTCGTTCTTAGGATCAAACAAAACACAGTTACCTCTTATACATCTCCTCTAAAATAAAGAATACGAGCTGGCATGTGCTGCAGTGGTTGAGATTTTTGTCCGATAAAATAAAATTCCGCATCTTGGTGTCGTTTGAAAGTGCGAGGTACATTTTTCTTAGAAGCTCTTTATCACACTGCTCGAGCTTATTGTACAAGCTTTCTGCTTCACTGAAAGCAAACTTGTGTTTGTATTTGCTGCACACTATTTTTTTAACTTTTTCCAGAAGATGTTCCCTTTCGATTGTTGCCAAAAGATAATTTCCCATCTCGCACGGAGTTATCCTTTCTCGCCAGTCAGCTTCCGGAAAACTTATTTCAAACTGGTCAAAAAGCTCAAGCAAATCTTTTTTACAGATGACTGATCTTGCTAAAACTATCTCAAGCCATCTAAATTCGAGTTCGGTGTAACCATTCCAGATATCTGTCAACTCCTGTATTTCAGTAGGCATATACAAGGAAGCTTAGTATTCTGTTTTTTGTTGTCAAAGCACAACAGTATTTATTATATTCCCGTGAAAATATGTCAAAAGCTGTTTAAGTGCCAAAACATCCAGTCTTGTGCAATATAGCTAAAAATCAGCGGTTTATTTTTAGTTTATAACAGCTAAATAAAGGAGTTTATTGATTTAAATTTTATTTTGTTATGTTATACAAACACTCTCCATGAATATTCATTTTGCCAAGTCTATTCGATATCTCTCTTTTTGGTAAAAAATCCCTGCCGAAGGCGAAAAGCTATTCGTCTGTCGTGATGAACAATAGGCATACCAATCACTTGTTTGCATGTGGCGCATGTGAGCGGCGCAATATTTTTAGGATCTGTAGACCCTCTATCATATTGCAATTTCTCAAAATTTTCTGGTCCAAATATCCGATTAAGATAGCAACGCTTCAGTTTTCCATCACTATCTTTTTGATAATGAAGCAGTTCAGCACCACACAGACAAAAAAGCCTGATCATGAATGCTTTTCCGCCACGTATCTTGCGGTACTTGTCGTTTTTCATTTTCACCATAAAACCAATATCTTATAGAGGTAGGGTGTTGAAATTTAATCTTTCAATTTCTTAAATTACTCAAATTAGCCTCTGTTTATTTATTTCTTCATAAGTGAGATTGAATCCGTATTCTTTTGTGAAAGATTCTTCAAACTTCTCTTTTGTTTTAATATTCTTTAAATTTTTAATAAAATTGAGCAACTTTTGCTTGCCAAATTTTTCAACGAGACCATCAACAAAAAAACCTGCTTCGCTATATACCTCTTTTCCTCCAACTTCATAAAACTCAAGGAATTTACTAAATACTATCGGTTTTTTCTTGAATTTAATTTGACCCGATGTATATATTGCAACACCCTCATTGAGCCATACAGGTGTATGGTTTCCGCCTGCAAGAATATTATAAAAAGAGTGGCTTAGTTCGTGCTTTATTAATGCAGAGTACTCATCTGGGTGGTACACATGATCACTCTCTTTTCCAAAATTATCCTTATTTAATATATATACTGTTTTCCCTTCTGACCAACCGACTATCCATTTCTCAGTTTCCTCACCTTTCAAAAGATTGATAGTTTCACGATTATCAACAATAACGATTTTGGGAAGATGGTGTATCCAGTTAATTTCATAGAAAATATTTAAATCACTCATTGAATTCTTATATACACTTTCCAGAAAATCATCTTTTGTTAAATTTATTTTAAATATCATGTTTGTAGTTAAATTGTAGCATAAAATAAAAGGAGAGGTCGGGGTTTAATCCGCCTCTCCTGTCGTTCTACTTATCACAGTCACTGGCGCAGTCACATGAGACACAGTCGTAGCAGGCACCGTTGTCACACGACAGACTTTGTGTGCCAGTCCGTACTTCCGTCTCCACAAGAGACACGAAACCATCTTCTTGCTGCATGATAATTATCACCTCCTTTCTATTTGAATGTACTATTAATTTTTATATCAATGATACAGCATTGCGACGTGCAAGTCCCCACACAAACTCCTGTGGATCAAGTCCCCACCAGTCAATTGTTTTGGTAACAATGTTGTATGTGGTCTCAGATTTCAACTGACTTAATACAGCAAAACCGTTGTGATCCAAAAACACGTTATTATTACTAGAAACAAAGACCCCGCCAAAAGCTTCCCTTCTTAATCTAAAAATTGGCGTTTTAAAACAGCCGATTGAAACTTTCTGTGGATGTTTCTTTGAAAGTTTAATGGCCTCTATCATTTCTTCGACATGATCAAGTGCAGTTAGGGAGTCCAACCCATTAATTTTACCGGTACTAGTTTTTGCCTCCATCCGACAACCGGAACCGCACATGTTAAGCATGTTGCAAGTCGAGCACTCGGTAGGGACATTGACTCTTTGGCTCCACGGATCCATTTTTGCCCAAATCGTACCAAGGTCTTCTTTTAGTAAATTCCCACATGATGTGTCGAGATGAGGACAAGGCCTCACTGAACCATCGTATGAGATAGTGGCTGTAGTAACTCCCGCATTACATCTTCTCGACGTAAATAGTTCTGGGTGTTTGACGCCATACAAACCACAATACGGGATTGGCTCAAGACTATCCACATGAAGGCCGAGATTTTCGTGGATCCAACAAAGGTCGTTGAGAAACTGAATTAATTGCGGTCGATTTACTTGTAGATGAGAGAAGTCTGAACAGTTTCCAGGACATCCGGCTTTAGTTGCCATGAAGTTATTGATTCCGAGCTTGGCAACAAATTTTGCTGTTTCTATCACTTGACCGTGATTAATTTGAGAAACAACCATATTCGCCGATACTCGAATTCCAGCATCCTGAGCATTTTTGATTCCTTCAACCAATTTTCTAAAAGACCCCTGTCTTTGGGTAATGGAGTCGTGTATCTCAGGGGTGGGACCTAGAATCGAGGTTAGTGTATGATCAAGTCCTGCGCGCTTAAGACTTCTTGCTTTTTCTACAGTAAGTGGCACAAGATTTGAATTTAAACCAACCCCCATATTCATTGATCGAGCATACTCGATGCTCGAGAGAGTTGTTGTAAAATTAAGAAGAGGTTCCCCACCAGTTATGCTCACATTAAATACTTCAGCCTCACCAAGTTTTGCAAGTATGCTTAAGGCATCTTTTTCACTGAGTGAAACATTCTGTAAACAAGATGCTGTCTTCTCGTCTTTTTCCCTCCAAAAATTATAGCAATGAACGCATCTACTCGTACATTCTCCAGTGACTTCAATCTGGACATTAAGTGGCGATCTCAATCTCTTGTTCATGAATGACTCCTGTGCTTTTGGCACATAAAACAATTGTCAAAAAACTCTATTTTTGATAGTAATACCATTAAAATTGTTGTCTATATCCAACAACAATAAAATAACATCTTAACGTATGTGTCAAAACCTGTTGAAAGACTGAAACATATAACAGTATTTAATCTAGGGAAAATTTAGCTGTTTATTTTTACTTCATAACAACTATTTTTATGGCTGTACTGATTTCTGGGATAAGTTGTTATGAAAATCAAACAGATGTGATTTGACAAAAAAATTAGCTGAGAATATTATATGGCACATATTATGCGAATATATTTCGACTGTCAGCAGCAGATACTAACGCCCCAGCAGATGCAACATCTGTCGCTTTTGTATAGCCGAAACATATTTAGCTAACCCTCAAACCTAAATATATCCCGGCTGCACAAAAGCCGGGACTTTTGTGCAGTATGCGTTCTTTCCAGTTCTTTGGTCTTATTGTGAAGGAGTTCCCTATGTGGGGAATGGCACAAGTTGTAGCCGTTGATACTTTCTCTACTTTGGAGAAGCTCAAGTCTCATGATCTGCGTCAACTCGCCAGGAGTCTGGATCCTGAGCACAGATCTCTCGTTGCTCAACAAATGGATACACCTGATGATGTGTTAAGAGATCTATCTGTTGATGGGTCATCGGAAAAAGTTCGTATGGCCGCAAAATCCACGCTGCAGAAGAAGTATCCTCACGGTTGAGGTGTTGTCCGTGCGGCAAACGGGCTCCTAAAAAGGGCGACTATCGTCTAGTTGCCCTTTTTCTTTTATTATCTATCGATAATATTCTATAATCCGAAAATTTTCTTAAAATTATCAGCGACTTCTTTGCGGTGAGCCACTTGCTCCGGAGTATTGTAATGCGGATTCAATATGCTATCCATAACGATAAGAGAGCGGTTTGATTCAAGCGGCTGTTTGTTTAAGATTCTGCGTACACAGTATGCAACAGCGGCACCATTGACGAGTGCTGCACCGCCAAGCTGCGGCCACGAAACAATCGTTTTCCCCATTTCCATGAGCGATTGCTGCATGCGCTCAGTGACATTTTCTGGTCCGACATGCTGAGTAATTGTTTTGCCGATGCCAAATTTATCAAGCTTGCTCAATGATTCATAGGTCACCCCAGGAAGCCTGCCTTGGAAAAATGGGGTGTTTCGATCGAGATCGTATCGTTCAACATCAACGACCGCATTGTCACCGTTGTCTGCAGCCATGACAATTGGCACACGGTGTTTCTTGGCATTTTCGCGAATGAGAAATTTTACGGCAAGATTGTCGAGTTCATCAATCATGACATCAAGCCCTTTGACAAAGGTATCAACATTGTCAGGCTGAATACCGTCAGGAAATGTTTCCACAACGGCGTAAGGATTGATTTCATAAATAAATCGGGCAGCCATATTCACTTTAAGCACTCCGAGATTGTCGACGCCGGAAAGAATCCTATTTGTATTTGAAAGCGCGAGGCGATCCATGTCGGCGAGCTTCATGTGCTTTGCTCCGCCTTGAAGCGCAAGAGCAAACGCTACACTCGATCCGACACTCAGTCCACCAATGCCAACGGTGGCGTTATAAAATTTGTCCTGCTCTTCCTGATTGATAAGGTTTCTGTTGCGGGCTGTGCGCACCATCTGAAAATCAGCTTCCGGCAAAACATGAGTCAATTTTGAAATCCACGGGAAAAATACCCACAAGCCATGCTGCCAGAGAGGCTGGATTTTCTGCAAATTTTCATAAAATGCTTTAAATTCCTGCCTGTACGTCGGGGTATATACTTTTGTCGGATTTTTGACGCCAAAAAGCTCAAGCTGCTCTTCTTCATAATCGTCAACAATGTGCTGAATGCTGCCATTATCAAAAAGCTTACTTACCGCAGCCCTGTCTTTCTCGTCTGAGAGATTAAAAAGAACAGGCTTTGATGAAATGTCTCTATTTGCTTCCTGCGTCAATTTTTTGGCAAGGTCCATAGCGTTATCAAATTAAATATATAGATCAGTATATCAAACAACCGCCTGTAGTATCTCGTTGACTTATATAGAAATAAATGTTATACTCCGCGGCAGATTTCTCATGTAGTTTTCATTCCCTTTTTGGAGGATATTATGAGTCTGTTCGTTGATATGATGGCATTTCCGCAACGGCAAACGATGCCTATGTTCTTCGGTGCCGACTTCCCGCGGCCGGCTATTGTCTTCTGCACGGCCGCACCCCCTCTCATCACTTCTTCGGAAGAAATTCTCGTTGAGGTCAGAAAAACACTGCAGACGCTTAAGGCGCAGCCTGGCGTTACAGTCGTGCGCAAAGCTGCAGACATCACAGACCTCTCAAACGGTATCAAGGTTGTGCTCGGCCTTCAACATCCCCCACTGGATGCTACTCCCGCGGTCATGATCAGTCTTCGGAAGCTTGGTATCCGCTTCATGACTATCGCGTACAAAGGTGAAAATATTTATGGAGGCGGATTTCTTAGCAATAAGAGCCTCACAGCTGCCGGCAGCAAATTTCTTCAGATGCTCCAGGAGGCCGGAATGTGGATGGATTTCTCCCATATCGGGCATGCCACGGCGCGCGACATTCTTAAAGAATACAAGTATATCCGCTTCCCGATTCTGGCCACCCACACAGGTGCGTACAAAGTGTACGACAATCCCCGCAATCTTCCCGTGGACATCCTTGAAGGCATTGTGCGACATCATGGTGTTGTGGGTCTATACACCCTCACCTTCGGACTTGACGCAAGCGACAATTCCCTCGAACCGTTTCGGAGGCATCTGATGCATCTTTTACAGGTGTGCGGCGAAAACTCTGTGGCTATCGGCACTGATGGAATCTATGAGACAATGACAGTCGCGGCGCAGCGCGCTCAATTCGAACTCATGAACAAACATGTTGATACCGATGGTCGGATGCGTTCGCGTCATCCTGTCGAACCTCTCCCGTTAAACGGTGCCAACAAGGATATCGTCCTTCGTGGATATCTGGCCGACTGGCTGGGAGCTTCCGCTGCACATTCCGAAGATCTTGTGAACTGTGTCATGTTTGGAAACGCCCTCAATTTTTTGCGGGCAAATCTTTGATCTTTTTTGTACAAAAAAACAAAACCGACTCTTTTCTTTATTGAACTGAGGCGGTTTTTTTCTAAACTTTGATATTATTTCTTGACCCATTTCTGCTTGGTGCCGAGGCCAAAGTGTGTCGGATCGCCATGCGGCCAAAAGACGATGCGGGGATCAACACGTCCCGGGAGCATATGCGCATTATTTTTATGTTCAGCGCTTTTTTCAAGCAGAGACTCTGAAATTTTGTTTTGTACTTCCGATTTGAGCCAGTCTGACTCTATAATCCCCTGCTTTAATTCCACATTAATGCTGAGAAACTCATTCTGATCGCTGTCATGCTCGGTCGACATTGTGAATTTTCCGGTTATATATTTATCAATGCTCGGATGCTGGAGACCTCCTTTGATATATTCAGGGAAAATAATGGCGCCATAGAGCTTTGTAGAAAGATCTGTACGTTCGTACACATACACGAAAGGCAACTCAGCAATGGTGTCTTCAATACCCGCCTCATGTGCCTTTTTGCGAAGATCAAAACCTTCTTCCTTAAAAATATTTTCGACATCATTAAAATCCATTACGCCGCCGTTGTCGCCGATTTCGTAGCGCAGGAGCGGCAGGGCATTGCTTCCGCTGCAGTAGACTTTGCCGTCTATTTCTTCAAAATTGATGAAGTGAGGATTAAATTGGGCAAACGTTGGCAACCGATTAGCCTCTTTAAAAAGCTTTGTATAGAGATTTTTATGCTTGAGTGCCAGACGACGGATAAAAATGCTGAGAGGAGTTTCCTGCGCCATGGTGCCAAGATCGGCGCTGCCATAGACATTCATTGTGTCGCGCAGTACATTTTTAATACCGGTCTTCTCCAAAATGTATTCGCGGAATTTTTCTGAAAATCCTTCAGCGGCAAAAATTATTTTAAGATTATAATTGTGCCAGAACACCCCATGATCTTCTCCTTCATCGATCACGTCTTTCATAAATGGTGGATAGCCACAGAGAATGACCTGATCAAATTTGCCGCCGATATTTTTAAGCGCCTCGTAAATTTCTTTTTTGTTGACGCCTGGTGTAAGAATAGTAAGCGGATATCCGCGCTCAGAAATTGTTTTAAAAGCTTCGTATGTAATGACACCGCCAATCCAGACACCCATGCCAAAACATACAAGCACGAGCGTCGATTTTTCCTTATCAATATTGCTTGTCTTTAAAAACATTTCATGACAAATGGACGATTGCCAGTCAAGAATACTGTTGCGAGGAAAATAAAATGGCGCACCGGTGGAGCCTGACGTTGACGTAAATACAAGCGATTGCGTAAGCGTTCCCTGCATACAGAGTTCTTCTAATAGATACTGCCGAAGATAATTTGCCTTATTCATAATAGGAACTTTCTTGAAATCTTCATATGTTTTTATCTTTACTGGATTGATGCCGTGAGTCTTAAGAAATGGTTTGTAAGCCGGAACTTTGTCTACGCAAATGTTAAAAAGCCGCACAAGCTGTGCCTCGCGTTCAGCTTTCCAAAAATCACCTTTTTTTGAATAGATAAATCGTAGAAAATCAAGCGGTCGGGCAAGCTGCGATTTTGTCCGCTTTGATCCAGTCTTCAATGCTGTTTTTTTTGAAATTGCTTTTGCCATTTAGTTAAACAAAAAACGCCACACAAAGGGCGTTTCTAACGTGAAAATTTAAATATTGCGGCCAACTAATGCATTGACCTCTGGAAACTCCAACCGGTATTGTTCTCGAATCTGTATCATTAATAAATAGATTATAGCTTAATCCTACACGAACACTGTAGGAAGTCAACTTTTCCTCTTAATCAGCTTTTATTTTAGAAAAAATAGTCTTAATGAGTGCTTCAAAACCGGCAATATTTACCGTGGTCCCATCTAAATTATTAACATCAAACATCTCTTTTTCAGGATCTGTATTTATTATGAGTACACTCGCTTGACGTTTTTCCGCAAACTGAGCTTGTTTGCCGAGACTTTCATCGTCTTTGTAAAACACTTCCGTTTTGATTCCCTGTTCTCGAAGTTTTTCTGCAAGAGCATTGGCCTGGACTCGCTCATCATTTTTCTCATCTTTAGCAATAGGCTTAATACCAATGACAACATCTACCGTTGATTTTTTTGCGGCTGTTCCCAGCTTTTCATGTTTCATAATATCAAGCAGACGCGTCAGCCCAATAGAAATGCCGACACCGGGCAGCGTTCGGCTGATAAATTTTCCAGCCAAATCAGCATAGCGTCCGCCGGAGCAGATGCTGCCGTATTTTTCCAGGTCATCAATTGTTGTCTCAAAAACTGTACCTGTGATATTCTAATCCCCGAGCAATTTTAAGATCAACAACAAATTTTCCAGTCCTCGCTCTCGTATGACGGAGAAACTCAGCTACTTCTTTTAGTTCAGCAAAACCGAGTGTTAAATTTTCTGAACTATCATTGCGCGCAGCATTCTCAGCGGTCAAGCGGTGATGAATACGATCCAATGTCTCGATATTTTGGATATCTATTTTTTTATCTAAAATATCTAAAATTTCAAACGCCGTCTCCTTGCTGATGCTGAGTTCTTTTGTGAGAGAATCCTGAGTAGCCTCTTTGCCAACCTTATCAAATTTATCAATGATGCGCATGGCTGCAGGAACATCGGAAACTCCAAAAGTTTCAATGATTCCCTGCAGGAATTTTCTGTTGTTGATGTGAATCGTAAAATTACCGAATTCAAAGCCCTCAAGAATTTTGAATGCTACTGCAGCCACTTTCAGCATCAAAATGAAGTGGTAATGCACCGTTGGCAACAACATCAATATCCGCCTGATAAAATTCTCGGAACCTGCCTTTTTGCGGGCGCTCCCCCCTCCACACTCTTTGAATTTGGTAGCGTTTGAACGGGAAAATTAAATCCTCATAATGTTGCGCCGTATACCGTGCAAACGGTACAGTGAGATCAAAGCGAAGCGCTCTATCCGACTCGCCAGCTTCGGCGTCGCCCTCACCAAGTGCCCGGGAGATAGTATAAATCTCTTTATTAATTTCACCTTTTGTGGAAAGCGTATCGAGATATTCAACTGCTGACGTTTCGAGCGGAACATAGCCAAAAAGCTCAGCCTCTTTTCTAATGCTCGCTTTGAGCTTTTCTTCGACAATTTGTTCTTCCGGAAGATTTTCAGGAAAACCGCTTGGATTATGATACTTATGCGACATATCTCAAGTGTATCATATTCCTTCCTTTTTGAGTTCTTCAATAAGCTTGGCGGCAGTCTTTGAAATTTTTGCCGGGAGTTTGATATTAATCTTTACAAGAATGTCGCCGCGTTTGCTGCGATCAATCGGTACTCCTTTGCCCTTAACACGCAAGACCTCGCCGTAATTGACACCAACAGGGATTTTGATAGTAATCGGTCCATCAAGCGTTTGAAGCATATATTCTCCTCCGAGAAGTGCAGTGGAAAGATTGATATTGAGATCTGTCAGAAGATTGATGCCATCCTTTCTGAAAAACGGATGCTTTTTAACGTGAATTTTTATATAGAGATCCCCAGAAATACCTCCTGCGACAGCTTCTCCCATACCGCTCATACGAATCATTTCGCCATCGTTAATACCAGCAGGAATTCGAATACTTATTTCTTCCTGCTTGCGAACCACTCCAAGCCCGGCGCAATTTCTGCATTTTTGAACTGGAATTTTCCCTCTGCCGTTGCATGTCGGACATGTGCGAACTGATGTGAATGATCCAAGAAATGATGTGCGGGCTTCGTGAATCTGGCCTTTGCCATTACATGTCGAGCAGGTTTTCATCTCAGAATTTTTTTCAGCTCCAGATCCACCGCAGACATCACAGACACTCGTCTTCATGAGCATAACCTTCCGTTCAATACCAAATACCGCTTCATTGAATGCAATTTCAATATCAATAGAGATATCAGATCCTCGTTTTTGTCGTGCTGTATTTCCACCGCGGCCGCCTCCGCCGAAAAATGATCCAAAAATATCGCCGATGTCAAAATCTTGAAAACCCTGGCCTTGGCCATTGGTAAATCCGGAAAAATCAAAACCGAAGTCATTTGGATTAAATCCGCCTGCTCCCTGACCGCCAGCATTTGATCCGGCACCGCTCGCCGTGCGGCCATACGTATCATACTCATTCCGTTTGGCATCATCGGACAACACTGAATATGCCTCATTCACTTCTTTGAATTTGCTTTCGTTACCGCCTTTTTTGTCGGGATGGTACTCGTGTGCAAGCTTCCGGAACGCTTTTTTAATATCATCCTTCGACGCACCTTTTTGTACTCCTAATATATCGTAGTAATTCTTTGGCATAGTTTTATCATTATATACAAGTTTCGTCTTGATGTTTTAAATAAACATGGTACAAAACATCTTGCATGACACACGCCAAAACAAGATGTTCTGAATATATTTACTTAGTCTCTCCTGTTCCTGGCTGGGCTGAATCAGTACCCGGCTCCTTGGTCTCAGCATCACGCACCGTTCCTTCTGGATTTGGCGGCGTCTGAGCGGCAGAGGCTGCACTATTCATGGCTTGCCCTATTTTTTGAATTTCAGCCGAGAGTGCTTCTGTAGCTCTTTTGATATCATCAATGTTCGGAGTTGTAGCATCTTTAGCAGTTTTGAGTTCGGCCACTTTTGCCTCAACGGATGTTTTGACATCAGCCGGCACCTTGTCGCCTGCGTCTTTCAAAGCTTTTTCAGAGGTGTAAACGAGCTGTTCGGCAATGTTTTTCGCTTCAACAATGTCTTTCTTTTTTTGGTCGTCAGATGCATGCATTTTCAGCGTCTTTTTGCATTTTCTGAATATCTTCTTTTGAAAGACCGGAGCTGCCCTGAATAGTGATCGACTGTTCTTTGCCTGTTGTTTTTTCTTTTGCTTTTACATTCAAGATACCGTTGGCATCTACGTCGAGCGATACTTCTACTTGAGGCATGCCCCGAGGAGATGGCGGAATACCGTCGAGAATAAATTTGCCGAGCGACTTATTGTCGGCAGCCATGACACGCTCGCCCTGGACAATGTGAATTTCTACCGATGTCTGATTATCAGCTGCTGTTGAGAATACTTGAGAACGAGATGTTGGAATTGTGCTATTTTTCTCGATGAGTTTTGTAGCAACACCACCCATAGTTTCGATACTCAATGAAAGCGGAATAACATCCAAAAGGAGAATGTCTTTGACGTCTCCGGAAATGACGCCTCCCTGGATAGCAGCACCAACAGCCACTACTTCATCGGGATTGACACCCATGTGTGGATCTTTGCCGAAATACGCTTTCACGGCCTGTTGCATTGCCGGCATGCGGGTTTGTCCCCCAACGAGCACAACTTCATTAATATCAGCAATTTTAAACGGTGAGGCTTCGACAGCGCGCTTGGTGATTTCCATGGCGCGATTGATAAATTCCCGAGTCAACTCTTCAAGCTTTGCTCGTGTCAAACTCGTTACAAGATGCTTCGGGCCATCGCTGCCTGAGGAAATAAACGGGATATTGATTTCAGCCTGCACCGCAGATGAAAGCTCGATCTTGGCTTTTTCTGCTGCTTCATCAAGGCGCTGTACAGCCAGCGAATCTTTCATGAGATCAATGCCATTTTCTTTTTTGAATTCTCCGGCGAGCCATGCAATAATTTTCTGATCGATATCTTTTCCACCCAGGTGAGCATCGCCGTCGACCGATTTTACCTCCACCACATCACCGCCAACTTCTAGAATCGAGATATCGAACGTACCGCCGCCGAAATCGAAGACAGCGATTTTTTCATCTTTCTTTTTGTCGGAACCATACGCAAGCGCTGCAGCCGTCGGCTCGTTGATGATACGCTTCACGTCGAGACCTGCGATTTTGCCGGCATCCTTTGTCGCCTGACGCTGAGCATCATTAAAATATGCAGGCACCGTAATCACCGCCTCAGTAATTTTTACTCCCAGTTTTGCTTCAGCATCAGCCTTAAGCTTCTGAAGAATCATTGCCGAGATTTCTTCTGGACGATACCATGCATCACCCATCTTCACCTCGATGCCTCCATTCGTTGATTTGCGCGTTTCAAATGGCACAGATTTTATGTCCTTTTGAACAGCGGGTTCATCATAGTTGTGGCCGATGAAGCGCTTGATCTGATAGATCGTATTTTTTGGATTTGTGACTGCCTGTCTGCGTGCGAGCAAACCGACAATTCTTTCACCTGTTTTTGACTGGGCGACAATCGATGGAGTCGTACGTGCACCCTCAGTATTCTCAATAATTCGTGCTTCGCCCCCCTCCATGACCGCTACCGCGGAATTTGTGGTACCGAGATCGATACCGATAATTTTTGCCATAGATAAAATAATTAATGCGTTTAATAAAACAGATTAATTATGATCAGTTGGTGGCATCGGTGCTAGACCGATAATTACTCGTGAGTTTACAGTGCCAAAAATCGCGCCTATATATGGAGATGCGACAGCGCGACAAGCCGGCGCCTGGCATGCAGATGTGCCTAGGGCAAGCACAGAGCTTCCAACAGTGCCCGCCAGCATGCGGACTGTTTTTGGGATAATCTTTACAACTTTCGGTTCCGAAATTGCGACCGTTTCATCACCTCGTGTTTCAAGCAAAATAGCAAGCACTACCCATACGGTCGGCTGCTCGAGTCTGATAAAACGAATATGCTGTTTGTTGTTTACTTTAAGCATTAAATTATACAAACATTTTCACGCCTTATTATTCCTTTTTGAATTCACCCACAATGACGCGCGGCGCCTTCACTTCTTTGCCGGCAATGCTATAGCCTTTCTGAATTACTTTAGTGATAGTCTGATCCAGCTTCTTGTCGGCAACAGGCTCAAATGAGACGGCCTCGTCTCGCATTGGATCAAATTTTTCGCCAATAGGATTGATTTCTTTGACGCCATTGTCTTCCAAAACTTTAAGAAGCTGGGTGTAAATATGCTCCACACCGATCCGCCAATTTTTATCAACCGCTTCCCACGCTTCCTTATTTGCTTTTGCCATCTCGAAGCTTTCAAGCACAGGAAGCATATCTTCTACGAGTCCGGCTTTGGCAAACTTGGCAAACTCTTTCTTGTCTTCCTCATCGCGCTTGCGGGCATTGATAAATTCCGCCTTGGCGCGCTGCCAGCCATCGAGATATTCCTGCTTTTCCGCTACTGCTTTCTTCAATTTTTCGCGTAACTCTTTAACGGTATCTTTCGTAGTGGCGGTATTCCCCTCGCCGTCTTCCGGTACAAATTCATTATCTTCTTCCGCTTCCACAATCGGCTCGGTATCGCCTTGAATATCTTGTTTGTTCTGATTATTTTCATCCTGCATAGGACTCTATTTTAAAAGATTTTATGCAGAAGTCAAATTTTATAACCTTATATATTTAATTACATTCCGAGAGTGTCGATCTTATAATCAGAGCCAGGACATTCATTTCTATAATTAACATCACTTATCATGGAACAATAAGAACTATTTTTTGTAGCTTCAGCTACTCCAATGATACATTCTGAAAATTCCATCTTATAATAAAAAGATTGGGTATTATCTATATTCTTACAGACATTTATATCTTTGCTTCTATAGGCTACTGCAACATAACATCGATATGCCAAAGACTCATCGATTCCTCTAACCATAGTACAGATGCTTGCGTCTTGTTTTACTACAGCAAATTGCACAATACACACGTTTCTTAATCCCTGAGCACTGATACTCCATTGATGAAAAATCGGTGTGAGTGTTATTTTATTACATATTGATACATCATTTTTTGAAACTGCAATAGAGGCTACATTTTCTACACCATTTGAATTTGATAAAAAGTAATATTGAGTATTGAGATACCAATACACCCCTAATATAGTAAGCAACAAAACACCAATTATTATTAAAGGGACAATAAAACCTTTTTGTGAGTTTTTCATATAAACATAACTCTACAGTACAAATACGTTTTACACCAACAGATTGTTCACAGTTAAAACAAAAAATTCCTCGTTTTGGAGGAATTTTTTGAAATAGATTTATCGCTTACTCCACTGTGGAGCCTTGCGAGCCTTCTTGAGGCCGAACTTGCGGCGCTCCTTAGCACGAGGATCGCGCTTCAAGAATCCTTCCGATTTCAATGGCGCACGGAGAAGCTTATCGTATTCAATAAGAGCACGGGAAATACCATGGCGAACCGCGACCGATTGCGAGCTGATACCGCCTCCCTTAACAAGAGCTGTGACCTTAAATTTTGCGGGGGTCTTCGAAGTTGCAAATGCTTCTGGTGGCAACGCGCTGAAGCTCGGCTGTAGGAAAATAATCAGCAAGTTCTTTATCATTGACAAGATATGTTGTCTTGGCTGCCTCGGTAATACGAACACGCGCAACCGACGTCTTGCGGCGACCAACTGTCTCTATATATTTTTTATCCTCGTTATTCATAATAATTTTATTTAAAGATAGTACGGTTATTATTCTGAAATTTTCAGATTATTCATCATTCTCGATCGCAGTTTGTTGCTTGGCAGCATACCGTAAGTAGCCAAGCGGAACAACTCTTCGTGACCTTTCTTTTCTAAAACACCGGCAACAGTCGGAGTAATGATACCACTGGCGTACTTGGTGTAGCGAGATTTGAGTTTCTGTTCTTTCTTTTTGAGAGAAATATCAGCTTTAGCAGCATTGATAATTTCCACTTGAACATCAGGAATGGCGTTACGGACATATTCGGTCGTATTTTTGCCCATAAGAAGCGTAGCGGCTGCTGAAGCTACGCGTCCTACTTTTTTGTTTTCTGCGTCCAGTGTGTATTTCATATTTTATACAAATTCAATTTGTGCCATACGGCTTGCATCTGACATGCGGACCGGAAGCTTGGTAATGCGGGTATAGCCGCCAGCGCGCTCCTTAAACTTAGGGCCGACGGTATCTATAAGCTTGTTTGCACCCTCATGTCCAAGCTGAGTGATGAGAAAACGCTTCGTGGCAATACTGCCTGTCTTCGAGCGCGTGATGAGCTTCTCGACAAATGGTCGAAGTTCTTTTGCCTTAGCTTCTGTCGTCTGGATTTTCTCACGGATAACAAGAGCTTGAGCAAGCGAACGCATAAGCGCTTTACGAGCATCTGCTGGTCGTCCGAATTTTCTGTTTGCGTTGTGGTGTCTCATGTAATTTTAACTTTTCAAAACAATACCGTACACGCTCAGGGCCTTCTTGATTTCCTGGAGACCTTTTGCTCCCAAGCCTTCGATTTCAAGAATGTCCTGCTCGTATTTTCGGCTCAATCCTCCAACAGTCCTGATATTTGCGTTTGAGAGGGCATTCATTGTGCGCTGAGAAAGATTGAGCGATTCAATCCGCGTCTTCAATGATTCGGTATCAGCTTCGCGGGCAACATGTGCTTCTGTTTTATCGGCTGAAGAGGCAGCTGGAGCAAGTTCTTCTTCCTGCTGTTTGAATCCAACAATGGCGCGAAGCTGTGCAATCATAATTTCAATAGATCGTTCGAGGGCTTCTTTTGGAGTCATGGTACCATCTGTTTCGATAAAGATCTTGAGACGGTTGAAATCAGTCCGATCACCAACGCGCATATTTACAACTTCATAGTGAACTCGCTTAATAGGTGTAAAGCTTGCATCGAGGGTAATACTGCCGATATCAACGCGATTTTTCTGTAGAACTTCTTTTGACACGTAACCAAGCCCCTTCTCAACCGTCATTTCAATGTCGAGCTCAGTATTTTTGTCGGTGATGTGGGCAATAATGAGTTCAGGATTCAAAATTTCAATCTGACCGGAAACCTTAATATCTGCCGCCGTTACCTCGTTAATTCCCTTAACTTTAAGGGTAATTACCTGCGGTTCGTCGGTGATCATCTGAATTCTGACCTTTTTAAGGCCGAGAAGGATTGTGATAACATCTTCTTTAACGCCATCTAATGTAGAAAATTCATGGCTGACGCCCGCAATCTTGATGGAAGTAATCGCAGCGCCGGGAAGCGAAGAAAGGATGATTCGGCGAAGGCTGTTTCCAAGAGTATGGCCATAGCCAGGATAAAGACCGTCTATTTCATATGAGCCCTGCGAATTTTCTTCGTGGACAATCTTTGGCTTTGATGGCAAAACGATATTAAAGTCAGACATAGCGTTGGTTATTAGTGTATAAAAATATAATCTATTTTTTGTATTTTGTAAATACCCTAGCCTTTATCAATGTTTATCGGCTGTAAAACTCAAGTACCTGGCCAATATCAAAGATGAGCTGTGTCTGATTAAGCTTCGGTGCACCCTGAACAGTAATGACTTTCTTTTCAAGGTCGTTGGCAAGCCATGATGGAGCTTGAGCGCCTTTAATTCTCTCTTCAATGTTTAAAAAGAGGGTCTTTTTTGTGCTTCCTTCGCGAATAGAAATTTTATCACCAACCTTAACTTGGTAGGAAGGAATAGTTACTCGGCGGCCATTTACCATAAGATGACCGTGAGAGACCATCTGCCGAGCCGCTAAGCGTGTTGCTGCAAAACCAGCACGGAGTACGACATTGTCGAGACGAGTCTCGAGCATGTGGTACAAAAGATCACGATTGGTACCCTTTTTTTCAAGAGCCTGCTTTACATACTTAGAAAACTGTCGCTCGGTAAGCGCATAGCTAAAACGAGCCTTCTGCTTTTCAAGCATTTGAATGCCGAAATCTGTTTTTGGTCCACGGCTGTCACCCTTACCCTTGCGTGCTTGCGAGAGGGCAAACTTTTGGGTCTGAGTTTTTTCAAAAACTCCAGGGCCCAGACGACGAGCTATTTTATATTTTGGTCCAATAATCATAATCTTTATTAAATTTAAAACACATCCATAAGCCTAGACACGACGTGGTTTTGGCGGCTTTGGGCCATTGAATGGAACCGGTGTCATATCTTTAATCATTGAAATACCGATAGATTTTGAGATAAAACCTCGTACTGCCGATTCTCGTCCTGAACCAACGCCCTTGATGGTAACCGCAACTTCTTTCATCCCCATTGCCTGAGCTTTCGTACCGACAATTTCACCGACTTTGGCTGCAGCAAAGGGTGTACCTTTCTTGGCACCCTTAAATCCAAGGCTCCCGCTTGTCGACCAGGCAAGCGTGTTACCTTTTGGATCGGTTAATACGACTTTCGTATTATTGTAGGTTGACTGAACATACAAATTACCTGCATCAAAGCGTTTCTTTGAGCTTGTCTGAGCTGGCTGAGCCTTTTCGGCCGTTCCTTCTGTTCCTCCCGTTTTAACAATGCGTTTTTTTCCCATTTTATGTTTTTTCAGCTTTCTTGCGACCGCTACCCATCGTCTTCTTGACACCCTTCAGTGTACGGGCATTAGTCTTTGTGCGTTGGCCTCGAGTTGGCAAACGCTTCATATGTCGGACTCCTCGATATGATTTGATATCCTTAAGTCTTTTAATGTTTGCTGCCACTTCGCGCTTAAGATCGCCTTCTATCTTGAATCCGCCGCGTTCAATAATGCTTCTGATTTTATTTTCTTCGTCAGGAGTGAGCTCGCCCGCTTTTTTACCAAATTCAACAGTCGCTTCTTTGAGAATTGTATGTGCCCGAATCTGCCGATACCGAAAATTGCAGTAAGTGCAATTTCAATGCGTTTTTCATTAGGAAGTGTAATGCCGATGATTCTCATGGTTTCAGTATATATAATTTAAATTTAGCCCTGTCGCTGCTTGTGGCGCGGATTAGCGTCACAGACAATGTATACATAGCCCTTGCGTCGGACTACTTTACATTTGGTGCACATTGTTTTAACTGATGATTTGACCTTCATTATATTTTTGTCTTAAAAATTTTAGAGTCTTTTGATGATTCTGGCCTTACCTCCATACGGCTCAAGCTCCATAATAACCTTGTCGCCAATGAGAACCTTTATACGATTCATTCTCATTTTACCAGCAAGATAACAAAGCTGCTCTGTGCCGTCACTATCGAGCTTTACACGAAACAAAGTATTCGGCAATGCCTCGGTGACAATGCCGGTAACTGTTTCAGCTGTAGTTTGGTTTTTATCCATTCGTTTACCAAAAATCAAAACGTTCACCTATACTAGCAGATATAGGGGTATTCCGTCAAGTATATTATTGAACAGTTGCCGGAGTCGTGACAATGATTGATATTTTGCCGGTATCTGCGGGGAACGTACTGCGCCAAAATGGCTCAACTACAGCCTGAGCTTTTATAATACCCGGGTAATTTGAAAGGATGGCAACAAGACTCTTTCGTGGCATACCAGCAAGCTGTTGTTTGAGCGTATCTGCATCAACATGAGCTACAAGCGTAGTGGTTCCCTCTAGGGTAAATGTGATGGTACTGCTTGCGTCAGTAGCGACAGGTGCAGGAGTAAATACAAGGTTGTCTGGATACGGAATGGTTACGTCATTGCCAAGATCAGAGATACCAGCCTGTTGCATAATGCTCTGAACAAGCTGCGATTCATTAAACATATATCCAAGCAAAGTTGCCTGCTCAGAAAGTACGATACTGGTTGAAGATGCGACAGAGGTCAAAGGATCATACTTAATAGTGTATGCATTAAGAGGCATAACAAAGCCACCGGGAACATCTTTTGCTGCTTCAGTAGATAGCGCTTTTGCCAGCTGATCCTGAATTTTCTGCTCGGCCGAAGCCTTAGCTAATGAATCGATTGCGGGCTGTATGCCCGAAGATCCGCCATCAATTGATGTTTTGCTACGAGCATAGAATTTTGTATACTTTGCTTCTCCCTTGAAGCCGGGAATAGTAAAATCGGTCAGACCAACATTGTAATCTGAACCGGCCTTATCCGCAGTAATCACAGCATCGATACTGCCCGGCGTTGATCCTTTCTGAGCTGGAACAGTAACCCCTTTTGAAATCCTGAATATGAGACCTGAGGGTGTTGCAAACCTGGTGGTAGCTATGAGCGACTGGCTGACTGAAGAGGTGTTATAGATAGTAATAGTACCAGAAGCTTTTGTGTCTGATTCAACCTGCGTCGTACCAGGCACAACAAGCTGACCAGCCTTCGTTATGCTTTCAGTTTGAAATGTGATATCTCCGCCGTTTTGCGAAGCAGTGAACGTGGCATTAACGGCTGTTTGCTCCTGTTTTGGAGTAAGTGTGATTGTTGCACCCGATGTTTTTAATACAAACCAAATGCTTCCGCCAAAAACAATAATAACAATGAGAAGTGTCAGCAAAATACGCTTCCCGGTGCCCTGTTTTTTCTCAGGACGACGTATACGGGCGACAGGCGGCACAACAGCAGCAGAATCATCAAGCACAGCAGGAGAAGGCTCCTGGCGCTTTCGCTCCGGTATCGGTATTTTTTTTATTGATCGCCGCTCCGGGAACAATATCTTGAAATGATGGTCTGGGCATAATTGATTATATGAAGATATTAGCTAATCTGAATATACTAATTTTTCTAAAAAAACGCTTTCCAGAGCAATAAATGGATCGGGGTTCGCGATGCCTGCAATTTTAACATATGAACGTAATTCTGACGCAGAAAGAATAATTATCTCAGGTGGATTTTGACCGACCATGAGCTCTTGCGGCAATGGTTTTTTAAGCGCCGACAGAAAGTAGGCAGCGATATCGTCATCCACAGTTACATATATCTTGTGGGGTAGCGCGTGATAGTGGACAAGTGTTCCAATAGCCTTGATAAGTTTTTCTTGCCATTCACCAAGTGCTTCATCCACAGTCTGTGCAAATGCCTCAGCAAATTTCTTTTCTAGAGAATCCTTTGTGTGCATCGCAAGAAATGAAAGTGCAACATCCGGCGGCACCGTAAGCCTGTCTACAATTTTTCTAATAAGCGCCGACCGCCCCGATGGAAATGAAGCGATTTCGGCAAGAATACCATGCTCGGTCAGCATACAATCGGTAACTTCTCCGGTTATATCAATAAAAATAAAATCGTCAATGTTGTGAAAAATATCACGCGCTGCATTCCACGAAAAGCAAGGGCATACGACGAGTGTCCAATTGTTTTAAAATGAAATGTGTGAGCAAGTGCAGCTTCCCAACGTCGGTGATAATTTTTTTCGAAATAAAACTTTATAAAAAACTTGAGCGAGAGCTCGCGAGCATTTTTACCAATCGGATCGGCTGACTCATAGCCATTTAGAAACGTCTGGATTATTTTTTTCTCGAGAAGAACACTGTCATTACCGAGTATTTTTTCATACTTTCCGTCACGCAATGATGCTGAAATTGATCCTCCTCTTTTTTAACAAGTTCATCCATGAGTGCCGCAGTGACAGGGAAAAATGTCTCTTTTTCAAGCATTACCGTCTTGGTTTGGGAAATAAACCATGGTGATGAAAAAATGCAGTGTGCGCGCTCAATACGGACATGTCCATGAACACTCTGTACAGATTTAATACCATCTTTCTGAAGATGTTCCGCCACGATTTTTAAGAAGCTTAAGCATGCGCGAAGTCAGGCGCGCGCTGCTGCTATGGAGAACAGTTTCAATCGGCTCGCGATGCGTATATAAAAGAGTCGGCGGCATTTTCGGCGCAAAATGCACAAGCGCACCGCCAACAGAACCGTTGCCGATGTCGAAAATAGCAACAATTTCTTCGCGATCTTTTCCGAAGAGAGAGAACATGCTGCTATTATACCAGAGAAATTTTTTTGAGTATTTAAAATCTGTGCATTACTTTTATGACAGCACCTATTCCAGCACGGCTTTGATTCTGCGTACACCCTGCGATACCGCTTCTTCTTTTTGAATCTTGAATGTGCCAATAAGCTCTTTTGTGTTTGAAACATGAGGTCCTCCGCAAAATTCCCTGCTGACATAATTTCCGGAAGCATCAGGGCCAATGGAATAGACTTTCACCACATCTCCGTATTTATCACCAAAAACATGCACGGCAATTTTCTCAGCCTCATCTTTCGGCATTTCCGTAAAACTGACAGGAAGCTCTGCTTTGATCCAATCGTTCACAAGCTTCTCGACTTCTTTTTTCTGCTCATCGGTAAGCTTTGCATCATTATTGAAATCAAATCTCAATCTCTCAGGAGTAATATTTGAACCTTTCTGACCAACATGATTGCCAAGCACTTTTCGAAGTGCGGCATTGAGTAAGTGTGTCGCTGTATGATATTGAATAGTTTTTTCGCTCGTATCGCCCAATCCCCCTTTGAATTTTTTCTCAGAACCGGCACGTGACAAGTCTTTATGCTTTTTCATATCCATCTCAAAAGACACTTCATTAACAATCAAGCCTTTCTCTTTAGCGACTTCTTTAACAACCTCAAAAGGAAATCCGTAACTAGTAACTAGTTCAAAAACAATGTGAGGTGGAAGACCATTAGATTCCATGCCACCTACAGAAAGTTTGTACATTTTCTCAAACTGCTTTAATCCATCTTTCAAAGTCTTCCTAAATTTCTCTTCTTCTTTCTTGATTTCCTCTTTAATTATTTCAGATTTTGAAACGGTATCCGGATATGCCTCTTTGTAATATGACAAAATCGGATCCACCAATGAGATAAGACCTGCTTCCTGAATACCTAATTTGTCCCAATAACGTACAGCTCGGCGCAAGAGGCGGCGTACAAAATAGCCCTGATCGGTGTTGCTTGGAATTACACCATCGCCAATGAGAAATATGGAGGCTCGAAGATGGTCTGCAATAATTCTGAATGTCGCTGTATACTGCGGATCATCATATTTCTTGCCGGAAAGTTTTTCGAGACTCGATACTGTAGTATTAAAGATATCGAGCTTGATGATATCGCTCGTATTCTGCACAGCCATAGAGATGCGCTCAAGTCCCCCGCCAAAATCGATATTTTTCTTTGGCAGCAGCTCAAACTTTTTATCGGCGACTTTCATAAACTGCATGAATACGCTGTTGCCGATTTCGAGATACCGTCCGCAATCGCAGTTTGGATGGCAATGTTTCCCAAATTTTGGATCATGCTCTACATGCGAAAATTCGTAAAACATTTCTGAATCAGGGCCTCCCGGTTCGCCTATCGGCATTTTTTCAGGCACCCCCGCGCGAGACCACCAATTTTTCTTCGAGCCGTAATAAAAGATGCGGCCGCCCTGCATGCCAAGCTCCGCACCCCTTTCCTCCGTATCTAAATCGATATCTTTTGCTTCAATTCCCTTTTCTTTAAAAAGTTTTTTCCAAAGAGTAACCGCTTCCGTATCACGCTCCAATTTATTATCCGCATCACCGCCAAAAACCGTCACAAATATTTTATTCGGATCGATTTTTATTTCTTCAGTCAGAAATTGGAATATCCACAAAAGCTGCTCCTGCTTGAAATAGTCGCCAAATGACCAGTTGCCGAGCATTTCAAAAAAAGTCGTGTGCCGATTGTCGCCGATTTCATCAATATCGCCGGTGCGAAATGATTTCTGAGAATCCGCAATACGTGTGCCGAGAGCATGCGTCTGCCCCAAAAGAAACGGCACCATCGGCTGCATGCCCGATCCGGTAAAAAGAGTTGTTGGATCATTTTCAGGCACGAGCCGAGCCGACGGAACAATTTCATGCCCGTGCTTCTTGAAAAATTCCAAATATTTAGATCGGATTTCTGATGAGGTCATACACTACATACTAACAAAAATATACTATTTCACCAGTTTTTCCAATTTTTTTATATCTTCCTCTATGATCTTCAACCCATCAACGAAAAATTCTGGCTTTGAAGTATCAATGCCGATATCTTTAAAAATCTTTTCTGGACTTTTTGATCCGCCAGCCGCGAGAAATTCTTCTATCTTTGAAATGTAATTAGGATCTTGCTGATATTTTTTATATAGCGCCCTGCTAATGAGCTCGCCATATGCATAGGAGTAGACATAGAAAGAGTAGCGGATATGCGGCCAGCTGACGAAGAAATATCCGCTGTCTTCTTTGATATCAAACAGCGGCCCGAGGTAGGCCTTCATATGCTTGTTGTGAAGCTTGGCGATATCTTCTTTTGAAATAGAACCGTTGGCGCGGATTGTCGTATGCAGCTCCAATTCAAAATTGAAACAGGCAATCTGGCGGAAAATGGTGCCGATGGTGTCATTAATCTTGTCGTGCAACGCTATTATTTTTTCAGCATCAGAAAGTTTTTCAAAAACTTCATTGAAGGCAAAATTTTCAAACAACGTACTTGCGACTTCTGCTACGGAAATAGTGTGGCCTTCATAGAGCGGCGGCTGAGATTTACTGAATTCAGCATGAATCGCATGACCCATTTCATGGGCAAATGTTTTCAGCGACTTGAGATTATCGACATGATTAAGCATTACAAACGTCGGCAACCCGATATTGCTTGAGCAGAATGCCCCGCCGCGCTTGCCTTTCTTCGGAAACACATCTACCTGTCCATTTTCCATATACCGGTCGAGAATTTCAACATATGCAGGATCTACTTTTTCAAAAGCTGATCTTAAAATTTTTAGAGTGTCATCAAAAGTAAGTTTCACTTTTATTTCCCCGACTTTGGCAGCGCGGTCGGAATATTCCAGCTTATTCTCTTTCAGCAATTTTGCCTTGAGTTTGTAAAACCTGTGGCTTATAGAAAAATATTTCGTGACGGTTTCCACAAGCGTCATAATACTTTTCTCGTCATTTTGATAATGAAGAATAGTCGCGCTGTAGGGATGTTTAAATCCTCGAAGCTCATCATTTATTTTCTTATCGGTATACACGGCGTTGATTTCACTTTCGGCAAAATGAGAAATACCTTTGAGCACCGCACTAATATCGGCATCGAGCTTACGCCGTTGCGGTGTCGGCAATTCAGAAAACAAATTCTGTGCTTCGGAAAGCGGAATGTTCTTCCCTTTAAATAGGACTGTTTGCTGATTAAGAAGCTTCTCTTGTCCCTGCGTCCACATGCTTCGCGCCGGCAAAGATTTCAGATTCAAGATTTTTTCTTCAGCTTCAGTGAGATTAGATTCTGGAAGTTAAAAATAACCTTTCTAGAAAATATTTAAAGTGAGAGAAATTTTTATGAGCGAGGATAGTTTTCTGAATGTCTTTGGGAATCTTGCCGAGTACTATTTCAAAAAAGAGCAGCTTGTTGCCGGCAGCAGTCAGGCGCTGGCTCAGCTTATTAAGCATCGATTCTGCCTGCTCGTCACTACTGTTAATATCTTTTCGGTAATTGAAATACGCATATGCCCGAGCTGCTCCCGGCATACTGTATAAAAGTTCATATTCTTTCAGTGCATCAAAAAGATGCAGGATATTTTTCACCACACTAAAATATCCCAGTTCCGAGATTAATTTCTTATATTTTTTCTCGAAAGCGGTACATGCGGCTTCATATATTTTGATATCTTTTTCCAGCGCGGGATCGGCGGCATTTTTATACAGAAGCTCAAGATTCCAGGTGGTTTTCATATAATGTAATTTATAATTTTTCTATTTATATTTAGTCTTGAGATAATCTGTGAAATACGAGCTGTTGAGCGCTTCGCCCGTCACTTCTTTTACGAGCGCCTCTGCTGTGAATTTTTTGCCATGCATATGAATATGATCGAGCAGCCACTGGCGAATAGGCTTCAAATCTCCTTTTGAAAGCAGCTGTTTGATGGGTAAATTATAGCTCATGGTGTGAAAAAATTGAGCAGCATACAGATTGCCAAATGCGTACGTTGGAAAATATCCAATAAGACCGGCCGACCAATGGACATCCTGCAGAATACCTTCTGAATCTTTTAAAACTTTAATTCCCAGATATTTTTGCACTTTATCATTCCAAACCCTTGGAGCATCAGTTACCTTAAGCCGGCCTTCAATAAGGTCACGTTCTATTTCAAACCTCATAATAATATGGAGATTGTAGGTTACCTCATCTGCTTCAGTCCGAATAAAAGTCGGCTTGACGCGATTTATAATTTCGCAAAAATCATGGAGTGAAATTTTGCGGAACGGTACTGGAAATTTTTTCTGAAGCTTTGGATAAAAATATTTCCAGAAGTCAGGGCTTTTACCGATCATATTTTCCCACATGCGCGACTGTGATTCGTGAATGCCGAGCGAAATCGATTGGCCGAGCGCTGTTCCATAATGCTCCGCAGGCAAGCCTTGTTCATAGAGCGCGTGGCCAGTCTCGTGGATAGTAGAGCCGAGTGCGTACAAGACATTGTGCATATCGTAGCGAGTCGTAATCCGGACATCCTGTGGATGAAATTCTGTGGTAAATGGATGTATGCTCGCATCAATTCTGCCCGCCTCAAAATCATAGCCCATTTTTTCTGCCACGAATGCATTAAATTCCATCTGCTCAGAAATTGGGAAATTCCCAATTATTTTTTTAACATTCATGTTCTTATTTTTTTGTCGCTTCAGAGTTTCGGTCAGAAATAGCACGAGAAAATCCTTGAGGTTTTCCAAAATCATCTCAGCCTTCTTTGCTGTCATACCCGGCTCGTATTCATCAATAAGAGCATCATAGGGGGACTCTTTATAGCCCACATACTCCGCTTCTTTCCTCTTGAGTCTGATAATTTTTTCGAGGTGCGGCTGAAATATTGAAAAATCAGAAGCGGCTCGGGCTTGTGCCCATGCCGTTTGAGCCACGGAAGTCGCCTCCGAGATATTCTCGCACAAATGCTTCCGGTAATTTTTGAACGCGAGAAAATGTCCGCCATGCATCCGCCACTACCACAGCGTCAGCATCATTCAGCAGATTTTTATCCAGCTGCTTTTTAAGGCCGGTGAGGAGATTGTCTCGGTCGAGGGTGAGAAATTTTTCATGAACAATACCGCTGAGCTCAGCGAGCGTTTTCGCCCGGCTCGTCGCGGCCTTGCTCGGCATATTTACCTGCTGATCCCAGCTCAAAACCGCATCAGCCGATCGCAAATGAGCCAGCTGGAGCAGCCGGCCTTTCAATTCGACAACGTCCTTATTTATCCTTTCGGTGTTTGGCATAGGGTTTCAATATTTCGAAATCTTTTTTTAAAATTTCGCGCATCGAGCCATTATACAAGGCTACAGCGGGATGATACAGAGGAATTATTTTTACACCGCCGTAGGATGTTTTTGCATCATAACTCTTTCCGTGGGCTTTTGAAATAGGCTCGATATCAAAAGCGAGGCCGAGGCGATCCATGACATAATTCATGGAAAATCTGCCAAGCGTGGCAATTACTTTTGGCTGAATGATTTCTATCTGCCTATCCAGGTACTGGCCGTATGCGGCAATTTCTTCCGGCAGCGGATCACGATTCCCCGGAGGACGATCTTTTACAATGTTTGTGATATATACATCTTTGCGTGAGATACCGACACCTTCCAAAAGCACATTTAAAAATGTACCTGCTGCGCCGACAAACGGTCTGCCTGTCTTTGCCTCGTTGGCACCCGGCGCTTCCCCGACAAACATAATATCAGCCGCATGATCTCCTTCGCCAATGACTGGAAATGCCCGATTTTTAACCCGCTCACCATAGAGCGGAGATGATGACAGCGCTATAATTTCATCCCGTATTTTTTTCAGTGCTTCATGCCGTTGTTCGAGATTCATATATTTATAGTACACCTTCTTTTTCGAGTATTTTCTTTTTAAGGGTAGCGCCTCTATTGTAGCCGCCCATTTTTCCGTCTGACCGAATGACTCTATGGCATGGGATTGCAGGATCATAATTGGTACTGAGAACATTTCCTACAGCTCTCGATGCATGTGGATTCCCAATTTTTTCAGCTACCTGTTTGTATGTCATCACTCTCCCTTTTGGAATTTCTGAAACTGTGTCAAAAACTTTTTCACGAAATGTTTTCATAGATTATATCTGCTTTACTTTTCTGCTTTAGCACACATTTTCAAGACTTCGCGCACACCTTGAATATATTTACAATAATCGCAGGACATATCTTCTTTGGACGCCGGAATACTTGATCCTGTCAGGCATTTTTTTATATCCAGAAGTGTTTGCTCGATCCAGCTGCCATCGCCTTTATACGGGATAAGCGTCACATCAAATTCAAGCTTGCCGTCAAAGGCCGCGTTGTCTTTCTTGCCATTAACATACACAAAGTAACCTGTATCTGAAACCTTGAAGCCGTTATTGCGCAGGAGCCATTGATACACTTCCATCTGACGCCGATATTGATCATGCCATTCTGTGTCATCAAGATCATCGAGCTTCCCATCTTTTGAGGTAGCTTTATAATCAACGACAATAAGCTCTCCTTGAGGATTAACCCAAATATCATCAACAGCACCACACACACGAAACCCTGTCGGCTCATGAAGGACTTCAACTCCTTCAAAATTTTCCCGCCACGTGCCCATATTTTTATGCTGGAATGGCACCGCATCAACGCCGTAGGCTTTCATGAGCGGATGAGTGGTTTTTCCATCGCGATGAATATCAAATTCTTTTTTAAGTAGAGCATCGACAGCAATATTGAGATTAAACGAAGGCAGCTTTGGCCGAGCTACGCCGTATTTATTGTCGATATAAAAACAGCGCGGACACTGCATAAACAGGTCTATTTTTGATCGGGAAAGCCTCCATTTTGATCCGCCAAAATTCCAATCAGCGCTCCGCGTAGTCTTTTTACTTTTATAAAATTCCGACATGACGATAGTATATCACGCGGAACCCTAGTCTTCAGATTCTCTTAGAATTTCAATATTTTTTACTTTCTGTTCTATGCCTCTCATGACCGTAAAAATAAACAATGTGAGAAATGTAGCAAAAAGTGCTAGAAGATAGTAGCTGAATCCAATCGTAATACCTATAGCTGCGGCTACCCACACGCCTGCAGCAGTGGTGACACCCGACAATTTTGAATTTTGGAAGATAATGATGCCTGCTCCAAGAAAGCCGATACCGGTGATAATGCTTGAGACGATGGGTATCGGGTCCACCTTTACAACATCCGGAAAGTGGGACGCTGCATTCAGAGAAATGATAGTGAGAAGGCATGCGCCTACTGACACCAAGCTAAATGTACGAGGGCCAGCCGGGCGCCCTGCAAGAATGCGTTCAAAACCAAGAAACATTCCGCATGCCGCTGCTATGACAAGCTGAATAAAGTAAACAATATTAGGGTCTTGCAGGTACGGCATGATTTAGAGATTGAGGGGTATCTCAACCGAAGAAGAACTTGATGCTGCTTCTGAAGTGCTTGGGGATGAGGCTGCCGCCGAACTTGCGGATGCTCCAGAGCTTGAATTTACAGTACCTGAAGGGGTTGCTGACACAGCAAACGTTGCCATGATAATACCATTTGCATCAGTGAGAGGTTTATCAAGAACACTATTGAACACGTGATAATTGCCGACATTTCCACGCAATTCTGCAATATATTTATGGCCGGCAATAGTAGGCCTCAATAATGAAATGAGTCCTGAGGATTTTCCTGCTCCAAAATATTTCGCTCCCAGGATTCTTCCAGGCTGACCGTTAATATCATCAGCAATTGCTACCCAGCTTGGATTTTTAAAAACCACTTCAGATACAGCCACACTGTATCCTGGCACCTGGTCATTTACTACCACACCATTGTCTCCGGTAATAATAGCTAAAGATGCGGGTGTGGATGTGGATGTCACAACTTGGTCGGTCGTTGAAACAAGTGAATTATCGTTTTCTGCTGCTGGCGCATGATGCGCAAAGAGCCAATAACCTCCGACTCCCACAATGAGACCTATGATGAAACTCGTTGCTATGCGTGTATTCTGATTTCCCATATGTACCGTGATTATCTGTTAATATGCCGCTATTATATAAAGCGTTGGATTAATATTCAACTACCCCGCCACAGGCTCATGTTCACTCTGTAAAAGAGAAGGTTCCATAATAATTTTTACTTCTTCTAGTACCGCCTCTTGATTGGCCTCAGACAGGCCTAAATTTTTTAGAATTTCAGGCTTTTCTGCCAAGGTTGTACACAACACATATCCCTGGTCAAGGAGTGTTTTTTTATCGTGCATACTCAAAGAATGAAGGCTTGTCAGAGGATGAAGATTGGCATTGTCGATGAGATCGTGCAAATTGTTGTCGAGCGGATAATTCCAGCCGATAACTTTGAGTCCCTGGCAGCCCGCATATTTAATCGCACTGCTGGTAAATTTAGTATTTGTCACAAGCCATGCATCAGTCAGAGACTGCGGCTCAGTGCCATAGGTGTATAAAGATTTGCTTAAATCATCAAACCGGGCTTTTACATACAGTACAATTTTAAGATCTGATTTCAATCCCGGCTGGCTATGATACTTTGCTTCGCACATAATGAGATTTTCAGGCTTCCACGCTACCACATCCACTTCATGGTCGACACACACCCCTTTGACAATCTGATCGGTCAGTGTCGAATATCCCTGCTGTTTAAAAATCTCAGCCACAAGCTTTTCGAATGGAAAACCGGACGGCCCAAGATCGAGCATCGCGCGCTGGAGCGAATATTTTAAGGCAGCTCTGCGCTCATAGGTGTGCAGCAGCGAAAAGGCATGGTGGTAAATTTCCTGAGTGGTCATACCTTCTTCAAGCTCCTGAAGCACATGGCGCGATACGGTTTCAATGGCGTTTTTTGATGCGCGCGCCCGTATGAGTGAGAGCTTGAGCTTTTCTATATCAAATGCTTCAGTACCCCCGCTTGCTTTTTTTATTAAAATTTTTTCTGATGACACGATTGTTTAAAATTATTATGTAACGAACAAATCTATCTCCTGCGATGGCGGTAATTTACCGCCATATCAACGGCTATTTCTCTGATTTTATTGCGCGCATCAGGAATTTTGGCATCCAAAAAAAGAACAACTTCCTCAATCGTGCCTGTATCCAGCAGTTTCAAAAATTGATCTTTATCACTTCCTGAAAGAAGTGTCACAAAAATTTCAGTAACGCGGGAAAGAATAGCTTTTTCAAGCTCAAGTATAACAGTATCCTGTTCAGAAGGAGGAAGACCATTGAGCCCAAGCTTTGATACAACAACCCTTCGATCATGTTCAGCGGTTTCAAGCATAGAAATTATGCATTAATATCTTCGGGCATGCCTCCTACAGCAAGTTCAATCAAAGAATCGACACCGAGCATTGTACAGTACACATCCCCCGCCGTTTTCAACATTTCCGGTGTCAACGGAATCCGTTCAGCCTCATTTCCTAATTTTATTTCTGGCGTTTCTGGAGTCATACAATATTTTTTCTTTTATAATGAGGTAAGTATACCACCTTATTTAACCCTCGTTAACTTGTTCAATGATTCCGCCTCCAAGGCAAATATCTCCCTCGTACAAAACGAGCGACTGCCCGACGGAAACACCCTGTTGAATGTCTTTAAATATAACTTCTACATCACCCGCATCAGAAATAGCAAGAGTGCATGACTGCTTTATCTGTCTATACCTAATACGCGCACCATATATTTTTCTACTATCAGGAGCAGCGCCGCCGATCCAATTTATTGAGCTCAGCACAAGACTAAAAATATGACCTGAAGATGAGATGGGATCATTTATTCTTTGAGAGACGGTGATAGTGTTGTCAGCAATATTTTTTCGTACTACATAATACGGATAATGTTCGGTGCCCCCTCTTGTGATATGAAACCCGTGCCGCTGTCCAGATGTATAAAATATGGCGCCGTCATGAGTGCCTAGTACATTTCCCGTCACCTCATCAATAACATCACCTGGAACTGTTTTGATGTAGTGGCTTAAAAATTCTTTCATATCGATGGTACCCAAAAAGCAGATGCCCTGGCTGTCCTTTTTTTCTGCGGTTGGCAGCCCATATTTTTTAGCCAATTTTCTGACGTATTCTTTTTCGAATCCGCCCACCGGAAACAATACATGCCCAAGCTCTGTCTGAGTAAGCGTCCACAGGAAATAGCTCTGATCTTTATTTTTGTCAGCACCTTCTTGCAAGTGCAGAGAGATATTCTGCGCATAGTGGCCCGTGGCAATATAGTCTGCCCCCATTTCCCTCGCCTTTCTAAAAAAGCTCCGAATTTTATCTCTCTATTGCACATCACATCAGGATCTGGCGTCCGACCCTTCTTGTATTCTTCAATCATGTAATCGGCTACCCCTTTTTTATACTCCTCCTGAAAATCAAATGTGAGAAATGGAATATTGAGGTGAGCAGCGACACGCATTGCATCACGCCGCTCATCGCGCCAATCGCACGGCAGCCAGTCGGGATTCCAGACGCGGATAAAAACACCGGTCACATCATAGCCGGCATTTTGAAGCAGCGCTGCGGATACGGAGCTGTCTACTCCGCCCGACATACCCACAAAAACTTTTTTATTTTTTTGGATCATTTTAAATATTTCGCTTTATTTGCCGCATGCTGAGCAAGCGTTACCGCATAATGCATTGTGCCCTGCGAATCGGTAAGAAAATAATAATACTTTGTATCGATCGGAGTCGCCGCGGCAATAATAGCACTAAGTCCAGGATTTGAAATTGGCGTTGGCGGAAGACCGGTGTGGATATATGTATTATATGGAGAATCTATTTTAAGATCGGCGGCGGTAAGCTCAGCACTTGTTTTACCATTGATGTATTTGAAGGCGCTATCCACCTCGAGCGGCATGCCTTGATCAAAACGCTTCCAGAGAATACCGGCAACAATCCGGCGGGTTTCTGTCTGACGCGCCTCACCTTCGAGAATAGAGGCCATGATAATAATATCCGTCATCGAGCGCGTCGAAGCCTGGAGTGCCTGGCTTACCTGCGGTTCGCTCATTTTTTCGTTGAAGGTAGATGTCATAACAGCCAGGACTTCTTCGGGCGTAGGATTAGCGCCAAAAAAATATGTATCAGGGAATAAATATCCCTCTTTGCCGTTTGTAATAGTAAGGAAATGAACAGTATCAAAAGCGGGATAATTTTTTTTAATGATCTGAGAAATATCGGCAATGGTCGAACCTTCCGGAATTGTTGTCTTTAATTGCTCCATATCATATTGTCCGCGCGTGAGCCGGCTTGCGACCCCAAACACATTGAGGCTTGTCTCAAAATTATACGTACCGCTCACAATACCATGCTCCCGCTTTAGAAAAATAATTATATTGGTAAACCAAAACGGCGATCTTATGACATGATCAGATTCGAGTATTCTAGAAATTGAAGTAAGGCTTTGCCCGTCTGGAATTACCACAATGGTTCCTGCTGGAAAATCGGCCGGCGCTTTGACAAACAAATAATAAAACCCGGCGGCACATGTACAACAAAAAACTACAATCACAACGAATGCACATAATATTTTTACTGCCCTGTTATTCAAGATCACTGACAACACAGAATGAGAATTATGAGCTAAATCGGCAGATTGGCCGGAGCCTGGGCTCGTTTTGACGGAATTCTGACGAGACCCGGCGTAGCTGCTACCTGGCCTGGGAAGTGATAAATAGTAGCAATTTCTTCTGTTGTTAAAATATACGGCTCCTCTTTGAAATATCGATACGGATGCTGGAAAAATGACCGGAGCTTATAGGCCTCAAGCATGCGCTGTTCCATTTTCCTTCGGCGCTTAATGCCACTCTTTTTAAAGAAGTACCTGAAAAAATCTTTTGGGTTGTCTTGATGATCGGTAAACCAGCCGAGCTTGAAACCGTTGGAGTCATTAGTGGTATATTGTCTAACGGAACCGATGAGACCGCTGATGCCCGTAGCGCTAAAATTTTCTTTTTTGGCAATATAGAACCCGCGTATCATTGTTTCAAAGGGATATTTTGAAACCCTGCGTTCCATGGTGGCAATAGAATCTATCTCACCTCTCGTAGGTCGTCGCAGCACCTTTTCTTTTTTAGAAGGATCTTTTGGATCTTTAATTTCATCTTTAAGACTCTCGTTGACTGCTTTTATGGCTTCCTTTATTTCGCTTTGCCAGTCTTCATTTTCAAGATGATACATAGCTTTGAAGCTTTTCACCGTAAAAGCATCCTTGCCCGTAAAAAATTTTTTCACGTTGTCAAAAAAGACCGAGAAGTGCGGCTCGCCTTCTTTGAGGCCGGTTTTTTTATGAGCCTGAATCAATATCTGAATCCACACTTGTTCACCCGGGCCTATCGAGCTCAAAAAATCAAGGGTGGGGGTAATCGGGTCGATTTTAAATTCCTCTTTTGGATTATCAGTCAAGCCGAGGCCATAATCGATATATGTTTTCATTGCTACCGCGTTCGGTTTTTTGAGCTTGAAATAGGTACCCCATAAGCCATATTTTTCAGGCTCATAGTCGGCATTGAGCGTGTAATCAACATTGACTGCATAATCCGGCACTTGCTTGATTTCAACTTCGGGATACTGAGCGTAGATCAGCGCTTCGACATTGTTTCTAAATTTCTTATGCATCCATATATAAAAATGCACCTCGCCTTCAAGAGATACAAGCTCGAGTGAAAACCACGGGCGGACTTTGCCGTCGATGTAGGTTTCCACATATGACGCCGCAGCGGTCTGGAACATGCTCGTCAGAGCCACTTCCATAGCGGCAGGTGACTTGTTGATTTCGCGGGGAATTTTAACTTCAAGGAGAACGGAACCCTGACTCAAAATATAGTAGGCACGGCGATACCGCAGCCAAATATCCATAAAAAGAATAATCAGAATGACTGGAAGCCAAATATAATAGAGACCGAGGATGATAGAAAAAATCTGATATGTCGTTTCGCCAAAAAGCGGAACAATCAATGCATGCAACATAACAGAAATAGTATACCACAAACGTCCGACGGTTTTACCACTGCGCTAAGCAAGAAAATATCTGCCCTCTTTGTCTTTCTTGAAATATTTAGGATTCTGAAGATTGACCATAATGGTGTTTTCTTTCACATAGCGCTCCTTGAGCACTTTGCCGACAATCTCATCTTTTGGCAACGGACCGTTTTGCTCGATAACCTTTCTAATAACATCTTTAACAACGCCTGAGATATAACCCCATTCAGACAGCGCGTAGAGGCCTCTGCCGACGAGTACAAACCGAGGATCTTTAATAAGCTCGTTGTGGGTCGTTGCGACATGAGCCTTGCGCTTGAAAAGCTTTTCTATCTGCTTTGCAACTTCGGTAAAGTGAATTGGAGAGCCGTGCTTTCTAATGACGAGGAATGCGTAGTCGCGCATGCCTTTTGCATTCACATTGGGGCTCGTAGCTCTTCCCCATTCGCCAAGCGGATTTTTTGAAATCGCTTTTGAAAGGGAGAGCCATCGCTTCATGATTTCTTCCTGCTTGTATTCGGATGAAACTTCTTTGAGATGTTCGGCAAACGAAGAAATAATATCCTTTTCTGAAATCAGGTCGTTATCAGAAAGATTGTTGTAGAGAGCATGGAGTGAAGCATGAACTTTATCGGAAAGATCCTCATCGAGGTACCAGCGGTGATTGAAGTTGTCATCTTCCTTCTTCTTCTTAAATGATTCGCCGAGAACAAGGAGGAGATTGATGTGGTTGTGAGTACTTTTATCTTTTGCGATACTGTTTAAAAGATCCTGCTCAGTCACAATACCGCCCAGAGCATGGAGCATTGCTTCAAGCTCATCAAATGCCTTTTTTTCCTTCTGATATTCTTTTGATTTGCGAATAGTGAGAATTGCGTGATTTTCAATCTGACGGACGCGTTCGCGGGTAATTGCATACTTCTTGCCGATAGCTTCGAGCGTCATTCGTTCAGAATTTTTTCCAAGACCGTAACGAGATACCATAACATCCTGAGCACGCTCCGGAAGGATGGCGAGAAGGCGTTTTGTGACCTGCTTTGGCTTGAATGTGATTGGGGTCATAGTGTTTTGATAATTTGACGTTTTCTATATAATATGATCTTAACTAATTTTTATCATTTTCTTGAAAAGAAGTCAAGCACCTGCATCATACGACGATATTGATTAATCTGTTCTTTACATATATTACCTTTTTGGGCACCTTTCCTTCAACCCATTTTGTAATTTCCGGCAATTTTATTGCTATCTCTACCGCATCTTTTTCCTGAAGCTCATCTTTAGATTCAAATTGAGCTCTCACTTTTCCATTTATCTGGACAACAATTATGCCGCCTGCCGACACGATTTTTGACTGGTCAAACTGCGGCCAGTCTTCAAGGTGGATTGAGGATTTATGACCCATCACACCCCACAATTCTTCAGTAATATGAGGAGCGAACGGTGCCAAAATCTTCAAAAACAGCCCATAGTTTTCAGCAGAAATTTCAGAAACCTTTTCAAATTCATTCACCAAAATCATAAGCGACGATACCGCAGTGTTAAACTGCATACTCTCGATATCATCGCTCACTTTTTTGATAGTTTTATGAATCAGAGATTCAAGAGTGTCTCTCTGTTCCCCTCCTTTCGAAAGAGGGGTGTGAAGCGGGGTGGTTATTTTCTCCTGCAATCGCCACACACGATCCAAAAATCTGCGCGGCCCAACAATACCATCGGTGCTCCATGCTACCGACTGATCAAATGGACCCATAAACATTTCATAGAGCCTCAAGGTGTCTGCTCCATGGGCTTCGATGATCGCGTCAGGATTTACAACATTGCCTTTTGACTTCGACATTTTTTCTCCGTTGGACGCCAAAATCATACCGTGCGATGTGCGTTTTTTATATGGCTCGCTCGTGGGTACAGCACCGATATCAAATAAGAATTTATGCCAAAAACGCGAGTAAAGGAGATGGAGCGTGACATGTTCCATTCCCCCGTTGTACCAGTCAACCACGCCGATTTCAGGGATTCCAGCTGGTGAGGATGACCAGTATTTTAATTTCTCAGGAGAAGTAAATTCTTTTTTATTGTTCGGATCGGTATAGCGCAAATAATACCAGCTTGAGCCAGCCCAGTTTGGCATGGTATCAGTTTCCCGCTTTGCAGGACCTTTGCAGATAGGACATTTTACGTTTACCCATTTTGAAATAGCGGAAAGCGGCGACTCGCCTGTGTCGGTAGGCACGTAATTTTTGACCTCCGGCAGCTTCACAGGCAGTTCTTTTTCGGGCACGGGCACCCAGCCGCAGACAGGACAATTAATCATCGGCACAGGCTCGCCCCAATAATGCTGGCGTGAAAATATCCAATCACGCAATTTGTACGTCGTCACGATTTTGCCATTGGCAAATTCCGTAATCTTTTTCTTGGCCTCTTCTGAAGTTAGTCCGTTAAAATTGCCGGAATTTATCAACACTCCCGTATCAGAGAATGCATGTTCTGGCTTAAAAAGCCTATCGATCCAAATACCATATTCGGAACATTTTATATTTTTATCCTGTTCAAGCTCCTTCCACGTCATCCATGCAAGATTATGAATAGCCGATTCTTCCTCTGATAACACGTTTTGATCGTTGTTCTCGAGCTCAAACACAAGAGCGTGAAATGTTGCTTTTCTGTTTTCGTTTTTATGCGCGGCGAAAAAATGCGATTCCACCGGGCCGCCAAGCGTCTTAATATATTTGATATTTTTATATCCCGTCTCTTCAAGGACTTCGCGTCGGGCAGCCTCAATCATGTCTTCGCCTGATTCGATACCGCCAGTGATAAATGTCGTCCATGGAAATTTTTTCCACTTGAGCATCAGTACTTTTTTAGTTTTTGGATCGATAAGAATTACCTGTACCGCATTTCTCTCTACTATTTTCCTGCCTTCAATCGGGGGATCATGAGTATCAACAATTTTCGGAATAATCACCTCCTTAACCGGCACGTTATATTTTTTGGCGAACTGGAAATCACGCTCATCATGGGCAGGCACGGCCATAATTGCGCCGGTACCGTAGTGTGCCAATACATAATCAGCAATAAAGACGGGAATCCCTTCTTTGCTTGCGGCATTGATCGCCTTCACGCCTTTCAATTCAACGCCGGTTTTTTCTTTTTTCTCGGCGGTTCGCTCTATGTCCGGCTTATTTTTCGCTTCTCGAATATATTTTTCTACCTCATTAATATTTTTTATAGAAGACTTTAATTTCTGAACAAGTTCATGCTCTGGAGCAAGCACTATATAGGTAGCACCAAAAAGCGTATCGGGACGAGTGGTAAAAACTTTTATTTCATTACGAGCAGACTGATTTTGAGCTGGGGTTAGGCGGGGTCTGGCCAGCGAAGAATCAGTCTGCGTAGTAATGAGCTCAAAAACAATTTCCGCACCCTCACTCCTGCCAATCCAGTTTCTCTGCTGGGTTTTTATCCGTTCAAGATAATCAACGATATCCAAATCTTTATCGAGCCGGTCGGCATACTTCGTGATCGCAAGCATCCACTGTTCCTTTTCACGTTTTTCCACGGGAGTACCGCAGCGCTCGCAGCAGCCATCAACAACTTCCTCATTTGCCAAACCAATCTTATCTTTCGGGCACCAATTGATAAGCATTTTTTTCTTGTAGGCCAAGCCATGCTTATACATCTGCAAAAATATCCACTGAGTCCAGTGATAATATTCGGGATCAGTCGTATTTATTTCACGCGACCAATCGAAAGAGAATCCAGCGGACTTGAGCTGCTTTCTAAATGTATCGGTATTTCTCTTGGTGACAATTTTTGGATGAATGCCTGTTTTGATAGCATAATTTTCCGTCGGCAAGCCAAATGCGTCCCAGCCAATCGGATAGAGCACGTTGAAGCCCTGCATGCGGCGCTTGCGGGAAATAATATCCATGGCAGTATTTGAGCGCATATGCCCTACGTGCATGCCTTCGCCCGATGGAAATGGAAATTCTATGAGAGAATAAAATTTTGGCCGTTCCGCAGTTTTCGAACGATTTTTCTTAGGATCTTGAGCCTTATATATTTCATTCTTATCCCAGATCTTCTGCCATTTTTTTTCTATTTTTTGAGGATCGTATGATTTTGGTTTCATTGTAGTCGTAGTTTACTGCTCGCTGAATTTTTTAATGCCTACCCAGATGAGAGCGATGAGTGCCACTGCTAGAATTATCACCTTAAGAATACTTTCTGCTTCCGACCAATACCGCACTGATGCAATAATGAGAGCGAGGACGCCGCCGAGCGATAGACCGATAGTTACCGCATCAGGAATTTTTAGAAAAATGCCAAAGACAATTGAAACAATACCGAGAACAACAAGAACAACAAACACATTCCGGTCGTATATTTTGTTGACCGCATCAAAATTTTTCTGGCAGGTGAACGTCGGATTGCAGTAACCATTTACATCGGGTGCCCTGCTTGGGACAGTCCCCGGTGATACCATCGCCTGCGGTGTAGCTGTTTGGGTCCACTGTCCGCCAACTTTGAGGCATGACTGCTGAGTATCTACAATTGCCGCCTGAGCATTTCCGCAAAAATCGTCAAACGAAGGCACTGTATAGACGAGCGATAGTGCGTACGTAAAAAAGAGATTGAGAACAATAACAATTCCGATAATGAGAGACCACTTGAGAAAATTAGATTTCCGTGGTGTTTGTTCCATAGTCTTTTTATTACTTATAATGTGAAATATTGTAGCACTTTTTTGGAGTTTTTCAAAATCATCGGTATCTGGCAAAAAATATGGTTGAGTGTATAATTATTTACCAGTGAGTAGTTTTTTGAGCAAAGTTCTTTCGAATCAGGAGGATTCGGATGAGGTTATTTCTTATGAGGTTGGCAGAGATTTTTATGTTCCCCAGGAAAGTATTTCAGCATCGTGAACCGCCGCCAAAAAGATACGTGCGCTGTCGGCGACACAGGTGCAGAAGACGCCCTGGCGTTTGATAAATGTGGAGCCCTTAGCTCCCCTCGCCCCCGGCTAGACTCACCGGGGATTTTTGTGCACCAAACACATCTATGATAAAGTGTCGACATGGATGAAGATATCGGTCTCTAGAATCTCTCCAGATAATGGTTCAGAACCATTAATAATGAGACCCCATCGTACCAGCCCCGCAATTCCTCAGAGGAATTGCGGGGCTATTTTATACCCAGATCCCTGATATTGATCCGGCTTGTCGCTCATTTCCAAACACATCAGATGCTTCGCCTTTTTGCAAAAGAACAGTGCGAAGCTGTGCTAGATTTTTTGATATTTTATCGGCAGTAAGCTCGACTTTCTTTTTTGTTAACTTTACCTTAGGTAATAATTCTCTGTCGTATGCATCAAGCGAAAGCCATGTATCAGCAAATTGCGATACAAGCTCAATTGCATCTTTAGGATCAATACTCGAGCCTGCAGGCAAAAGTTTTTTTATATCATCTACTACGCTCAAAAACTGCGTATAGTTTTTTGCAATACGTTGTTTATTGATTGCATAACCATCCACAATATAGCCTCTAAGGGTTTTGGTTGCCCATTTTCTGAATTCAATTGCCACTCTTGAATTTGTTCGATATCCTACACCCAAAATAACGTCAAGTGAGTAAAATGTTACAGGCTTATCAGATTTTGCATTATGCATTTTTTGCATATTGCTTTTTTCTTCAATTTCGCCATCCTGAAAGATATTTTTTATATGGCGGGATACTACAGATTGGTCAACACTGAAAAGATTCACTATTTGCGCTTGTGTTGCCCATACTGTTTGATGGGAAAAATCGCCACGAAGCTCAATGGCTCCATTTTTTGCCTGATAAATAACCACTTTATTTTGTTGTTCTTTCTTTTTTGAACCATAGTAAAATCTATTATATCCCATCCGAGATGAAATATTCCTAAATTTTTTCTAAATATTTTATGAAAAATTCCTAAATCTTAAACTCTATTGCACCATCACCTTCTGCTTGTTATCAAATCCAAAGTTTCCTCATCATTTAGTTCAATAAATTCTGGACTCAATTCATACCAACTATATCCATTTTTTAAAATAGCTGATATTTGAGATGGTTTTGGTTTACCGCGCCTAGTTACATATTTGATTGCTAGGTTTGGTTTGAACAAACTTAACTTCCTTGCTGTTCCAGACATCTGTAATCCAAAGTTTGGTGTTCCAAAATTAAAATTGAGTTCTATGGTTGCAGCAATTTTTGGATTCTTCTCAATCGCTTTAGAATGTCTGCATTTCAAATCCGACATCCAATAAATTTTAAAATTAGCATCGGATACATAGCGAACGTCTGCAACCCAAGGTCCACTTTCGTCAATTGTCCCAATACTAAGCAAATATCCTTTTTCCAATACTTCTAGAATTCTTTGCTTGATATTTGGTTTTCCCATGACCGTATTCTATCAGTATTTTCCTATATCTTAAACTCAATCACATCGCCATCTTTGACGATATATTCCTTGCCTTCGGTGCGTACCCAGCCTTTTTCGCGCGCAGCGCCGTAGGAACCGGCTTCGAGCAGCTTGTCCCATTCAATCACTTCGGCCCTGATAAATTTGTCTTTAAAATCTCCATGAATGGCAGTTCCAGCCATCGGCGCTGTCCAGCCTCTGCCAATTGTCCATGCACGTGATTCGTCCTCACCTGTCGTAAAATACGTAATGAGATTGAGCATTTTGTAACCCTCAACAATGAGATCGTTGATGCCGTCATCGTGGACACCCATGCTTTCACGAAATTCTTTTTTCTCTTCCCCTTCAAAATCTTTCAGTTCTTCTTCTATTCGCGCATCTACTATCACATGATTGGAATTTGTTTCTTTAAAATAGCTTAGAAGCTTCTGATATCGCTCGTCATTCAGCTCATCTAAATTTTTTGCACCCGCCTTCTTGTTGAGTACGTACAAAATAGGCTTTGTGGTGAGCAAATGAAGCGATTTTATAAGCGGCACTTCTTTTTCCGGAGCTGCATTCGTCACTGTTGAGGCGGGCTTGCCGGCTTTGAGCGCCTCTTCTATTTTTTTCAAAAGAGCGTCCTCGAGAATTGCTATCTTATCGCCTTTCTTTACATCTTTCTGGATAGTGCCGAGATGCTTGGCAACCGTCTGGAGATCGGCAAGAATTAATTCCAGATTTATTACTTCTATATCTTCTAAAGGATTAATTTTATTGGCGACATGAATAATATCCGCATCTTCAAAAATGCGGACCACTTGAGCAATAGCATCAGTCTCGCGGATGTTAGTAAGAAATTTATTGCCGAGACCCTCGCCTTCCGACGCACCTTTCACAAGCCCTGCGATATCGACAAACTCGACAGCTGCAGGAATAGTTTTTGCCGATTTTGAAAACGCAGAAAGCTTGAGAAGCCGCTCATCAGGCACGGACACGACACCGACCGAAGGGTCAATGGTGGCAAACGGATAATTTGCAGCGAGCACGCTCTTTTTGGTGAGCGCGTTGAAAAGCGTCGATTTGCCGACGTTTGGAAGCCCGACAATGCCGATGGATAGGGAAGACATTGATATTTGGTGTTATTGGAATATACCCGTAAACTTGTAATTCTTCGCGTGTTCCGACTACTTTATCTACTACATTCCTTACTATCTCTTGTTTTGAGATAAAACTCAAGCTCTGAAGTTTTTGAGAGGCTTTCTGGGCAAATATTTCTATCTCATCTTTTTTTGGTAAGGGTGCTTCATTTGAGACCTCTATCTCTACCCTAGCCTGCTTTATTTGATTATCTAATAATGATATTTTTTCCTTTATCGGAAGAGTATACTCTTTTAATTGATTTACTGTGATTACCCCTAGTCCATAAGCCTTTGCGTAACGATCCTCCCGATCTTTTAACCTCACAATTTCTTTTTCTGTCTCAGCAAGATTTATTGTCGAGGTTTGTGATCCTGCTTTTTTACTATTCAACCATCGTTCAACTTGTTTGGATAATAACTCCGGGGAACTCATGAGATTGGAGACTTTTTGCCAAACTAATTGATCAACTATTTTTGCGTTCAACCCCTTTTCTGAATCTATTTTTTGGAGGTTATGATCTCCGGTCTCATCAATAAAAATCAACATATTAGTAGAGCTTACCTGATTTAGCGATCATTTCATAGATCAGATAAAAATAAATCGAAAATGAATATCTATGGATTTTTAAGATACTGATTTATTTCTCTCAAAATACCTGTCATTTTGCACACATCCCGGTTCTAATATCGTCTGGTGGTGCAAGCATTCAAAGTTTTTTGAACTTGTATTATTTGACGAAATATGTAATATAGTTTCTAGTTAGCTCTACTCAATTAAGGAGATTGTGATGGAAGAAAGTAATGATAACACGCTTTTGGCAACATCTTGCGGAAAAACAGGAGCTTCCTGCTGTAAAGATGGCCTAATTTTTCTACCTCGGATTGAATACAGAGGCGATCGTTAGGTATCTGTCTACTAACCCCACCGCTCTCGAAGAGTTTATTGGTCGAGTCAAAGACCATGGGGAGTTCCTGCTATACGACCAGCAAACTCGCTGCCAGTTTTTGCGGGAAGATGAGCGTTGCGAACTCCACCCGCTTGGAATCAAACCAACTGAATGTCTTTGGTGGCCGGCGCACGTTTATTTGGCTGATGACGGGATTCTTGAGGTTCGAGCGGCTACATGCTGTGCGGGTTGTGAGTATATCAGCCCAGACAGTCCGCACATCAAAACTGTCGTTGAACAGGCCCGGAGAATTGGCCTTCCTGTCCTCAGAAACTTCCGCCGCGTTCATTCGTACGGAAAAAGCTACAAAGTTGTCGCGCGATTTTGACTTCCGGTAGTCGCGTGAAACCCCGAAGTGGTAATACCACTTCGGGGTTTCTTTCTTACTTCAGAACCCTTATTTGTAAATTGCAATAAGTTGTCTAATTATAAGTTCCTCAGGTTTAAGAATGTGTCCTGTAAAATCAAACCAAACCTTCATAAAATCTTCCCTATCAATTTTCCGCTCCCCACCAGTTTCGGGATCTTGTAGATAAATATATTCATCATCAAGACCAATTACAACAGAGTAATGACCATCTGATACTTCTGAATCATCATAATCTTGTCGTCCACGCGTAAACCAATCAACAATTACAGGAACACCCTTTTTGAGCCATTCTTCAATATCATCAAAACTAGCTTCATTTTTTATTTCAACTTTAAAACCAAGTCCTTTAGCTGCATCAGCAATACTTTTGTCATCAACACCTAGGCCCGGAACAAGATTTGTAAGTTCTGCCAATTCTTTTTCGGTCTTATTCAAACCGTAGTAATCCGTAACAATCTTTAAAGATGCAGGACCACACATGTCCGCATGAAGAGTCTCTTGAAACGGCTTAACATCTAGTCGTAGTTTTTTCATTATCTAAGAGTATCTTTGTTCCACAGCGATGTCAATTTTTTATGTATTTGCAAGGACTCAGCTTTTGTAGGAGCAAAAATCACAAAAGAAAAGTATGGCTCATGACTATTTACCGCAGCAATAATTACCCCCTTCTTCTGACCTTTAATTGGAAAACTTATCTCTGATACTCTATTTAAAATTTCTTGTGCAGATAAAACCTTTTTACCATAACAAAAAGAGTCTGCTGATAAAACAACCGTCTTGTCTACCCAATCCTTTCCAAACAGCTTTCTTGTCACATCAAAGACATGGGTACCACCAGTTCTGCGCACATTAGTTTCAATTGGGTAAGGTATTTCATCTTTTGAAACAATAAAATCTATATCGAAAAAACCACGATAACCTAATTTAAAATAATGATTAGCAATTGTTTCTCCAATTCTTTTTATTTTTATAACCAAATCTTCGTTAAGTGATCCATACCTCCTACTCTCTCAGCATGTCGAGGTGTGCTCGCTCCATACCGATGGATAAACTCATAAATCAGTACTATACAGCAAATGCTTGCTTTTCAAAAATTATCGTTACACTATCTTCTTTATCTCATCCGCCAGCTTTTGCGGCGTCATGTCTACTTTGATGAAGTATCCCGAAATCCTTTTTGCTGATTCCTCATCTATATTTTGCTTTTCATCGAGATTTGAGAGGAAAAATATTTTTGTATCTTTGATCCAGTTGTTTTGAATAATTTTTTTAAGGAGCTCCACGCCATTGCCTCCAGGCATAATAATATCGAGAAGCAGTATTTTTGGTTCAAATCCTCCCACAATTGCAGCTTCGCCTTCTTCAATATTTTGGGCAGTCGCTACCGTATAGCCCTCAAGCTTCAGCTTAAATCGAGTACAGAATCCCTGATGGCCTGATCATCATCGACGATTAAAATAAGTTTCTGGTTAATCATAAAATTGTCAAACAAGGTATATTATTAGGATATACAAATATTACTCTTATCTTATCAATTTACCAGCCCCACCGGTGCGTCATGCACGGGCGTACTGATGACCGTCTGAAGGAGCACGTAGTTTATATACGTGACAATTGCGATAAACAGCATTAGTGCAATGCTCATAATGATTTGTTTTTTGAATAGAAGATACAGCTCGCGAATTTTTACATACAGGCTCGGCGAACGATGATGCAAAAATATCGTAACGAGCGGAATTGTCAAAAATAGTATGCCGAGAGCAGCAAAGACAATCATGATAATTTTGACGGTAGAAGCAGGAAATACAATAGCGTTGCCGATATAGTAATAAATACTTGAAAAGACCGAGGCCGACTGCTGGTCGGCAAGCGGCACCCCATCGGCAGCCACCGGATCACCAAAAAATTGAACGACAAAGGTCGTATTGTGGCCTTCATACATTCCCTGCGAAAGCCCGATACCGATTTCCTTGAAATGTATGCCGAGCAAATTTGCCCGATGCGGCGGAGAATTGATCCATGCTTTTACGACCGCATCAGCATCAAAGAAATCAACGGCGAGATTTTCTCCGGCATAGTCAAAATTGTAATTGGCTTGAGCCATCCAATACCACGGCATGCGGCCTTCAGGATCTTTATGGGCAAAGTAGCCGTTGGCCGCCATGTCGTCGGCCTTCATCTGCGCAGCCGCGGCAAGCGTCGTGTTGATGCTGAGAGGATCTAGATTATTTTTTGCCCGGAACGCATTTGTCTCATCCACAAGAACATTTGGCAGAATCGTTTGGATTTTCGGCAAGACGCTTGATACCGCCGAAGCAAATTCTGACTGCGGCCGATAAACAGAATAAATGCAGGAGAAAAAACCAAACTGAACAATGACTACGATTGCTCCGACGGCAATCAATGTTTTTGATCGCAAAGAATACGGCCGCAGGCTATTGCGGAATGTCGGAACGTAGAAGGATTTTATTTTTTCAGCGGTTTTTTTGAACATCCTTCATGTATTGTTACGGCAGCAACATATCTCTAGAATTATATCAGACAACTCAAGCACAACAAAATCCGCCGAAGCGGATTTTGAAATTACTCTTTTGTGCAATTATTAGGAGTTGGTTCCGTTCAAAGCTGCGCGGGTCAGAGGACCGACAAAGCCTGTTGAGCTGATGCCATTCTTGATCTGGTATGCCTGTACAGCTGCCATCGTGAGCGGTCCGAAGTATCCGGTGCTTGTGCCAAAGGTGAAGTATCCTTCAGAAGCCAGGCGGTTCTGCAATTCGACAACATCCTGATTTGACATTCCTCTTCGGAGATTGACCTTAAACATGAACGTCTCAACACCGAGAACTTTTCCGACAGGAGCGAGCGCACTGGTGGAATTTGTCGCAGGCACTGTGGCTGGAGTGACAATGTTGCCCCCGCCATAGTATCCGCCTCCGCTTGTTGGAACACCTACACCTGTGCTGCCGCCTCCTCCGCCACCCCCACCGTATCCGACATCAGCAGATACGACCGGTGCAACAACGCCCGATACGAGCAACAACGCGACGGCAATAAATAATGTTTTCTTCATGATAATTAATCGATTAATACATTAACTAAAAACGTTGACTGCATGATACTACAACGCATGAGTAAAGTAAAGCATTTTTTAATGGAGTGTGTATAAGTCTATATCCTTGGCGGTAAATACTTTTTTGACCCGCGCCGAGCTTAAAAATGGGTACTTAAATTCATCTTCTCCAGCCACATCGGGAGTATAGATCACATAGCGGATATTATGCTGCAGGAGAAGCTGTACTGCCGCATCGGGATCAATCGTGTTTGAGGTGACAATGCTTTCGATCGCATAATATTCTTCCCCATTGCCGCCTTGAGTTTCAATATCGCCAATCTCCATATTTTTCCCCTCCACCACATCGCAATCGAAGAAATCTCGGGACACATTGCCGGTCAGCAGATCATTATTGAATGCAAGCGAATAGTATTGATGCCATGGCAGAAATAAGGCACGGCAGGATTGATCAGTTTTAATGATAGTGTTGACGCTCGTCCAATCGGCCGGATACATCACGGGCGCAAGCTCGCCGGAAAATCCAAACAATATCATCGGCGTGAAAAAGAGCGGTACGGCCATGCACACCATCACCGCGATCCGCTTGTATTCTGATGTGCGCAATCGTGATTGTACAAAAATCGTACCGAGACCCAGCAAAAATGCGTATGCCAGCGCGACAAATCCCGACCATTTCTGCGAATCACGGAATCCTTTCCAAAATGATACGTGCTGAAATATCCACATGTTGAAAGTGCTGAATATTCCCTCACCCACTCCGCACGAAAATATCGCCGCAAGCGCGGCAATGCCAAGCAGAAACAACAATCTTTTTCTCATACGTCTGTCGTTGATGCCGGCATACATACCAAGAAGCACAAGAATAATTCCAAGGCTTAAAGAAATGGTATGTGCCCAGCCTTTATTTTGCACCATCACAAAGCGGGAAGCCCAATGCTGATTTTCTTCCCAGAATCCATGAAGCGTCAGCACGTTTTTGAGCGTGCCAAACGATCCGCTGCCCACCGTCTTGAATACTTGCCACTGATCGGCGCTAAATTGGCCGACTTGATTGTACGGATTGTGAAGCGCCGGCACCGTCCAATATAAGCTCAGCACAATAATACCGCAGCCCACGGCAAGCGCCGCAAGCAAAAACTTAATCCGTTCTTTTTTTGCAAAAAAATTCACAATACATGCCAAAGCAATGACAATACTGCACATCACAAAATAGTGAAGCGATATCACACCAAGCACAGTTATCATTACCGCAAGCTTCACGCCGTTTTTTACGCTCCACGCTCGGCAAAAATCAAAAAGATAGCTTATCACCGGCACAAGCAATGCGTAGCCAAAGACGACCGCCCACTGCCCCGCCAACAATCGTTCATACACAAAGGGATTTATCGCATAGGCCACCGCCACAACATATTCCGCTCCGCCGGTTTCTATGAGATTAAAAATCTTTTTGAAAAAATGCAGCGGCAGATAGAAAAGCAAAAATACAATCGCGATCAGCAGTATTTTTTCAGTCACCCAGCCGCCACATATCGTTGTTATAAACACAAAAATATATTTTATGGGTAGAGTATTTACCAAAACACCATTATCAATAAAAAAATTTACATATGGCCCAAATACAAGATCGAGGGATAATACATAGCCAGGTAATAAAAGTTGCCATAGAATAATTACAGTTCCAAGAATTACAAAAAATATATAAAAAATGTTTTTTCTCATAAGACTGGAGACCGACTACTTAAATGTTTTTCCTCCGGCTTGTAAAATAAGATTTTGAACAAGATGATAATCAACCATGGATGGAGGCATGTGCTGATTCAACGCGACAACCGCAATAGCGCCTGCCGCAAGCCCTGTTTGCATAGCAATAGGTTGTTCACGAAGAGCAGCTTCGGCCACACGGGACGAGGATATATTTTTTTCTGCCACAATAAGCCCCCCCACCTTATTAGTTACAAAACTTTCAAAAGGCACCTCAAACAAACGTCTTTGTGACGATATATCAGCTTTAGTATCAAGACCACTTTCAAGATCATTGAGGGCCATGCATCCATGCATATCAGTAGAATAATCTCCTACTGCAAGAGATGATGGAAAACCCTTAGCATTCGGAGCAATATCGGCACCATTTAGTGTGTAATTACCTATCAATCTTCTAGATTCACGAATATATGGTATTACTGGTAAATATTTTTCGAATGATTCAAAACCAGCAAGTCCCGGACATTCATCCGCTGATGTAAAAGACTGCTCATACCCTTCATCATTAGCAATTGACCAATCTTTTTCACCCAAATCAATTTGCATATAATATACATATTGAAGCGAACGCAATTTCGCCTGACATATTGTTTTCTGTTGAACCGTTGGATTATATAAAAAGGCTGTGGTTACCCCTACATCATTTGCCATATTTATAATTGTTTTTGAAATCTTATCTGTATAGTGAGGGGTACTACTTGTAGACGAAGTATTTATTCCTGTAGCTGAATAATCAACTGCTTGGCTATTAGAATCAGGAATTGCCCGATATCCTGTTGAAAAGCTCCAATCATAAGGAAATTGGGGATGCCCATTTACAAACCAATCATTGCCAGTTTTTGTTACAGAATTCGCAAAAACTTTAGCTGCAACAGCATAATTTTTCATGCCGCCAGGTGGATTTCCTTCAGTCATTTTTAAATCAGCAGGAACACCATTAAAATATTTTCTAACAATCACAGGGTAAGTAATAGCCTGAGTACATGAAATTGGCACAGAAGATATTGATGTTGTGCTCGCAACTTCATTTCCAATACGATATGGAGCACCTGCAAGAGGCAAAATATATCCCGTTTCACTAGCATCAATAATAATGGATGTTTGAATATTTATGGCATTATTTTTTGAGATATAACTTTGAGTTAAAACACTGGAAATTGAGTTATTAACTTTCCGTACTTTTATTAAAGTAGTGCTGTACATAATTCTTATATTTGGCTCTCTGGCAATCATGTTTTCTAAGACCGTTCTTCCAACAGATGGATCAAAACATCTGCCTATTGGATTCCAATAGCAGGTATTAATGGGCTTAGTTCCATATGTTTTTTTTATATCTTTTATAAATTCGCCGTATATACCAGCATCAGTTTTAAGTAGATATCCTTCATCCATATTTGGCACCGCAGCTGCTGTCATTTGTCCACCTAACCAATTTGTTTGTTCAACGAGAATAACCGTTTTACCCGAACGTCCTATTTCTAATGCTGCAGCAATACCAGAGGGCCCTGCCCCAACAACTACCGCATCAACTTTTATGGTTACTTGATTCTCGGTTTTATACCAAGTTCCATTGAGATATTCAAAAAAAACGAAACTTGCGATAAAAATAACCACCATCATTAAAACAATTATGTTTTTCTTCTTGTTGTCGTATCTTTTATATAATTCTAGATTATCCATCTCATTTTAATTACAAGTTTGGGCTGAAGCGCATATACTAGAAATCTTGTATATGTTTTTGATTCCTGTCGGTTCAAACCACAGAAGAGGAGATCCTACTTCATTATTAGGTAGATTTGATAAATCATAATCAATAGGAACAACCAATAATGACTCAATAGCAAGCGATCCAGATGGAGATGAGTTTTGTACACTCATTTGCAAAACACTGCTGGTATCTTGGTTAAATTGGCCACCATAGTAGCCAAACTCGTAATCATTAGGGATGTTTTCAAGTTGTGTCAGCACAATTTTTTTTGCTCCTTCAGTAAGGATAATATTTTTATTATTACTTACTGCTTTAACAAGTATGTAGTTTACCCCTTGAGAAACGCGAACATTTTTAAAAAGGATTGGATTCTTTAAGTGTTACCAGAAAATTTGGTTCTGTTGTATTAACCAAATTATCCATAACGAGGTGCATAGGATTTAAATATTTCTGCAATAAACTTGCCAAGGCAAGAGGTGTCGTTGAATAATCTGTACTCAATATATAAGTTTTATTGAAAGGTGCCAATGTCTCATCAGGACGATATCGAATTATTTCGGGATAATATTGGTCTAGAAGATCAAAATAAGCATCCTTAGGTTTATCGGTCACAACTTCCCTGTTTGCTAAATTATTTGCTACCAACAAAGAGGCATCGAGTGGTAAATAAACCTGAGAAGAGGTAAAATCGGTTGTGGAAATGGTTTTACCGAACATTTTAGGTGACATGTCGAGGAATTGTACTCTTTTATCTGCTGTTAAAGATTGATTCTTTTTTTCATACAGATCATACTGTAAGCCTTTGTATTCTAGCTGATATACGGTGCTGGAGGCAAGATTTTTTTGAATCGAATTTTCTATTCCAAATAAATATACTCCTCCTTTTAATCTTGCTTCTGTGTCCGGCACAATTATATAATCAACGCCTAAAACCGATTGTAGGTATTTATCCCACCAATCGCCTCCCTCAAGCATTGATTCATATGCTTCAAAAACCTTAAATTTATTATTTGTATCCGCTGATGAACCATAATACAAAAACGGTGTATTGAAATAATATATAAGGAACTTATCGATAAAATTATATTGAGTATCTTGCAGAACTCTTCCACTTTCAAATGTAGGTAAAATAAGTGAAAGACCAGGCTTAGATTGAAGAATTGATTTTATTTGTATTAAATCTTTGGGCATTGAATACAGTGAAAGAAACCCACCAAAATCACCCGACCACAGAGGAACTGAGTACGAAGGCAAAATAATGAAGGGGGACAAAACAATTGATGTAATTATAATGAAATATAGAAAATAAATTTTTCTAAAAAAAACCATCCCAGAATATATACCAACTGTTCCCAGTACTCCAAACGCATAAAAATATGGAAATTCAAATCTGTGTGGAAAGCGTAACACTTCAAGAAAAGTTGTAATGACAAACTGAACCAAATAACCAATGAGTGCGATATGATTTGTTTTTTCAACAAGAAAAGCAAGAAAAAAATGAGCACTCCATGAAGTATAAGTATCCCAAGGAAAACCAAACGCTTAATAACCCGAGAACAGCAATACACCCTAGGGATAATATTTTTTTACGGGACCACGTATAAAAACCGAATAGACATAATAATGGCATAGCAAGAAAGAACATCTTCCAAAATCCCTGGAATTAGAACTAGGTATGATCCCTTAGCGAACATTTCATATTGTGACGCAATATCAAAACTTAAAAGATTTGATATTGGCACAGAGGAATAGAGGATTGTTGTATAAGCAAGTGGAATAGAATCACGAAAATCGCCCGAATGCTTTGTCACATACCAAATAAGCAAAACATAAGGAAGGGTTGATATAAAAATAATCAAACCTGATTGCTTAATAATAAAATTAAGATAGTCTTTATTCCTTATATTAATAATAGAAAAATAAACAAAGAATATTATGAGAATAAACAAAAAAAGAAAGTGATAGTGAATTCCCGGATTAAATAAAATAAGTAAACTAATTAGCCACCATCTTTTCGTGCTCGTTATTTTTCCTTTAATAAACAGTTCGAGGAGAAACGAGATCGCTAAGGTAAAAAGTGCAAAACCAAAATATAATTCATAGAAGTGAGTTATTTTCGCTTGAAGTAAAATAAAATGAAAAAATAGTGTACCGATAATTGCCGCTAAAATAAGAAATTTACTTTTTACATCTTCGAGTATAGCTTTTGCGGAAATATAAAATGATAAATATATAAAAAATGCAGAGAGAGTTGACAGAAAAACTAAAGCAAATGGAAGAATCGCGTAGTACCTGACCCACGCAGTCATAAATGAATACGAGATTCTAATCTCATTCGTTTGTGTTAACGGAGACACTCCCCCCAAGCATCTGATCAAAAAATTGCGTTTTAAAATCAAAAAAAGGAACAAATTCTTCACGTGCTAAAATTTCATGTCCTTGTATAATAGATGGTATATCGACAATAATGTTTCGAAATATAAAAATGTGAACAATGAAAAAGAAGACAAGAACATACAGATGTGGGCGAATACCCAGTTTATTTTTTATACGAAACAAGATTTTCTTAAATAGATTCGACATATCTTGATAATTGTA
>CAWDXL010000003.1:0-12606 GCA_963806325.1 Candidatus Parcubacteria bacterium
CGACCATGAGAGATTTGTTTTGAGTTGTTTACAAAAATATTTGAAAGCTGCAATGTGAGTCATGTTTATGATTCAATTGTTCATTGCACATGTGTGCGACGGAATGTGAGTGCGGATGGCGGACCAACCACGGTGCCCCCCTCACCACAGGTTCCCTCGCACTCACATTGCAGCTTTTAAATAAAAGTATTGGACGTTCTGTTCTGGTGACTCGTCGCAGGGGTCACACCTGTTCTCATTTCGAACACAGAAGTTAAGCCTTGTAGAGGCGATGGTACCGTTTTGGACGGGAGAGTAGCTAGTCGCCGGAACAGAATGCCTAAGATAAAAAATCATCAACCGCGGCTGATGATTTTTTAGTGCTGATCTTCAAACTTTACTTCAGTTGTTAATCGAGGTAGTCTAAATACTAGAAAGGAGAACATATGGCTCGTAAATCTAAGAGTCGGGTGCCTCTAAACAATAGAAACATCGTCGATCTTTTCGATCGTATAGATGATTCTGTTCATGATGGTTTTGCAAGGGCGCTCACGAAGAAGCGTCGCAAGTCATCGCGCCGCAAGGCAAAAACCAAACCCCAAACATGAGAAGGGAGCAATAACTCAAAATTGTTTAGGGTTTTTGCTTGGTTAAGTACAGAAATAAAAAGTTCTACAGACCCAACAGTGTTCCGCGTATTTGACTTACTGACTATGATATTGTAATATCTTTTCAGATTAGAGCTAATTAGCTCTTTAACAATTTAGACTATCCAGTTTTGGAAATAACGCTTTTACATGAGAAATAATTCTCCAGTAAAGCTGATTTCTGAACAGATGATAGTCATTGTTGTTGGTTCTGTTTTGGACTCTAGGGGGCAATGTCGGGCGCGTGCTCGGCACAATCAATACCGAAATCAGGCCGTCAGGCCAGGAGTTTGCAATGAAGACCATTTCTGTTCAACAACATAAGCGAAGTCCGAAAGGTTCCAGGGAGGCAGCACTTAAGGAGCTCGCCGAGAAAGGTGTCGGCCAATCTGTCGCTGAGCGAGTTGTAAAAGTGGCTACCGCTCAATATGCGATGAAGAGTTACCAGTGGGCAACGAGTAGTGCACAGCTTGTCTATCGAAGTCTTGGTAACTCAAAACTCGCAAGTTCGAGCAACGTAGCCTACTTTCTCCTTCTGTCAGTTTGGAGGTGTGTTATTGAGGCATCCACCTCCAAATACCAGTCAGGTTTTACTGATGAACAGTGGTGTCGGCTCTGGAATCAGACGTTGGGTGATCTGGGCCTGCGTCTTCCTTTTGATTCACGAAGGGCGTCGCTAAAAATTCTGAAAGGGGCCATGCTTCTGCTCCCTTCAACACTATAATCATTGCTGTTTAGCACTGCCACGGTCTCGAAAAGGGCCGTGGCTTTTCTTTTTAATAATATGTTCCAACAGTCTCAGGGGATTGCTTAGCGGAAAGTTGAGAGTTCTGCTAAAATACACATATGTCATGGGCTGCCAAACGCAAAGCACTTTATTTTCTTGGAGCACTTCTCATTGTTGTTCTGATTTTAATTATTCCGGTGTACAGATTATTTCATACTACAGCCACGTGTTTTGATGGTATTCAAAATCAAGGGGAAGAAGGCGTTGATTGCGGAGGCCCCTGTACAGCGCTCTGTCGGGCATCCGAGCTTGATCCCATTGTGTTGTGGCAACAGGTTTTTCAGATTACTCCGGGTGTATATACGGCAATAGCGTATGTTCAAAATCCCAATGTTAATGCAGAAGCATTCTCCGTGCCGTATGCGTTTACATTCTTTGATGCGAATAGCAAACTTATCGGGACGAGTACTGGCATTACACTCATACCCTCCGGTCGCCAATTTAGTGTGATCAAAACAAATATTTCTGTGGCGAGGGATATTCCAACACGCACCCTCTTTTCATTCCAGGGGGCTATTCATTGGCGCGTCGCGCGGCCTCTCCCGAATATTGTTGCAGATAACATTCTCGTCTCCAATGTATCAACATATCCTGAAGTTAGCGCCAGTATCCTCAATTCTTCGTCAGACAATCTTGGACAAATCAATGTTATTGCTATTGTGTATGATAACAGCGGAAACGCTTTTGCCGCTTCGCAGACTATTCTGGATAGTTTGTCTCAAAATTCTTCAGTTCCTGTAGTCTTCACCTGGCCGCGGCCGTTTTCAAACATTGTATCGCATGTAGAAATCATACCGATCATCCAATGATGAATAAAATGCTGCACACATATCGGTCGGCAATCGACTGGATTTTATTTGCCGCCACAGTACCTATCCTTGGCGCTGGCCTTGTGACGATGAATTCTTTTGTTGGCAACAGTACTTTTTTTAAGCATCAGCTTATCTGGATTCCGATTGCCTTTATTATTTTTTTTGTAGCCAGCTGGATTGATTGGAGTTTTCTTAAAGCGACAAGCGTCACGATCGCGATTTTTCTCGCCTCGTGCGCGCTGCTTGCGTTGCTTTTTGTGGTCGGTCACATATCAAAAGGTGCAGAAAGCTGGTTTCGACTCGGTTTCTTTTCTATTGAGCCTTCCGAGCCGGCTCAGATTGCTCTTATCATTCTTCTTGCGAAATATTTCTCGCGCAGGCATGTGGAGATACGAAACGTGCGGCACATTCTCGTCTCCGGTTTCTACTCTCTTGTTGTTTTTGTGCTTATTCTGATTCAGCCTGATTTTGGCGCGGCGATCATTATATTTTTCATATGGCTCGGTATGGTGCTTGTGTCTGGTATTTCCAAGCGGCATCTTTTTGCTGTCGGTATGATCGGTGTTGTTTCGTTCGCTGGTCTATGGATGTATGCGTTTAAAGATTATCAAAAAGCCAGAATTCTGACATTTATCCATCCTTTGGCAGATATCCATGGTGCTGGCTATAACGCGTATCAATCGACGATTGCAGTAGGTTCAGGGCAGATGTTGGGGAAGGGAATCGGATATGGCACCCAATCAAAGCTTAACTTTCTGCCGGAATATCAGACGGACTTTATTTTTGCTGCATTTGCCGAAGAATGGGGGTTTGTCGGAGTCATGGTCCTTTTCGCTCTCTATGGCGTTCTTATATGGCGTATTCTCTATAATGCCAGTCATGGAGCAAGTAATTTTGATGTTCTGTATGGTACGGGTGTGGCTATTCTTTTTATGACTCACTTTGTGATCAATGTCGGTATGAATATTGGTCTGCTGCCAGTGACCGGTGTCACTGTGCCATTTATGAGTTATGGCGGTTCGCACCTTATTACTGAATTTGCCGCGCTCGGCATACTCATGGGTATGAGAAAACATGGTCGGACGATTCATCGCGACCTTGCTGAGAGCGAATTGATAGGAACTGTTTAATCTGCACCGCCAGACCAGCCTGAAACTGAAATATCAGCAGGATCGCTTGTTAGAATGGGGACATTTTCTGAAGATCCTGTGTGAGGGTCTGTGAAACTAACCGTATTTCCTGAAGCAGATGCAGGCATCATGTAATATCCAATAGCATACGCAAGATTCTGGGCGATAGTGTTTATGTCACCAGAACTTATATCAATTTGATCGACGGGGGTATCCCCGTATGCAAAAGTAAATGTATGCGAATAATTTTGATAAGGCAAAGATATAGTAACCGAACTTCCTTGGGTAGGAACATTATTTATGGTAATTGAACCGGTAGCAGCAGTTGGGTTGGCGGAAACAGAGGAAGAAGGAGGCACATAGCCGCTCGTGGTGTTTACATCAGCAGAGGTTGGCGTCCATGTGGATAGAGTGCCTTGCCATGTGGCTGTGTCACCAGCGACAGATAGAGACCATATCCATGCATCACCGGGTGGACATGGGCCAGTTTGTACTGTGCATTGGTAGATAAGAGGACTGTCAGTATTGGCAAATTGGGAAAGCTGCCCTTCTGTGAGATTATCTGAGGTTGTAATAGCGGTACCGTTTATAGTCAGTGGCGGCTGTGAAGCGCTTGGACACGTGGCAGCTCCTATACAATAGTATCCGATGCTTGAATTTTGAACGCCGTCTGGATGAGGATTCGGATAGTTTCCGCCATTGTCGCTTGCAATAAGAGCGAGGGCGAGCTGTACCTGGTGAACCTGTTCCTGGGCTGCGGCATTTTTTGCTTTTTGTCGGGCGGTGGCGAGATCTGCCAAAATAATACTTGAAATGAGTGCGATAATGGAGATAACGACAAGGAGTTCTATCAGTGTAAATCCGGTATTATTTTTTTTCATATTATTGCTGTTGGGATGATTGACTTTGATTTGCGAGCTGTGCTTGGAGCTCAGGGGGCAATACCACTCTCACCTTTTTTGCGGTTTCGGTAGATAAAACAAAATTAGTGAATATTAAGCCGGCGGTAATAAAAATAATAACACTAAAAATAATGAGAAAAATATAAGAGTGTTTTTCTGTATCAACGATGCCGTGTTTGAGTAGAAAAGTTACCATTCGGGGACTGACTGTCTCAGCTTTTGATCCGCGGAGTTTGTATGATGTTGATTCGCGCTCTTCTTCAAATTGAACATCTTGGGACATATACATACAAGTATATCAAATATTGTAGAGTGTGATAGTATCATGTACCATTTTTTCGAGAGAGAATTTTTCTTGTACAGCCGTACTGAGATTTTTGCCGTACTGTCGGGCCCTGTCAGGGTGTGTGATCATGGCTGTAACCGCTTCTGTGATTGCTGTACTGTTTTGTGGCACAATAAGTATTCCTGTTTGCTCAGTGCCGATAATTTCAGGAATTCCGCCGATATGTGTGGTGATAGTCGGGATCGCAGCGTACCCGGCTTCTATGAGCACGTAGGGCAAACCTTCTTTAAGGGAAGGCAGAAGAAAAATATCAAACGCGGGCAGGAATCGTCCGGCATCTGCAATAAAACCTGCAAGTAAAATTTTACTTTCAACTGTGTGGTTAGCTACGGCCTGCCTGAGTTTTTCTTCCTCCTCTGTAGTTCCGCTTCCGATGATTATGTAAATACAATTTGTTGGCGCAAGAGCGGCAATTGCGTATTCCAGACCTTTATTTGTGGTTATTTCGGCAATTGTACCTATGATGGTTTTACCCTCAAATATATTCGGATCACTATGAAGGTGCTGTGCAAGCATTCTACGCGCCTCCTGCTGAGTATAAAAATCAGGTTTTGTGATGCCGTTATAAATTAATGAAGCTTTACTTTTAACGCCTGGCCAGTGCAGAATTTGATTGTATTCTTTTTTTGATATACATATAACATGCGTTGAGCATACGACGGTAGCGTAAGTTGCGATGCTAATAAGTATTTTTTGCCACCACGGCCGCTGTTCATTGAATGCAAATCCATGTACAGTAAAAATTATCTTTTTTATTCCATAATAGCGCGCGGCAACTGCGCCAAGACCAGCTATTTTTGAACTATTGAGGTGCACAATATCCGGCTTCTCCGTCTTTAATATTCTGAGGAGTGCGATGAAAGATTTTAAATCGTCAAAGATATTCATATCCCTCTGTAACTTTTCTATGGATATGCCGCGAATATTTTTTTCTCTGAGCTTTCCGGCGAGAACTCCATTCCCTCCGTATGCTACTGCCACATCAAACAATTCAGCCGGCAGAGCTGTGGTAAGATCGTACACGTAGCGCTGTGCGCCTCCCCAATTGCTTTTTGTTATCACAAAAAGAATCTTTTTCCTCTTTATTTCTGATTTTGTCCTAATCTCCTCCATGATGTGTTTATTATGGCATTTCTAAGGGTTTTTGCTATAGTTATCAATGTATCCACATACATGAGCACTCTTACCAAACAGAACCCTCTTTTCTTGTTTTTGGGCGATATCGTTATTTTATTCGCCTCCCTCTGGCTCACACTGGTTATTCGCTATCGGGAACTGCCGCCAGCTATTGTATGGTCGGATCACCTGATTCCGTTTTCTATCCTTATTACCGCATGGCTTTTGGTATTTTTTATCGCGGGCTTGTATGAGCGCCGCTCAACGATTTTTCGTCAGCCGCTTGCGGGACGAATTTTGCAGGCCCATATTAGCAATAGTATCATTGCAGTTTTGTTTTTCTATTTCATTCCGTATTTTGGTATAACCCCGAAAACAAATCTTTTTATCTACCTCGTCATTTCTTTTGTACTTATTCTTGCATGGCGGCTCTATGGATATTCGCTGTTGAAATCAAATCGCCGGCAAAATGCAATTCTTGTCTCAAGCGGCAGCGAAATGCAGGAGCTTTATAGCGAAGTAAACACCCATGATCACTACAATTTGAAATTTGTACGTGCGGTGGACATTGAGTCTCTTGATGCTGCACAGCTGCGCGAGGAAATAGCTGCATGTATGAACAAAGATGAAATATCTATCATTGTTATTGATCCGAGCAATAAAAAACTTGCTCCAATTTTGCCGACACTCTACAATCTTATTTTTTCAAACATTATGTTTATTGATGTTAATAAAATGTATGAAGATGTTTTTGGCCGGCTGCCGCTTTCGCTCATTACGTATGCGTGGCTTCTTGAGCATGTCACATTTGCTCCCAAAATTGCCTATGATACGCTGAAGCATGTCCAGGATGTTGTGGTGGCTTTGATTCTCGGTATCGTGTCGCTCGTTCTCTATCCATTCATTATTATTGCTATAAAAATGGAAGACGGAGGGCGGGTGTTTATTACTCAAAGCAGAGTGGGGCAGGACGGTTCAATAATAAAAATTCATAAGTTTAGAACAATGACGTCAAACGACGACGGCAACTATGTCGGTGGGCATACGGCATCGGCAAATGTTATTACCCTCGTCGGCAATTTTCTTCGAAAAACTCGTCTCGATGAGCTTCCTCAGCTATGGAATGTCGTTGCCGGTGATTTATCGCTCATTGGTCCGCGTCCAGAATTTCCAGCGCTCGTTGCTCAATACGAAAAAGAAATTCCTTACTATTCCGTGAGGCATCTCATCAAGCCCGGCCTTTCCGGCTGGGCGCAGCTCTATCATGACAATCATCCGCATCACGCGCTTGCGGTGCAGCAAACTGCCGAGAAACTTTCGTACGATCTGTATTATATAAAGAATCGCTCGCTGCTTTTGGATATTACGATTGCTCTTAAAACCATCTCCAAACTTCTTTCACGGAGCGGTGCTTAGGCTCTTAAATTAAGCAATGTTTTGTTTTTTGAAGTCGAATAACTATATTGTATTCAGCTTTGAAATATAGGACAATTGAATTATGGTACCGAAGAGCAAAGTAAAGCTCATGTCGCAGATCATGATGGAATTCGACGAGCGTCTCCACATTCTTCAAACGGAGTATCGTTTGAAGGTGAGAGATATCATGAAAAAGGCCGAAAAAAGAAAGCTTGAGAAGGTCAGAAAAGATCTTCGCTCATAATACATAATCTATTGCCATGAAACCTTTTGAAGAAAACGGCACTGCATTAAATCACGAAGAAGGTTCCTATGGTTTTGAACCTATCGAGTCTGCTGAGCATATTGATTTAATTTATGAAGATGTGTCTGATGTTGTACATAAAGGAGAGGAGCGAATATTCGCCGGAGCTGCTACGAGTCATAATGCTATTGCTGAAGCTATAGAGAGCGCTCACGAAGCCCGTCTCGATCCCGAGGGGATGGATGAATTAAGTCAAGCATCCTCCGAGCTTATGAGTGACACCAATGAGTTGGCAGAATCTTTCAAAGGAAAATTACGCGACGCTGCAGCAGGTGTTGAGGGCGCACATACTGAACATGACGAGCGTGAAGATGTACAAATTCCTGATCTTGCGGAAGCAGTCGCTGATTTTAATGCAGAGAAAGAACGAAAAATAGCAGAAGAGAAACGACGGGCTGCGATTGAAAAAGAAGAGCAGGTTCATGAAACTCAGCATGAATATCGTGAGGCGTCCACGGATGGGAATATGATGCGGCTCGAAGTGTGTTGCCATCGGCATTTCACGGCTTCCTCGATCGGTTACACGCAAGTAGTGTTGAAGAAAAGGCTGGGGAAGAACGCGAAAATGCCATAAAAGCTGAAGCTGCTATTTCTCGATCGCAAAAGACACTCACGCGGCTTCAGGCAGAGCTCGAAGCACTTGAACATCAAAAGCAAGAACTTGTCGAAGGAGATTTGCCGACGGAAACACAGCTTAAAATCAAGAAAAAAATTGATAAGAAAAGCAGGCAAATAGAAAGAGAAATTAAAGAGGCTGAAACGTTGCGGGATGAAAATATTCATATTCGAACGGAAAGCCGGCGTGTGCTTGGCGAGTATGATCGCCGCAAAAAAACACTCATTGATTCAAGAGTAGAAAAGATTCAGGAAAAAATTGATGTTTACATGCCGATGCTTGAGGTGCTCAGGCAAAAATTTGAGGAAAGAAGTAAAGATATTGCTGCGTATAAAGAGCATATTGCAGTCTTTGGATCTCAAATCAGCCAATATGAAAAAATTCCTGGGACAAAGAAGCTGATGCGGGAGCTCATTGCCGAACGCGACAGAGGTACGGCTCTTTTAGAAAAAAGTATGAAAGATGCGGCAGCACTCAAGCTTGAGATGGTAAGATTGGAAGGGGAGATGTCGCGTTTGAGTGTTGAAGCAGGCAACCACGACAAAGTTGCTTCATTGGCATCAAGAGAACATGAAAAACGTTCATCGTCTGATAGTGATCAGGCGGAAAATGATTCAGTAGTTCCAAGTTACTATGACTCATCAATATATCGAGGATTTTCTGAGTCGACACAAGCAAATCTACACAGTCAGTCGCAGAAAAAAACGAGCGTTGCCAGAAGAATATTTCGATGGTTTCGCCATATTTTTTCAAGCAGCTAATATAGTGCGTATATTATGAACATTTCTACCCAAAATTCATCCGAGCTTTCACCCGATGTTCAGGCTGAAATAAAAAAGCTGCTGCTTGGCATGCAAACGGCACGGTCGGCGTTTGAAAAACGCATCTATGAAGGCTTGCTTGAGCTTCATCAAACTATTGAGCATGGCAAAAATAAATGGCGGGAGACAAAAAGAGATATTCTTGCTGATAATGATAAAGACGCAGAGATGTTTCAATCGCAGGCCGCCAAGCTTTTTGAGAAAAGAACATAAGTATAGTAATTAGTTGATTTTTTGGGCTATTTCCGTTAGGATAGCTCATACACTTTTAGCGGCAATATTCAGCATCTCTATATACAATATTATATGAATAAATATCGGACATGGGCGGTTGTACTTATTATTATCATGGGGTTGCTCGGCTGGTTTGTATATGCGTCTCAGACGAAAACGACAGGCTTTGTTTCAAGATTCCATTTCAAGCTTGGCCTCGACCTTGCTGGCGGCACGGAGCTCACCTATAAAGCTGACGTGTCTCAAATTGCGCCATCTGATGTGTCGTCCGCAATGGATACGCTTAAAGATGTTATCGAGCGCCGCGTCAATCTTTTTGGTGTATCCGAGCCGGTCGTACAAGTGGAAAGTGCCGGTGCATTTTCTGGTGACAACAAACTCATTGTTGATCTTCCGGGTGTGACTGATGTAAATCAAGCCATTGCTCTTATCGGACAAACGCCGCTCCTCGAATTTCGTCTCTTGCCGGCAAACATTGCTTCAGCCTCCACAACAGAACAGCTCTACCAGGAGTCAATCCCTGTGGGATTGACCGGCAGTCTTCTTTCAAGCGCCAGCCTTCAGTTTACCGGACAGAGTTCACAGCCGATTGTAAGCTTGCAGTTTAATAGTCAGGGTGCTGACCTTTTTGCGAGCACTACCAAAAATAATGTTGGCAGGATTCTCGCTATTTTCCTCGATCGGCAGCCAATTTCGACCCCTGTTATTCAGGAAGAAATCACGGGCGGCCAGGCACAAATTAGCGGCGGATTTACGGTTACTCAAGCAAAAGATTTGGTTACCAATCTCAATTTTGGTGCACTTCCATTGCCGATCAGTCTTGTGGGCACCCAAACAATTGGGCCGTCGCTTGGCTCGGCAGCGCTTGATGCCGGTATCTGGGCTGGCATCTATGGTTTTATCTTAATTGCACTCTTCCTTATCCTTCTGGTATCGCATTCCCGGCCTTGTAGCTTCAATCGCGCTCGTTATGTATGTCATTATTTCTCTTGTTGTCTTTAAACTTATTCCAGTCACACTGACTGCCGCTGGTCTTGCTGGCTTTATTCTTTCTATTGGCATGGCCGTTGATGCCAACATTCTTATTTTTGAAAGAATGAAGGAAGAATTGCGCCGCGGTCACAATCTTCACGACGCCATGCATGAGGGCTTCCATCGCGCATGGCTGTCGATCCGTGATTCAAATATTTCCAGTATCATTACCGCACTTGTTTTGTTCTGGCTCGGCACTTCCACGGGTAAAGGGTTTTGCTCTCACGCTTGGTCTTGGAGTTGTGATTAGTATGTTTACGGCAATCACCGTATCCCGCACATTTCTCTTTTCGTTGAGTGAGGAACGTCCTGGCAAGCTGGCCGCATTCTTGTTTGGCTCCGGTGTCCGCGGTTCAAATCTGACAGCTGCTCAGACCAATGTTTCCGAAATAATCAAATAATTAAAACCATTATGTTTGTTGTTACGTACAGAAAACTTTTCTTCATTCTTTCGGGAGCGCTGATACTTATATCGCTTGCAGCGATGATTTTCTTCGGTTTCAATTTTGGTATCGATTTTAAGGGAGGTACGATTACTCAGGTGTCGTATGCTTCTGGCCGGCCTGCTCAGCAGGATATCAAAGCAGCAGTGACCAGTCTTGGTTTCCAAAATTTTAGCGATGCCACCATCCAGCCGACGGGAACTGATGGATTCAATATCGAAACCCGCGTTTTGACCAATGACGAAAAACAGCGTTTTTGAATGCGCTCTCATTGAATGGAAAAGCTCCTCTTACCTTGGATCAATATACTTCTATCGGTCCCGTTGTCGGCAATGAATTGAAGAATAAAGCAGTAACGGCAATTGTTGTTGTTATCATTTGTATTGTTATCTTCGTTACCTACGCATTTCGCAAAGTGTCGGAGCCTGTCGCTTCATGGAAATTTGGTCTGGCCACGATTATTGCTCTTTTCCATGATGTGATTATTCCGACCGGTCTTTTCATTATCTATATTCATTACAGGGGAGGACAGATAGACATTCTCTTTGTGTCAGCAATTCTCGCAATTCTTGGCTACTCGGTGCACGACACAATTGTAGTGTTCGACAGAATTCGCGAACACCTCCGCACAAATCAGAGCCTTAAAGGCAAAGAGCCGTTTGATGTGACTGTCGGCAAGAGTGTTGCTGAAACATTTGGCCGTTCTATCAATACCTCGCTCACCATTTTCCTCGTTCTCCTCGTGCTCTATTTTGTAGGAGGTTTCTACTACTCAAAATTTTGCACTTGTACTTCTCATTGGTGTTATTGTCGGCACCTATTCATCTATTTTTGTCGCTTCACCGCTTCTTGTAACGCTCGAAAAAATGCAGCATAAAAATTAGGCATTTAGAAGCAAAACTTCAAGTAAAAAATACCCGGTCGCTTTGTTTTGCGGTCGGGTATTTTACTGCTCCAAAAAGTACAAATCTCAAATTAGGCGCGCACGGAAATCCGCGCGCGGAGACCGTAGTTTGAGACGCCGTGGACGAACATTGTTCCATTGGGCATCATCTGGACTTCGCTGCGAATATTGATATGCACATCTTCCGTCGAGGGTGTTTCTCGGGGAAGCTCATCGGAAAGGTCTCGTTGTTTTACGACTTCGAGGTCGATTCCAGCGATCCTTTGATTGTGAATGAATGGCTTGATGCCCTTGATGACACCTAAGCGGGTGTAACGGGTGAATCCTTTTTTCGGCACCCCATCTTTTAGGCCGTAATACTCAATTTCGGCCCCAATACGACGACGCAATTCAACGATAAGTTCATCTGGCTTCATGTGTTCTCCTATGTAAAAATCGGTCTGAAAACACATTACCATAAATTTTATATAAGTCAAAAACGCTTTCAGTGCTGAGCTTCCTTTTGGTTGTAAAAGATGTACTATATCGATATATGACCACAAACAAAACTTCAACCCATTGGAAAGTGTTAATCACTACTATAATTATATTAATTGTAGCTGGTATTATCGCCTACGTGCTATGGGTTGATACGGAATCTACACCTGCTCCAGTCGTGACACCGGTCATCATGCCTCAACCCACCTCGACACCGCAAGCTTCCACCACAACTGCCGCATTTACCGTTCCGTCTGATTGGGAGCGTACGTTGCTACATCTTCAAATCTTACACTTCAAGCTCCGTCAGATTTTACAACTCAGGTTGTCGACAACGGCATCAAACTTTTAATTCCCGAAACAGATCCTTATTTTCATACCCACCTCATTCACGAATCGTACATTAAAATTTATAATCCGATGAAAGACTGTATACAAAACGGCGATAGCTACACTTCACAGGCAACCACTACAATAAACGGCGTTGCGTTTATGAGAGGTGTTTGGTCTGGCGTCGGGGCAGGGAATCTTTACCAAGGAATCGACTATACCACCGCTCAGAATGGCCTCTGTCAGGAAATTACGCTCTATACACATAGCACAAATAGTGAAGGTTTTACACTGGCGACCAAGCTCAGAT
>CAWDXL010000004.1:0-13628 GCA_963806325.1 Candidatus Parcubacteria bacterium
TAAAAGATGTTTCTGGTAGCTATACATATTTTGCTGATAACGATGTGCTAATGGCAAAAATTACTCCCTGTTTTGAAAATGGGAAAATTGGCATAGCTCATGATCTTAAGAATGGTATTGGTTTTGGTTCAAGTGAATTTATTGTATTTAGATCAAGAGGAGAAATATTATCTGACTATCTGTATTATATTCTATCTTCTGATGATTTTAGAAAACAGGGTATAAAACTTATGTCTGGGGCTGTTGGGCATAAAAGAATTCCTAAAGAATATGTTGATAATTTTAAAATTAAACTTCCACCACTTTCCGAACAAAAACGAATAATAAAAATTTTGAATGAGGTCTTTGAGAGTGTAGGGAGGGCGGAAGAGAGATACAGAAAAAAATTTACAAAATTCAAAAGAACTTTTTGAGTCATATTTACATAGTGTGTTTGCGAATCTGGGAAAGGATTGGGAGGAGAAGAAATTAGGAGAGGTTTGCAATTTTGTAAGAGGGCCATTTGGGGGAAGTCTGAAGAAAAGTATTTTCAAAAAGGAGGGCTATGTGGTTTACGAGCAACAGCATGCAATATATAACCAATTTGTTAACGTTCGATATTTCGTTGATGAAAATAAGTTTAATGAAATGAAGCGTTTTGAATTGAAATCTGGTGATTTGATAATGAGTTGTTCAGGAACCATGGGAAAGATTGCAATCGCACCAGATGGTATCAAAAAAGGAATCATCAATCAGGCATTATTAAAACTAAGTCCACATGATGGCTTACACAATGAATTTTTAAAGTATTGGATGGAGAGCGGTGTTTTTCAGGATGATCTAAAAATGTATACAAAAGGGGCGGCGATTAAAAACGTAGTCTCAGTAAAAATACTTAAGGAAATAAAATTATCGACACCAAAAATAGAGGAGCAAAAATCTATAGTAAAAAAAATAAAGTCTTTCTCTACTGAAACAGAAAATTTAGAGAAAATATATGAACAGAAACTTGTTGACTTGGATGAGCTAAAAAAAATATTGCTCAAGAAAGCTTTTGCGGGGGAGTTGTAATCTTGCTGTTTCTCAGTTTTTTTATTTCTGTTGCCTCATTGGACCTACTCACAATAGAACTTTCGGAAGAGCTAGTTTTTAAGAGGCTTGATACGATCTGTTTTGGTTCGTGGGTGTCTTTTAGTTTGTGCCAAGTCCACAACGACTTTATTGTAAAAATGGCTGAGATTAGACCAAGCGCGATAAATATTGTTCGCACAGTTTCGCCGGGTATAAAACCGACATTATGAAATGTTTCGGTCAAGTATCCTGCTGAAAGAAGGGCAAGCGTTACGCCGACAAACCCAAAGGCAGAGCTTGTGGAGTTATAAAACTCTTTTGATTGAAACAATTTTAGAATCAGAGAATCTTTGTTGATTATAATAATATCTCTGTCCGTATTGTCATGTTCTTTTACGACTAGCATAATGCGGATAAGTATATTATAGCCTGTATTCATATGTCAAATATTACATACTGTAAGTGTATTGATTTATATACGTCTCATGGTGTATACTTACGCCATGATTAATTCATACATCAAATCTATTAAAGCTTTAAGGCTTGAAAAAGGTATTTCCCAGCTTGATATGGCTAAAAATCTAGGCATATCGAGAATTTCGTATATAGCCATAGAACAAGGGAAACGAGAGCTTACCGTGTCTGAATTGGAAAAGATATCTGACATACTTGGTGTCACAGCCCAGGAACTTGAGAGCGGCAAATCTCCAAATTACGAAAAATACAAGCAGATGATTTTGGCCTTCTTGCGGGTAGGGGTAAAGATACCGAAAACGAAGCTGGCAAAACTTTTATATTTTGCTGATTTTTCGTGGTACTACACTCATCTTGAAAGTATGAGTGGTATGCAGTATCGAAAAATACAGTATGGTCCTGTCACTGATGCTTATTTTCGAATCATTGACGAAATGATCGATAATGGAGAAATAAACATGAAGCAAACAGAAGATGGCGCAATGCTCATTTCGGAGACGAGGAGCGGTGCGAAAGTTGAATTATCACAAATTAAAAAAGAAGAAGAAAACTTGATAAAAGATATCGAAAAGAAGTGGAAAGGGAAAAAGACTGCCGAAATAGTTGATTTTACTCATAAGCAATTGCCGTATCTATACGCACGAGAAAATGAGATTGTGTCGTACCCGTTATTTACTCAGGAAGATCCAGATGAAATCTATTAGCTATACGGTACTATTTGAGCCTTTTACGGAAAGACACTTTATAAAATCCTTTGCTAAAAAATACAAAGGAGCGTGGGATTTAACCCTTCAAACTATTAAGGAAGAGTTTAAGCAGATAGACTTCTTGTTTCTCAAAAATATCGCTGAAACGATAGTTGATGGAAAAGATATAAAAATTTGTAAGACAGAATTTAAAATAGCAGGTTCTAAAGAATCTAGACATGGTTCAGGCAATCGATGTGTTGTTGCGATTCATACTGTTACGAATGAAGTCCATGTGCTGCTAGTTTATACCAAAACAGATTTAGGCGGACATAATGAAACCATGGAGTGGCAGGAGATAGTTAAAGATAACTATCCGGCATATAGGTATTTGTTGTAGCTCATAAATATTTTAACAAAAATTCATAAAGACTTTATCTCTGCTGTGTTTTGTGGCATAGTATAGTTAATGAATGAAGCTGAGACTCGAGCCGAATATATTGACCCGAAGCTAAAAGCGTCTGGCTGGGGTGAAATCGAAGGATCGAAAGTTCTTCGAGAGTTTCGTATTACTGACGGTAAAATTCAAGTGGGAGGCAAGCGAAGCAAACCAGAAATTGCAGATTATATTCTGGTATATAAAAATCGAAAAATCGGTGTTATTGAAGCAAAGCAAGTAAATTTGTTATCCGCTGAAGGAGTGGCACAAGCAAAATCATATGCAGAAAAACTACATATCGATTATACCTACGCTACGAATGGTAAAGAGATTTACCAGATCTCAATGAAATCCGGACAAGAGGAAATAGTTGAAAAATTTCCAACACCTGATGAATTGTGGAATAAAACCTATTCAGATCAAAATGAATGGAAAGAAAAATTTTCTGCTGTACCAATAGAGGGCGATCACGGCAAACGCTATTATCAAGAACTCGCTATCAATAATGCGGTTGATGCTGTAGCTGAAGAAAAAACACGAATATTACTGACTATGGCTACAGGCACAGGTAAGACTGCGGTTGCGGCTCAAATTGCATGGAAACTGTTTCAAGCACGGTGGAACCTAAAGAGAGATGGGACTCGCAGACCAAGAATATTATTTTTAGCTGATAGAAACGTTCTTGCTGATCAAGCTTTTGGCAATGATTTTTCAATTTTTCCAAGTGATGCAAAAGTCCGTATAAACCCACTTGATATACAAAGAAGGGGAGAAGTACCGATGAGTGGAAATATTTTCTTCACAATCTTTCAAACGTTCATGAGTGGGCCGGACGGTGCGCCGTATTTCGGAGAGTACCCACCTGATTTCTTCGACTTAATTATTATTGATGAATGTCATCGTGGTGGTGCAAATGACGAAGGCAACTGGCGAGCAATTTTGGAATATTTTTCTCCTGCCGTACAGCTTGGTCTGACTGCAACACCTAAAAGGAGAGACAATGTTGATACCTATAAATATTTCGGTGAGCCAGTATATATCTACTCACTCAAAGAGGGTGTGAATGATGGATTCCTTACGCCGTTTAAAGTAAAGCGCATCAAAACAACTCTTGATGATTATATTTTTACATCCGATGATCAGATCATTGAGGGAGAAGTTGAGGAGGGTAAGATCTATGAGGAAGCTGATTTCAATAAAATAATTGTTATTAAAGAGCGCGAAGCAAAACGGGTTCGTGTTGTGTTAGATGAGATTAACCAAAACGAGAAAACCATCATCTTTTGTGCTAACCAGGATCATGCGCTTGCCGTGCGTGATTTGGTCAATCAAATGAAAGAGAGCAAAGATCCAAATTACTGCCAGCGCGTTACTGCTAATGATGGTGCTCGTGGAGAGCAATATTTGCGAGAATTTCAGGATAATGAAAAAACCATTCCGACTATTTTGACGACATCACAAAAACTGTCTACAGGTGTTGATGCAAGAAATGTGCGCAATATTGTGTTGATGCGCCCTGTAAATTCAATGATTGAATTTAAACAAATTATTGGACGCGGAACACGACTCTTTGATGGCAAGGAATATTTTACGGTGTATGACTTTGTTGATGCATATCACCACTTTGCTGATCCTGAATGGGATGGTGAGCCAATTGATGAAACTACGGAAAAGGAACAAAGAGAGCCAAAGGAACCTAAAAAACAACATGAACCTGTAGAGACTAACCCACCACCAGAGCCATTGCCTCCAAAACAGAAGTTGAAAATAAAGTTACGTGATGGTAAAGAGCGTGAAATTCAACACATGGTATCTACTTCATTTTGGGGTGCCGACGGTAGGCCTGTTTCAATCCAGGAATTTATGGACAATATGTTTGGAGCGATGCCAGAATTTTTTAAGAGCGAAGAAGAGTTACGGAAAATCTGGTCCGATCCGATCACGAGAAAAGCATTTCTCGAAAAGATAGCGGCTATTGGTTATGGAAAAGATGAATTAGAAATGCTTCAGAAAATGATTGACGCAGAACAGAGTGATTTGTTCGACGTCTTAACATACGTTTCATATCTGACACCTGTTATTTCAAGGGAACAAAGAGTAGAGAATGCGAAAGCAAAAATCTTTGAGGGCTTGAATGATAAGCAAAAAGAGTTTTTAGATTTTGTATTATCGAAATACAAAGACAAGGGGGTTGAAGAACTTGACGAAGAGAAGTTGCCTATACTTTTGAATTTAAAATATCACGCTATTGCTAATGCAGTGAGTACGCTTGGTGAAGTTGAAATGATTCGCTCAACATTTTTTGGATTTCAGAAAAATCTGTATAGTAAATAATCAAATATATGGACGACGAGGTATTCGAAAAAGCAAAAGATGAGGACATGAGTCAAGACGAAGCTCAAGAGCTTCAAGATCTCGTGGATGAAACAGGGCTTGATGTAGATGAAGCGTACGAACTCTGGCAAGAACAATAATTTATGATCCTCTCAAAATCCGAATACATGCTGTTTCTGAAGCATCCCGCCTGGCTCTGGCTTAAAAAATACAACAAATCAAAGCTTCCGGAGCCCAATGAAAGTCTTCCAGGCTCGTTTTGATGAAGGCAATCTTTTTGAAGATTATGCAGAAAAAACGTTTCCGAATGCGGTAAAGCTCGGGTATAAGACGGATGGTAATTTTGACGGCACCAAATACAATTCATTGCCGCTGCTTACCCAGCAGGAAATCGAAAAAGGGACGCGGGTTATTCTGCAGGGAAGATTTGAAGTTGATAATCTAACCTGTATTTTTGATGTGCTGGAGCGGGTTAAGGGCAATACATTTGATCTCTATGAAATAAAATCATCCACCTCCGTAAAACCTGAATATATTCCTGATCTTGCTTTTCAAACGGTGGTGCTGGAAAAGGTAGGTCTCACTATTCGCAATATGTATGTGCTGCATGTTAATAATGAATATATCCGAAAAGGAGCCATTGACGGCAAACAGCTTACATCCAAACGGAAAGATGTCACCGAGGATGTGCGGGCATGCATGGATGACACAATCAGCAATATTGAAAAAGCTTTTGAAATTCTTTCTACAAAGACAATGCCGGACGTGTCTCCACGATATCTTAAGGGCGCGAGCATGGAAGAATGGCTTGAAATATTTGAACGGGTGAAAGGAAAATTTCCTGAGTATAGCATCTATAAACTGTGCAGCTTGAATGCGAAAACCGCAGGACGCCTTGAAGATCTAGGGATTGAGCTCATGAATGATATTCCGGATGACTTTGAATTATCAGAGCGGCAGCAAAGCCAGGTGGCTGCGGTGAAAAAAGGGGAGCGGATCATCAACAGGAAGGAGATAAAAACATTTTTGGATACATTCAAATATCCGCTGTACTTTTTTGACTACGAGACCTTTGCCGGCGTTGTTCCGGCGTTTGACGGTATCCGGCCGTATCAGCAGGTGCCGTTTCAGTATTCACTGCATGTGCTTGAAGCGCCGAATAAAAAGATAGAGCACAAAGAATTTTTGCATACAGAAAACTCTAATCCATGTGAATCTCTGCTTCAGCAATTGCGGAAAGATATCGGCAGCGAGGGAACCATACTTGCCTGGCACGACAGCTTTGAGAAAAGCCGAAATAAAGAACTGGCGGAAATGTATCCGGCGCACAGTGATTTCCTGCTCAATTTGAATGAAAGAATGCTAGATTTAAAAATTCCCTTTTCGGAAGAATGGTTTGTGGATAAAGACTTTTTTGGCAGTGCCTCGATTAAGGATGTCCAGCCCGTTTTGGTGCCTGGTCCCGGCTACGATGGCTTGGAAATATCCAACGGCAGCACGGCACAGCGGGTGTGGATGGAAACATTTTTAGACGGCAAGAACGCCGACAAAAAAGACACAATCATTAAAGATTTGTTGGCATACTGCAAAGATGACACACTTAATATGTGCGAGATTTTGGAGTGTTTGTATAAAGTCTAGGAGAAATACTATTTTATAACTTCCTGTAGATCAGCTAGCGTTTTTCCAGTTTCATCTTTCCAAACCCGTCGGCCATTTTCACTTCGGCCAAGAATAATTTCTGCAGCAGGGGATGATGCGCGAAATACATAGTCCTGTTGAAACACTAATCTATCCTCAACTGGCAACAATACCCCTTGTTCTCGCAGATGTTTCTTCAGTTCTTTACTCGAGATAAGGAGTGAAGGGGTGTCTGCGCTTACAGCACTGGATCCTTTCTTAACCAAAAATCCTTGCGGAGTATCATATCCTTCGGCATGCACACCTTTTGTATGGATAAATAATTTTGTGTCGGTGGTATTTTCGACAGGCTTCTCGAATGCTCCTATACCAACGATTGGCGCTAGTTCAAGCATCACAGATAAAAATGAATCGAGTCTTGATTTATCAGCATCTGATATTGTCGGCAGTCCGGGGTTGTTGCCATTGTCTAAATCAACAATTTTAAGCTCTGTCGCAAGCTCAATAAGTTTAGACTCTAAATATTGTATATCAGCTTTGTTTAATCCCTGATCGGTAATTTTGGTACAGCAGACAACTTTCACCCAGAAATCTTTTTTAGCATTATGCTCAAGAATCCTATCAAGCACAGGATCGCCCTCGCCAATGTAGATAGTCTGGACAGCTTCATCATTAGGGCCAAGTAGAATATATACGCCGGGACGATTAAATTCTTTCTGGTTTTTCCGTTCAGCAAGCAGACTGCGCGGGCAAACGAAAAGTGTTCCGTCCCAATTATCTTTAGTTACAGACCATGATCCGTCAGGTGAGCCGTCGGGGAGATATATATGAACTGAATACGCTTTGTTGTTGGATGTCATATCGGTATGGTAATCCAATATGGCTCAAGTGTAAAATTAAACTAAAGACAACACTACACCGCCTTAGGGCGGTGTGGTGTTGTCTTTCTTCATCAATTGGTAAACCTTTGCCGGAGTGATGTCAGCTAGCTGTTCAGCGGTGAATCCGCTGTCGAGATGGACGGCTCTGAACGTATCGGATACCGTCTTTGCCATCATCATTTCTTTTTTGCGGATTTCATTGAACATCTTCTTCGTCATTTTCTGCTTCTTCTTTGACTTCTGCGGAGCGGCGAGTTCAACCTTAATCTTCGACTGTTTTGGCCGAAATTTCTTGCTCCTGTTTCGAAGCCAGAATAGAATTGCTGGCAGATCTTCTTCATTGATTTTTTTAATCAATTTGCTCTCAGCAAGATCGCTGATGTATTCATCGCCTTTGCGGAGAGCTCTGCGCGCTTTCCGTGCAAATTCTTTGTCATCATGGGCCCAGCGGTAGTAGGTGCTGCGGGCGATGCCGGTCTTATTGCACGCCACCTGAAGAATCGGCATCCGATGAAACTCATTGAGCAGCCGCTCCTTATCCTGCCAGTCCTTCATATTTTTTTGCTTTGAGGCCGGTAAGAGTTTCCCATCGCTTGATGATGACTTGGGCGTAGACGGGAGACTTCTCCATGAGGAAGCATCGGCGCTTCATTTTTGTTGCGGCAATAAGCGTTGACCCGCTGCCGCCGAAAGGTTCGACAATGAGATCGTCGCGCTTGGTTAAGACTTTGATGTAGGGAATGAGGATCTCGATCGGCTTGGTGCCGAAGATGATTCCCTGGCCTGAACTTTTAGCATCTGACGCCTGATGCTCGATGAAGTCTGTCGGACAGATTTTCTTGTTCTTTCCATACGACTCCCACTGCGGTTTGCCGGTAATTGCGTAGAGGGCGGTCTGATATTCGTTTTCAATCAGTTCCTCCTCAGGTGCGAGATTAAGCTCTTCGGGATTGTTTTCTGAGACGCCGACCATGGCAATGTCGTGCTTTGAAAAGAATTTATACTTTGCAGCAAATCCCTGCGAACGATTTGATAGATGCCACACAAGCATATTTTTTACTTTCCAATGCTTTTCCATTTCGTTCCAGATGATTCTGATATTTTTCCAATTTTCATAGACGATAATGCTGAAGTTATCGTTCTGAATTTTGGCGATGTTCGCCATCCACTTTTCACTGAAGTCCGGTGGCAGGGAATCGGTTTCAAGGTAGCGGCGGTCCCGCTTGTAGCCGAAGCCTTCATTCTTTCCATTTTTCTTTTTGCCGTGGAGATAATCCAGGATATAGGGTGGGTCCGTGAAGCACATATCGGCTTTTGCTCCTCCCATGAGCTTGAGCACGTCAGCTTCAATCGTACTGTCCCCGCACATGATTCGCGAACCGTTGAGATCATAAATATCTCCCTTCTGGACGTCGACCTGGGTAATTTCAAGTTTCTCGAGTTCTTTCTGCAGATCGAACACTTCCGGTGTTTCATCAAATTCAAACACCGAATCGAGGTCTTCGCTTGAGAACCCGACGTCAACAAGAAACGACTCGTCAAACTTGGCGAGCAGCTCAATATCAAACTCGCCGGTGTTTTTGTTGAGCCGGATGTTCAGTTCCTTTTCTTTTCCAAGATCGGGAATGTTGATGAATACGACGGGGACTTCCGTAAAACCGAGAGTTTTTAGGACTTCCAGGCGGAAGTGTCCGCCGATGACAATGTTTTCACGCCCTGCTGCTCGGTTCACAAGCAGGGGATCAACAACGCCGAAGCGCTTGATTGATTCCGTGAGCTGCTCCTCCGCGTGTTTATCGTGCTTGCGCGGGTTGTACTCGGCTGGCTTTAAGAGACTAATATCAATGTACTCAATTTTCAATGATTCATGCATACCAATTGGTAGTTAACGACTAATAGTCGCCATCCCACGCATGTAGTTGAATAAATCAAGCAGCTAAAAAGGCTACCATTAAACCCTACAGACGTAAGATACAATGGTAGCCTCTCAATTTGCCTACCTAGCGAGAGACCGGTTTCTCTCGATTTCTATTACCTGGCTTCTTATTTCCAAGTATCCCCAACGACCATAGGGACGGTTTTCCGGTTCCAATTCATAGTTAATTTATAAATTAATGTGCGCGACTGAATGTACTATAAAACTATTGATTTTAAATGTAAAGCGATTTGCCATAAATGACTACACAAATACCCTAATCCAAGCTAAGGTACTGACTAATGCCTTATTTCAAGGTATTATAGGGTTACAATTTAATAATACTGTAGTTGAGCCTAACCTTTCCGGTCTCCGGGAAGCACGGATTAGCTATAAGTAAAACCGTTCAAAGCACCAAGCTCCTCGTCAGAGCGCTTTGAACGGTCATACTGGGAAACTGGTATGGGTGGCTTCGGCCATCGCTGGCGGGGAGCTTAATGCTACCTGCTCAAAAACCGTTCAAATATATGCCAATCATCATCTCCACCAACGGCAAGAAAGCCGTCCGGGTAGAAAAGTCAGACTTCGAGAAGGAAGACAGAATGCAGCAGTACATCCACGAGAATCCGGAAAGTATTCCGCTCTGTGATGTCAAAGAAGATACCCACCTCCTCATTTTAGCGCGGGAGTTTCCGACCAACAGCGGGCCGATTGATGCGCTTGCGGTTGACCGCTTCGGAGAGCTGTATATCAATGAAACAAAACTCTTCAGGAATGCCGACAAACGATATGTTGTCGCTCAAGTGCTCGACTATGGCGCAGCCCTCTGGAAACACGCCACAAACTTCGATGACTTCACGTCGATCCTCAACAGCCACTGCCAGAGTACCTTCAAATGCCGGGCAGCAGAAAGAATCAAGCAGTACTTCAGCCTCTCTGATGATGAAGTCGCAGCTCTTCTTGAGAAAGTCCGGCAGAATCTCAACGACGGCTCGTTCCACTTCGTCATTCTCATGGACAAGCTCGATGACCGCCTCAAAAATCTCATTCTCTACGTCAACCAAAACAGCCAGTTTGATATCTATGCCGTCGAGCTTGAGTACTACAAGTTTGAAACGCAGGAAATTATCATTCCCCGCATCTTCGGTGCTGAAGTTAAAAAAGATGTGAGCCGGCCTTCGAGTTCAAGTGCTCGCCATGCATGGAGCGAAACAGAACTCCTGGCTGATGCTGAGAGCACGTTTACCTCGGAAGAATTCAAAGCATTCCGCAATATTTACGATTTCTCCCAACAACATGCGGATGAAGTTAATTTCGGCACCGGTGCCTACGGATCATTTAGTCCCATCTTTACCAGTATCTGTCCTCGCTCACTCTATACCCTCGGTACCAATGGCAGACTGAGCTTCAACTTTGATTGGATTGACGACAAGCAGTTCTGTGAGAAGTATGCCGACATGCTCGAACAAGCAGGATTCACTATTCCAGAAACGATTACCCAAGGAGGGTTTACAAAGAGACCGAGTGTGACGGCGGAGGAGTGGGTGCCGAGGGCGGGGGAGTTTGTGGAAATAATCTCGAGCCTTACGAAAGCAGCGTAATTGCAAGTATAAAAAATAGAATAGCCGAGTCTATTTGGTTGTGGTATCTTTACGGAGATTATGGATCGAGAGAAAGCAATTAAAATTCTAAAAGACAGATTTCAATTTCTGGTAGTTATTGCTATGTTTTTTCCGATTATACTCGAGGCGCTATTTAAGATGACTGCATCTGATCTGGATTTCTTCTATAAAAACCTACTATCTTACGGCATTATTATTTTCTTTTTTATCTGCAGCTACATCCTTATCGAGCTCCTGCAAAAATATTTTTTACCGTGGATTGTATCGGTAGTAAATTGGCTATTACTGTTCACTATTGGTGTTACGGGGTTCTGATTTTTGTGCTTGCCCTTCTGAATCAAAACCCAACATCTTATCTATTTGTTTATACCTGGACCTATAGAATATCTCTAGTGGCAACTATGGCTATTCCAATTTATTATTTGTGCTCTACTTGTCATAAATATGGGCGATAGAGTATATAAATATCTTGCTACTTCGGTGAGGTAAAGTGCGGGGACATTTTGTTTGCTTTAATAAACACACGTAGCCGAAATTTTGCGGAAGATTTTTTAGATGGCCTAAAGCCTGGGTTTGTTTCCGGTTCAATCAGACAATCATTTGTTACAGATTGACAACAGATTGTTTTAATGTACTATTTTTGTAGATGCAATTAGTACCTGTGGATGTTCCGCAAGGTTGCATGTTCGTGCAGACTCTTTTAAAAGAGAGGTACGGTATGAAAACGGCAAACTCTGCTCAGCGGAAAGCTGTTGCTGGCAAGATCAATCTCGCCAAGGCTGCTCTGAGCAGGTGTGCGTGCGGCTGCTCGTGCTGAGCAGTACGGGGGCCGAATGCGTATTCGGTCCCTTTTCTTAACACCCTTACCCTTTCAAGGAGTAAGCGATGAATAGCCAGACTGTTCGTATGTCCATGTGGACGCACGTCTTTCAGGGAGAGGATAAGGGGCATTTCGCCCTCTATCATTCCCTCGGTATGGACGTGCTGTTTCTCGAGAACTGCTACCATGATGTTGTGAAGCTTTTGCGGCTCGGCACAACATCGGATCACCTTCGAAAGAGGTATCCAAACCTTTCCGAACAGCTCGAAGAAGTTTTCAACGAACTTCGCCGGACCGGAATGATTGTTCCTGTCGAGACTGACGATATGAAGCTTCTGGAGGAAAAGAGGGCTGACTACGTTTTGCCTCCCGGCCTCGAAACACTCTACCTTTTGGTGACCGATCGGTGCAATCTCAGGTGTCATTACTGCTTCATCAACAATAATATGCCTGAGGACTACAAGCATGCGAGATGTCCCTGCGACCGCGAAGGAGGCAATCGATATGTTCTTCGCGAATTGTCGAGAAATCCGCCGGAGTACGCCAGACTGAAGAAGACGATCTTCTTCTACGGCGGAGAACCTTTGCTCAACTTCAGCTTATTAAGGAAGTTGTTGAGTACATCGAAGCTGCCTACGATGCGGAGACGGCGGCGATGGGTGGAAAGTTTCGCATGTCCATCATCACGAACGGCACCCTCATCAACAAAGACATTGCGGAATTCGTTGCTGCTCACGACAATCTCGACATCGCCATCTCGATTGACGGCGTGGAAGAGGTGCATGACAGCCAAAGGCCTTGTGTCGATGGCTGCGGATCATTTGCAAAAGCGATTCGCGGCTATCAGTTGCTCAGGGCGGCGGGCAAAGCCTGATGTATCGCTTCCAGTACGGTCGGTACAGCACAACATTGATCGGTTGCCGGAGCTTCTTCAGCTTCACCGGCAGTACGGGTTTGCTTCGATCAACCTGAATCCTCTGACCGATACGGCCCAAAACATGGTCAGCGAAGAATACATGCGGGCTGTGTCCGGCGGATGATCGAATACTTCGAGCTTGCCCGCGAAGAAGGAGTGTACGAAGATCGGATGATGCGCAAAGCCAAGTCGTTTATGGACAAGCGCATTCACGCCTACGATTGTCAGGCCTCGGCGCACAGCTCGTCTGTTCGCCGGACGGACAGCTCGGCGTGTGCCATGAAGGTGTCGGGCTCAAGCAATTCTTCTTTGGCAAGGTTGATAGGGAATTTGATTTCCATACCAATCCTGTCATTGCGGAATGGAAACGCCGGACCCCGCTCAATATGCCGCAATGCTAGGGTGTCCGGCCATCGGTATCTGCGGCGGAGGTTGCGCCTACGCTTCATGGCTGCGCAATGGCAGTATCTGGGCAGTTGACGACAGGTTCTGCATCCACTCGCTCGCCTCGCTCAAGTGGCTGATCTGGGATTTGTTCAAACGTCTCTGATGATCTTTTTTGCAAACCGAACGTAACCCCTTGCCTTAACCGGCAGGAGGTTTATTATTTGAATCTATGATATCCATTGAACTCAACAAAAAGCTCGATTACGAAACATATGAGAATTTCTCGGGTTTTAAAATAGCTGGAGTTGATTTTGGTGCGCTGATAATAACTGATCATCCCGGCATCACTCTGGAGAATCACAAGAAATATATCGATGATTTTTATACAAAAAATGAATCGCTGTTGAGTAGTTCTATCAATAGCAATACGATAGTTTAACGAAGAAAAGATACATAAACATAA
>CAWDXL010000005.1:0-50692 GCA_963806325.1 Candidatus Parcubacteria bacterium
TTCATGCCTGCTACGCCAAGATCCCAGCCTTTAATAACCTGTCCGACGCCGAGCTTGAAGCTAAATGGAGTACCTCGATCAATTGAGCTGTCAAACTTTGTGCCATTTTCAAGCGTACCGACATAATTAACTGTTACCGTGTCCCCGGCTTTTGCAGGAGCGCCGGTACCGACTTTAATATCGTATGCCTGAAAATTTGAATCTGTAGAAACATTTTGAGACGCCTGTGGCTGTGCTGGAGTGGTCATAGGTTGTGTTTGATTAGCTGATTGTGATGTTTCCGTGGAAGTCTCGATCGGCAGGCTGGCCTGCAGTAGTTGAGACAACGTCTGAACTCCTGCACGCCCGCATAATGCGGTGCGGACAATAGACGCCACCGAGCAATGCCACCACGACAATAATGATAATACCGGCAACGAGCGTGAGCCGCTCCTGTTTATTTAATCCGTTCATGCATGCAATAGTAGCAAAATCCGCACCAGCCGGCAATGTTCCTGCGCCATAAATAGGGCCACTACCCAATGTCACGCTTTTATATTTATGAAAAATGATGAATGAGCGACGCCCGCCATCAGCGTACCCGGCAAAAATTTGCCACAAGAACCTGTCACACTTCATGAACTGGATGAAGAAATCAAAAAAAAGAGTATCGCTTATTGACCGCGAATTTAAGCAGGGATTCGAGTTTATCAAAAAATCAGCCGAAATCAGTAACATTCTTCGGATCCGCCCGCTTTGAAGAAAATAATGAGCACTATAAGCGGGCAGAACGCATTGCAGCGCGCCTTGCAGCACTAGGTTACGCTGTTTTGACCGGCGGAGGGCCGGGCATTATGGAGGCTGCCAACCGCGGCGCATTTGAAGCGGAAGGAAGATCGCTCGGTCTCAATATTAAATTGCCGCTTGAACAGGTCCGAAACCCTTACCTCACCGACAGTCTCGATTTTTATTATTTCTTTACGAGAAAAGTCCTGCTCCAAATTTCCTGCCGAAGCATATTTATTTTTCCCCGGCGGCTTCGGCACCTTCGATGAATTCTTTGAAATTCTAACGCTTGTTCAGACAAAAAAAATAGAGCCTGTACCGCTCATTCTTATCGGTACCGATTTTTGGAAGCCGCTCCAGCATTTCCTTGAGGAATACATGCTGAACACCAACGAAACAGTAGACAAAAGCGATTTCAATCTCTTTACAATCTGCGAAAATGAAGACGAGATAATTGATATGATAAAAAAAGTGCCTATTCTACAATGGCGTTAGGCTGGATCCTCAAACAGTCTACTAACAAAAGATGAATTCTCAAGATTTCAAAAATAAGCTCTGCGCTTTGGGTCAGCACTCTCAGATATTCAATACGAACAATTTGAAATATACTGTCTCGAGCTCATCGCGTGGAACAAAAAATTTAACCTGACAACAATTACTGCTCGCGACGATATTTTTGCGAAGCACTCTATTGATTCATTATCAGTATTGAGTGCGATCTCCGCCGCAGGCCGCAACATTGATTGATATCGGTTCCGGCGCCGGCTTCCCTGGCGTTGCTTTAAAAATTGCCCGCCCCGACCTCACTATTACTCTCGTCGAAGCAGTCGGTAAAAAAGCAGAATTCCTTCATCATATTATTACCCTCCTCAAGCTCGCGGGAATAACTGTCATCCAATCCCGCGCCGAAGATCTGGCGCATGATCAAAATTACCGCCAACACTATGATATAGCCACAGCCCGCGCGGTAGCCAAGCTCAGTGTTCTCGCAGAATATGTCCTGCCTTTCTTAAAAGTATCAGGCATATTCATCGCCATGAAGCAGACAGGCACAGGAGAGCTTGCTGACGCCCGCAATGCTCTCGCGATCCTGGGCGGCTCTCATGCAAAAATCATCCCCACCAATAATAATCACGAACTGATAGTGATAGAAAAAGTTAAAGATACCCTGGACGAATATCCCCGCCGAGCAGGTATGCCAGCAAAGCGGCCCCTATAAAATATCGCTAAACTATTTTAATTACTGTTGAGCTACAGGGGGAGTAGTTGTACTTGGACGAATCTGAATGCTCTGAGCCGTGAGACTTCCATCAGAATTTGATGTACCGATCACGGTAATTTGCTGACCCGAGGTAAGGTCACTTGTTGAACCAGAAACTGCTTTCATGATTGCGGTGCTTGGCGACAAAAGAACGATCTGCGTGCTGCCATTTCTAAGGCTGACGGTAAGGTTTGTACTTGAAACTGATAGCACGCTGCCGCTCGTTACTCCTCCTGCCATCTGGCCGCCGGCGCGTCCCCCACTTCTTGATGTTTGGGCAAACTGCGAAGCTCTTGAAGCTGCTGCTTGAGTTTTACCGTATGCCGATCCGCCGAAAAATGCTCCGACACCAACAATAATGATTACAATGACGAAACCGGTGATTGCTTTAGTGCTCATATGTTTTTTAATGTTATATCTTTAATAATTAATAAAAAATTTATTCATATCTCAAAGCCTCAATCGGATTTAATCCTGCGGCCCGACGGGCAGGATAATATCCAAAAATGATGCCAATGAGCGCCGACACACCGAATGCAAGGACGATTGAGAAGGCCGAAACAGTCGCCTGAAGGATTCCTGATAGAGATATACCGAATGCAATTGACCATCCCAATACTATCCCGATAAATCCTCCGATAAATGTGAGCATGACCGCTTCCACCAAAAACTGAAGCGTAATGTCTTTCTTTTTGGCGCCAATAGCCTTGCGGAGACCAATTTCTCGAGTGCGCTCAGTAACAGTTGTGAGCATCATGTTCATGATGCCGATGCCGCCAACAATAAGCGAGATGCCTGCAACCGATGCAAGAAGATATGTCAGTGTATTGGTGACCGACGAGGCGGCTGAAACAATATCTGCCTGATTGACCGCACTAAAATCTGCAAGAGCAGGGTTGGTAATATGGTGCTGGGCAAGCATAATCGTCGTTGCTTCATTTTGTACGTTGGTCATAGCGCTTGCGCTAGCTGCCTCAATGTTAATATCAGTGACATACTGATTTCCCGTGAGAAACAGCTGTACATCCTGATATGGAATATAGATTCTATCATCTGTATTGGTGAAGCCTGTTCCACCCTTTGATACTGCAATACCAATAACGGTAAAAAGAATATTCTTAATTTTTATAGTTTTGCCGACAACATCGGTAGCACCCACACCAAAAAGATCGTCGCGTGTAGTAGGACCAAGAATGGCAACTCGAGAAAGCGTCTTGCCTTGCTGATCAGTAAAAAAAGATCCCTGATCCATAGCAAGACTTTTGGCCATTGTATATTCTGCAGAAGTACCGTCTATTGTGGTATTAGTATTGCTAGCACCAGCAATCACCTGAGTACGCGTTGTCACTTCCGGAACCACAGCTATTGCATCCGGAATTTGAGCCTGGAGTGCAGCAACATCAGAAAGCGTCAACGTTTGTGATGTGCCACGGCCGGCACTTACTACGCCAGTCGTTTGTGCACCAGGAACAATTACGATTAAATTTGAACCGAGTGACTGAATACTTGCCTGAATCTGGCCGCTGGCACCTGCGCCGACTGCAAGCATGGCGATAACCGAAGCAATACCAATAACAATACCAAGTATGGTGAGACTTGAACGCACTTTATTGCCAAGAAGGGCTGAGGTTGTTTCGTGAAAAAGATCGCTGATATTCATAGGTGGATATTTTTATCTACTTCTACTTTGTGCAAATTCTTCTGGTCGCTTTGAATGACGCCGTCACGGATAGTAATGATTCTGTCTGCATGCACTGCAATATCTGGCTCGTGAGTAATGAGAACAATCGTCCTTCCCTGCTCCTCATTCAGACGCTGAAACGTGCCAAGGACAATTTCTCCCGTGTGGGTATCAAGGTTGCCGGTCGGCTCATCAGCCATAATAAGCGTTGGATTATTAACAAGCGCACGGGCAATTGCAACACGCTGAATCTGGCCTCCGGAAAGCTGGTTTGAAAGATGATCCCAGCGGTCTTTGCTGAGGCCTGCTGCCAAAAGAGAATTTTCAGCAAGTGCCTGCCGCTCTTCTCGTGGCACCGTACCGCCATAAATGAGCGGAAGCATGACATTTCTCATGACAGTAGCACGCGGCAAAAGATTGAATGCTTGGAATACAAACCCGATTTTTCGGCCGCGGATATCAGCGAGTTCATCGTCAGACAGCGTTGAAACGTCTTCCCCGTCAAGAAAATAGCTGCCGGATGTCGGAGTATCGAGAGCTCCGAGAAGATGCATGAGGGTTGATTTACCGGACCCCGACGGACCCATGATAGCCACAAACTCTCCGTCGTTGACAGTGAATGAAACGCCTTTGAGAGCAACGGTTTCATTATCGCCATTGTGGTAAACTTTTGTAAGATCTTTGCAGATTATCATAAGAGTTATCGTGCAGTTGCTGCTGCTCCAGATCCAGAAGGACGTGCTGCTCCGCCGCCAAAACCTCCGCCGCCCCCACCCGTGAGTGCGCGGAGACCGGAACCCGTCTGAGATGATGCGGCTGATGTCTGAACAGTACCAGTCGTCGTCTTCGTGACAACTTCATCACCGGCATTTAATCCTGAAACGATTTCAACCTGAGTATCATTTGAATCGCCAACCGTGACAACCTGCTGTGCTGGTGCTTGGGAAAGTGTGATACCGGTACTTTCAGCGGCAGCAACTTCAGATGAAGGAATTTGAGCCGTCTGCACGTATGAGGTTGAGCCTGATATTTTTACCGCACTGACCGGAACAAGAAGCACATCAGATTTTTGATCGGTAATGACCGAGGCAGTAACACTCATGCCCGGGCGTAGACTGCTATTATTGGCATCAAGCGCTATATCGGCATTGTAGCTTACGACACCCTGGCTAACCGTACCGATCGTATCGATTTCAATAACTTTTCCTGTAAGCGTAATATCCGGCAAGGCATCAAACGTAAGCGTAGCCGGATCGCCAACTGTCACTTTTGCAGCATCTACTTCATTTAATGACACCTGGGCTACAAGCTGGTCTGTAATCAATGTCGCTATAACGTCAGGAGACGCACTGCCGGTGTTTGAAGGCTGATCGCCCACTGTCACATCAACAGCAGCAATTTTCCCGGCAAACGGGGCTTTGATCGTATCATTACTATAATTTGTTTCAGCTGTCTGGAGCGAAGCTTGAGCAGAATCGAGCTGAGCTTTTGCAGTCTCAACATCCTCAGACAGCGGTGGAGCCTGTTTAACAGCCAGATTTGATTGTGCGTTTTGAACGGCCTGTGCACCAGACACGACAGTCGTAATGGCATTTGAAGCAGTGGTGGCAGCGGAAGCCGCAGTACTCTTGTAAGAATTTATCGTACTTTGATATTTTGGTGCGCTCAAAGAAATTGAATCGACGACAGACACAAGATCGGTTGTGAAGCTTTGAACCTGCTCCAGATACGACTGAGATGTAGAGGCAAGCGCAAGAGCATCATCGGGTGATGTTGCCTGCGATATCGCCGTCTGCCAATTTGAGAGCACGGCATTCATATTCGTACGCTCGCCGTCAAGATTTAAATTTTGGTTTTCATCCGATGCCGTCAGGGTAATCGGCGATCCGGTAGAAGGATCATTAAAGGTTATGCCAAATTCCGGCGAAAATGTTTCAGCATTCGTAAAAAACTGATCAGCATTCGTATGGATCATATTATTGATCGCCGTATACTGCGCATCAATGGAATTTATAAGGTTCTGCTGTGCCTGTGTTATCGCAAGCTGACTTGCAGCAATATCTTCCGGAGTGTTTGATCCGCCGACAACTTTGTCGTAGTTTGCCTGAGCATTTTCAGCATTTGAGCGAGCTTGTACAAGTGCTGAGGTAACATTCTGATCGTAAATCACCGCAATTTTTTGGCCGGCAGTCACTTCCTGCCCGACACTTACGTCTACTTCGGTCACTGTCGCCGACTGGGAAGTTCCTTCCGGCTTGATGTCAACCGACGAGCTCGCGATAATCTGCCCTGTGCCTGATATAGAAGAAATAAGCGTGCCTTGCGTAACAGGCGCAAACACATACGTGGTCTGCGTGCCGGTCTTAGCAAAAACTTTGTATGTGATAAAGCCAAGAATAATAATAACCACAACAATGCCGGCAGTCAGCCATTTATGAGTCTTGAGATAATTCCTCCATCCTGTTGCTTTATTCTTTTGTTGGGGTATTTCGTTCATACTGGTTTTATTGGTTAAATACTATTTCGTTGAATTAAGGACTCTGATAAACTTCGCTTCAATCTGACCTGTTGCCCCCGGCTCCCCGAGCACAACCACCCTGTCATTTGGTTTAATGTCAGTGACCGTTATTGTCTGGCCCGCAGAGCGGACTACCGTCGTACTTGATGCAAGTACTGTTTCTTCAGTATTATTATTGTCTTTTATTATTATTGTATAAGCATTGATACTTAATACGGTGCCGACAGTGCCATTTGAATTGAGCATATCCTCCGGATGAGCGCCGATAAATGGATGCGGCGGACCAGCAAAATTGTTTTCATAATTTTCACCCCACTGTGATGAAAAAAGCGCCTTGCGATAGCCGACAGCCACCCCTCCTTCAAACACGATAGCCAACACAATAATACCGATAATAACAGCAAGCGTTCCGACAACAACTTTTGATGTAAAAAACTTTGACATAGAAGATTATGAAGATAGATTATTTTAAATTATGAAGCAAACTGTCTCATGGTATGACCATATGTTATCAGCATTTTACCAGAAATGATAATAGCGGCAATAATTGCAAGACACGCGGCAAAACTCAAAACAGGCAATGATTCGAGAAGAAGGAGGCCAAAATCGTGCCAATATGTCACTACGAGAGAGCTATCGGTAAAAATAAGGGAGAACGATTCTGCAAAACCTGACCGAAGCACATCGGCATACAGCCAAATGCTTGCGGGGATAAATGTGACGACTGAAATGACACATACGCACAGCGAAACAATCATGCGCACAACGGCCTGATGTCTGGCCTGCGCATGTATTTTCCGCACAATAGCTGCATAGAGAGCAGCGTGCGGCTCAGTGTGAGTAAAGTATTCCATTCTCATACCTTGACTATACGGGCTGGATCTGGTTTTTGGTGCATGGTGCTTCATGTATTTTTTATATAATCTTTAAGCATTACAATGGCTCGACGATACCGACTTTTCACCGTATTAATTGATTCGCCCAGCACATCACTAATATCCTGAAACGTCATTTCTTCGTCATATCTCATAAGCAGTACACTCTGATAGATGCTCGGCAGCTTAATAGAGCGCTGAGCGCGTCCCGATCATGAGCAGCATCAAGCACGTCTTCAAGTGGAATTTCATCACCCGAGATTTTTTCCGCCAGCGTGAAATCATCGCCCGTTTCAAAATCTGAAACAACTGGCATTTTTTTCTTGCGCAGCACATCAATAGCAGTATTGCGGGCAATAGCAAAAAGCCAAACTCTGAAACTTTTATCCGAATCAAATCGTTTTATAGATTTCCAAGCTTTGACAAAAGCATCCTGAACAATATCATCAACATCGACAGCGTTGCCTGTAAAACGTATGACAAAATTATACACGGAGCGCAAATGCCGATGAATAAGAGCCTCAAGAGAATGCTCGTCGCCGTCCATATAACGGCGAATAAGTTCTTTATCTGAGATGTCATCCATAACAATACTGACAGCATACTACATTTTGCGTGCTGTATATAATCGTTGTATTACATTGGCAAGAAATTTGATATACTCTGAGCACATCACCTTATATGTTTCTGCTCCAGCTCCTTATACAGTATAAGTATGTCTTGATGGTTCCCATCGCGCTCGTAGAAGGTCCCTACCTTATGATGATTTCCGGTTTTCTCGTGAGAACCGGATTTCTGAGCTTTTGGCCATCGTACATTCTTCTTATGATCGGTGATCTTTTGGGTGATGTGGTCTGGTACTATCTCGGCTATTTTTATGGTTATCGTTTCATCAATAGATTCGGCAGATATTTTAACCTCGACGAGCGGTCTATAAAAGTTGTATCGAAGGTATTTCACCGCTATCACGATGCTATTCTCATAGTTTCAAAAATAACCATGGGCCTCGGCTTCGCGGTCGTCACACTCTTTACCGCAGGCATGGTGAAAATCCCCTTCCGAAAATACATTGCATTAAATATTTTTGGACAATTTATTTGGACAGGGCTGCTTATGGGTATCGGGTATTTTCTCGGCAACGAATACACCACGATCAATAATTATATCGGCAAGGTTTCCTTGATCGCTTTTATTATAGTTGTGGTTGTTGTTTTTATTGGTTTCGGAAAACAGCTCAAGAAAATCATACTTGAACGATACTCATCATGATCTCCATAATCATTCCAACATTCAACGAAGAGAAAGTTATAAAGAACAGCATCGAAAATATAACTTCAAAACTCACTATTCCTTATCAAGTAATAGTCTCCGACGACGAAAGTACTGACCGCACTGTCGAAATCGCAGAACAATTACCGATACAGGTTGTTATACACAGTCATACCAACAACAAACCGAGGACGATATCGGGCAATCGCAACAATGGCGCACATTATGCGACCGGCGAGTATCTTGTATTCCTGGATGCCAGCTGCCGTATTCAAGAAAGCCCAGATACTTTCTTTAATAAAGCGCTAGAAAATTTTAAAGATGAGCGAGTGGTCGGCATCACAGGCTGGGTCATGATTGATCCAAAAATTGCTACACGTACCGATAATATTATTTTAGGAATGATAAATCGCAGTTACCTCATTTTTAACAATGTTCTGCATAAGGGTGCTGCTACCGGAAAATTTCAAATGTTTAGACGAAATGCATTTGAAAAAATCGGAGGATATAATGAAAAACTTGTCACATGCGAAGATAATGATATTTTTGCCAGAATTGCCCGCATCGGTACGACACATTTCGATACGAGTCTCAGCGTGTTTCATCCTGGGAGGCGAGAACATACCATGGGCTGGATACGGCTCTTAAGTATTTGGAGTATAAATAGTATTTGGTTTCTTTTGTTTAACAAGGTTCTTGCTAAAGAATGGACTATTGTTAGATAATGGTGCTACTATCTGCTTTTATGAAAATTTCTGTTGTCATACCTGCCCACAATGAGGAGAACGTGATTGCTCCCACACTCCAGGCAATTCTTTCGCAAGATTATCCTGTTTTTGAAGTGATTGTTGTTGATAATGCCAGCACCGATGCCACATCGGCTATCGTCAAGGATTTTCAAAAAAAATATTCAAATCTCCATTTGGTGTTTGAACCGAAAAAAGGCCTGCTCCACGCGCGAGAATCGGGCAGACAGAAAGCCCAGGGAGAGATCATCGCCAATATGGACGCCGACTGCTTGCCACATAAAGAGTGGCTTGCAACCGGCGTATCTTTATTTAACAACGACAGTATTTCTGCCGTTACCGGTCCATACGACTACTACGATGGTGCGCCCTCTTTCCGATTTCTTTCCTTAAATTTTCAAAAGTTTATTTACGTCATCTTCAATCGTCTCGCATGGACGATCAATGGCGGGGGTATTTTAATCGGCGGCAACAATTTTATACGGGCAGACTCCCTTCGAAAAATCGGAGGCTACAACACTGCCATTACATTTTATGGCGAGGATACCGACACAGCGCGACGCGTAGCAAAAACTGGCAGAATTATATTCAGTCCCCGCCTCACTATGAAAACGTCTGCGCGAAGATTTAAAACGGAGGGAACATTTAAAATTACCATCTACTACTTTTTTCACTTCTTTAAAGTCGCATTCTTTTCCCGCAGCACATCGATAGCGGCAGTCCGGACACAAAGATAACATGCATCAAGAATCAGTCCATACGCTCATAGTTTCCGATCTGCATTTCAGGCACCCCTGTATGCCGGGCAAAAAATTTATTAGAACTTTTGCGGTACTCATCATTTGAACGGCTTATTCTCCTCGGTGATATTATTGATGATCTCAATTTTGTCCGCCTCACCGAAGAACAGTGGAGCCTGGTTTCATATTTGCGGGCTCTCAATACAAAAGATAATGTTGAGCTGGTCTGGATCCGGGGCAACCATGATAAAAAATTGGCCACTGCTCTATCGCAGATCATCGGTATAAAAATGTGCGAGTCGTATTCATCGAATCATTTCGGCAAAAAATGCATAGCCATCCACGGCGATCAATTTGACCGTTTTTTGATAAATAGCCGCACGCTGAACAAGCTTGTCGTGGTGCTCTATACCATCATGAAAACTTTGCGGCTTGAAAATACCTATGCCGCTTCCGGCGTAAAATCATTTCGTACGATGTGGCTTCGGCTATCGGCCAAAGTCGCCAAAGGCGCTACTCAATATGCTATCGACCAAAACGCTGATGTTGTTTTCTGCGGCCATACGCATGTACCCTATAGAAAAATGACCGTCGCTCCCGATGGTCATCATGTGGTGTATTACAATACCGGCTGCTGGACTACTACGCCTTCGACATATATTTCAATATCAAAATTAGATATTCAAATCAAACAATTTCCTGTTCGCGAAAAAGCGATCACATTCAATATATTCGAGAAAAATTTTGCCGACACCGATTCCATCGTAAAATAAAAATCCGCCCTCCAACGGATTTTCGTTGTGGAGCGGACGAGACACGATTGACACTAGCTAGCTCGCGGCGATCCGGACAAACGCCGCAACCCACACACCTCCGCTTATTCCCAAGATCTGGATATAGTCGTGAGACTGTATCCGCCAGGCCGGGTTGAACTTCTTGAGGCCCAGGTAAGAAAACGGCGTCATGAGGACAGAAATCACAATAAGGTCCCAGATGCTCGGCTTGGGAGTGTAGGGTGTGAGGAAAAACATCGCAATCACCCACATGCCGACGATTGCGTAGCAGGCATGGATCCATCCCGCGACCGTCGTCTTACCGTTGTGCGAGTGAGCCTCCGGAATCTTCAGGCTCATTCTCTCAAACATTTTTACTGCCGCAATTGAAGCAACAGTTGAGACAACGAGGATCAAGATTCCGTACCATGTGAGGTAGCCAAAGGCATACTTGCTCACGAGGTAAGCAACGACGGGCGAGATGATGAGAATGTCGCACCACATGCCGCCGTGTTCAACGAAGGCATAGCCGTTGCTGATACCCTCTGAACGCAGCTGGTTCTGGTTAAAGAACCCGTCGGCGTAGGAGAACGCCCCCTGGACAATGACGAACAGGATGCCAATGGCCAGAATTGCAAAGAACACTTTATACCTCTTCTTTCTTTAAAAGATTATGAAATGCGGGTATTCCATATACCTACTCTTACTTTATTATATCACGAATTGTAGCAAATAGTCAATACCTACACTGAAATGGCTTATTTTACGCACCCGGCAGAGTATTTTTCAGAAGAGGGACAATGACACGCGTGGAAGGGCTTGATGTTGAAGTAAAGAGAAGTGCTGGGACATAGAGCTCATTATTGGATCCATCACTCTGCTTGATCATATACCTCAAAAGGATCTGTTGCGGTGTAGTGAGCGGAATGGCAGCAGTCGAACTTGCAGTATTTATTAAATTAGGAATTTTATTTAAGACACTTACAGGATCAGCATCAAGAGAATATTCCGAGCTTTCATATGTCTGAACAGTAAGATTTTGAACGCCGACAACTTTCATAAGATCAGTGTCTATAGAAACAATTAAACCATATCGATCACCTGACTGATCATACACATCCTGTCCGCTAAGCTCCAGAGAATACAAAAGTTCTGCTGATGGCTGGCTTGTAGTGGCTGTCATTGATACAAGAACAGGCGCACCGTAGGAAGACGTGTCGATACTGTGGATTTGAAAAAATTGAGTTGCGAGTGCGGCCAAAGCGGCAAGCGAAGGCTGAGCGGCAATGGAAGAAGTGGCGGCTGAAATATCAGTTGATGTCGATGTTGTAGATATAGCGCCTGCATCATCAGCTGGAGTAACAGAAATAGTGATACCGCTGTTTCTCTCATATACGATACCCGTATTCCCAAGGACAAGATTTGGATTACCCACATATTCATATGATGGCGTATTTTGCGAAGATACCGCAGCAACAACAGCAGACGTAGTAGCTGCTGAAGTACTCGATTGAATATTCTCATCCGCAACAGCTGATGATGAAGTGGCGACAGTTGTATTGAGCGGCAGCAACGCAAGGCTTCCAAACGCATTTATTCCTTTATTGCTAATCTGCTGTTTTAGACTCAATCCATTCGACATATCTTTTACAGATATCTGGCTCGATAGGAATGAAGCGATTGACTGGCGTGTCGCTTCATACGTGACAGGAACCGCAATAAGCAGAGCAATGAGAGCGCCGACTGCACCTGAGCTAATTCGTGCAGAGTAGCGGCCTGATAAATCTTTTACGGTTGAAAAACTTTTTGTGAAAAATGGAAAATACGGCGAAACAGCGGGCGTATGCGTGGCTGCTTTCATGAGTCGCTCCTTGAGCTCCACGGCAAAATGAGAATCGATAGAAGCATCGATCTTCAAACTCTTGATGTGTTCTTCTAATTTTTTAATATTCAAATCTTTCATGCTATTAACCCTGGACCATATCACGGAGCTTTTTTAAGGCCCGGGAGTAAATCATTTTACACGCAGCTTCCGTCTTGTTGAGAATCTCGGAAATTTCTCTGTATGACAGCTCCTGCCAAATCCGCATCATGACAATATCTCGCTCTACAGGCGCCAAATTTTCGAGCTGCTTCTTAATCTTCGTAGCCTCATTGGCATCATGAAGCTCATCCGCAACACTGGCTGCTCCGGATGAGACATGCTGTGCCTCATCAATATCCGCGGTCGGATGCCGCGTTTTGTAATAATCAAGAACGCTATTGTGAGCAATCTTGTAGAGCCAGGAGCCAAACGGACGAAGAGGGTCAACCGATTTAATTGTCCGCAACGCCTTAAAAAAGGTCTGGCTCGTGAGATCTTCAGCTACCTCTTTTTGTCTGGTTCGATAATAGACAAAAGCATAGATGGCCTTTACATAGCGATCATAGAGAACACCAAAGGCTTCGGTATTGCCTTCCTGACAATCTATGATGAGGTCTTTATCGCCGTGCTCCATGGTATATATGCGTTCCTGAAGCAGCTACTGATACTACGATACTGCTTGCGAATCGTAACATTAAGTATAGCGGTATTTTGGGAAAATTGTAAGCTATTTATCCCAGCAAGGCTGCGAGGCCGCCCATGGCTGAGTACCTTGATTTTCATAAAGCCACTCAGCAAACGCAAGATTACCATCAAGAGTATACACATCATACCCAAGCTTCTTTGCGAGCGCACCGTTGTACACTTCATTGATCTGCATAATGCCGATATCATCATGATCCACTTCACCGCGGATCACATCACCGGTATCAGTATATTGTCTAAATCGCGATTCGCATTTCGCGACATCAGCAAGCACGGGCTCTTTTGCGTAATATTTGCGAACATATTGCTCAATAGTAACAGGAGTAGCGATAGTCGCATCAGATGAAAGCACTTCCGTTGTTGTTGCATCAACAATAGGTGCACTCGTTGCAGTCTGAGGAACTGTAATATTTTGAGAATTAATTGTAGCGGTCGACAAAAACAAGAATAAGCCAGTCGTTAATGTAAGAATAAGCCTTTTTCTAGCGAGTAAACCCGACTAATAAAAAATCAGAGACTTGCTCTGAATATGCCAGTATTATAGCTGATAATGAAAGTAATGTCAATGATTTTTGCTGTTTTTTTATTACAACACATGTATTAAAAATGGCTTATTAGAGCCATTTTTATGCCATATTGCTTATCATTAACTATTGACTGTATATCGTAATATATGTTGAAATATTTTGTCAGGTGTGCTAAAAGCAGAAAATGAGAGATGCAAGGGGGTTTTTACTCCGCAATATCCGGAAAAATTTGTCTAATTTCAGCCAAAACCTGCTCTTTTGCCTCTTCAAGCGTAGCTAAAATCTGGGCACCGGCCGCACCGGCATGCCCTCCGCCGCCCAACGCTTCAGCAAGCTTAGAAACATCATATTTTTGAGGGTCACGGGTGCGAAAACTGCATTTTATCTTCCCCTCTTTAGCTTCAATAAGGCTCATGCCTATATTCCAACCGACCACCGACTTTAAAATATCAGCAGTATTGTTGCCTGCAACATCTCCGGGATTAATTCCTTCTTTGTTGAGTGATGCATAAGAAACTGAAGCCATGGCTACAGAATTATTAAAAAACACCTGGATGGATGAGAGCATGAGGCCATCAAGCTTGAGGCGCCCGGGTGTATTGGCATTTCTTAGTGAAAAAATAACATCAGTAAAATCGGGAGCAATTTTTGTCAGATCAGCAGCTACATCAAATGTAGACGAGGTTGTAGAAGAATACGCAAATCCACCTGTATCCGTAAAAATTCCGACAAAAAGACAGATGGCGGTATCGTGATGTATGGGAATATTCCACTGCTTCAGGAGCCTGTATACTATTTGGCACGCAGCAGGGTACGCTGGTTCAATAAGATTGATATCGGCAAAACCAGGATTTGTCTTGTGATGATCTATCACAATAGTGGTAAGATTTTCAGGGAAAACCACTTCCTGAATACGGGAAATCTGGCCCAGAGCGGCAGCATCGAGAATGAGAAATACATCAAAATCTTCAAGATCTGTTTCAAAGTAATTTTTTTTAACAATATCACTATAGCCAGGCAAAGCACTGAGGTATGCGGGCAAATCAGAATCACCTTTTATAACCGTAACCTTTTTGCCTTTTGATCGAAGCGCATGGGCCAAACCAAGCGTACTGCCGAGACTATCACCATCCGGATTTGGATGGCAGTGCATCAAAATACTCTGTGCTTTCTCTATTTCGGCCCAGATTATGTCCGCCTGTTCTATGGTAATGTTTTTCTTTTCTTTATGAATATTCATAGTTTATTTTTGTATTTATTTGTTCAGCTTTGTTTTGCTTGATGCGCCGCCACACAATTTTGAAAGCGTGTAGCCAAGGCGCAGAGCTTCTGCGGCAGATTCAAACCATATTCTATTTTTTGCTGAAATCCTTTTGGCGGCTGTGCAGCCTGCCGGATAATATGTCCGGCCGCCGCGTGATCCTTCATATATCATGCCAGATTGCGGCTCATTTGGCGATACTGGTAATACTGTAGATTTTTCAGGCTTTATGGCAGAAGCTTGAGCAGACTGAACAACAGCGGCGTGTATGGTTTTATATTCTATGGCAACAGGCATTTTTTGCTCTTCTAAAGACCAAAGTTTTACTCCTCCAACAAGCCCAATCACCACAAAAACGGTGCTTCCGGCAATAAAAAGACGGTGCTTGCTTTTTTCTCGAATGTCATTTATAATCATTCTCACGTTTATCTAGTGGTACGGCTATCTCGACTCATCGATATCAGCATACACATTAGAGATGAATTAAAACTAAAGATTAATACACACCTATGGCACATAAAAAAGCAGGCGGTTCAGCGAAAAACCTGACCGATTCAAATCCAAAATACCTCGGCGTTAAGGCAAATCACGGCCAGACCGTCGGCATTGGCAATGTCATCGTACGACAGCGCGGCACCCTCTACCTTCCAGGAAAGAATGTCGCTCTCGGCAAAGATCACACGATTTTCGCAATGAAAAACGGCGTTGTTGAATTTAAAAACAAGCGCAAAACAAGCTTCGACGGCTCGCATTCCACAAAAAAGCAGGTCAGCGTTATTGCATAATCCCCTTCACACACAAAAGAAAAACCATCGGCCGCTGCTGATGGTTTTTCTTTTGTTTTGACATTATCAGTAAAAATATGTATTATTGTTGCAGATGGTAGCACCTTGGCCTTTTTAAGGAGAGATTATGTTCAAACGTGTATTGTTGGCTGACCCGTTTCGCGGACTTAGCTATCTTGCAGTCACAGGACTGCTGCTCGCACTATATTTATCACCAGCAGACGAGAAGATGCCTGACAGTGAACCCGGCTTGGTAATAAACAAACGACATGTCGAAGCTAAAAAAACCCTCAAGTTTAGCTTTCTCGTAGGGTGGAGCTTTTTGGCCCAAAGAGATCATTCGGAAGGCTGGATAATCTCTGTGAACACTAATAGGACAGGAAAAGAGAAGGAGTTTCCTGTCAGTAAAGAGACCTACAATTCACTCAGTAGAGGCGACATGATCACTGTTTACTACAAGCATGGAAGTTTCCAAGGAGTGGTTGACAGCATCAAAAAGAACCAGTAATGGCAACTCCAAAAGCCTGGAGCGATTACATCTATCGCTCCAGGCTTTTTTCTTATACTTATTTGGTATCCAAGAATTTAAGCGGCGACAATAACAACTTTGAATGTTGCGGATTTGTCCTGAACTTTTGCTTCGACGGAGTGCTCGCCAACTTCCTTGAGCGGTTTTTCAAGAACAATATAATCAGGAGTGATATCGAGGTGGCCCTGAGCTTTGAGAGCTGCAACAATTTCTTCCTTGTGGACACCCTTGAAAAGGCTGCCTTTGTCATTTGCAGGCTCGCTCAACTCTATCGTAATACCATCAAGACTCTTGAGATTCTTTGAGAGCAAGTCTTCCTGGATTTTCTTTTCAGCATCGCTCTGAATTTTAAGCGTTGCATGCTTTTTTGCGTTTGAGGCATTGGATATTTCAGCGAGCTTGCGCGGAATAAGGAAGTTTAGGGCATAGCCATCAGCGACGTCTTTTACATCGAACCTCCGGCCGACTTTCTTTACATCTTTAAGAAGAATGACTTTCATGGGTTTTATATATTTTGTAGCTGTATTTAAGGGATACTACACTATTTTGCAGAAAGAGTCTACTTCGGACTCCTCCCCTTACGAAGGGGAGGTTGGGAGGGGTTATAAATTATGAATCACCTCCCCTAGCCCCTCCTTCGTAAGGAGGGGAACTTGCCACATCTATTGATTCTTCACGCTCGGGTTCCCTCCTAAAAGTTCCACCGCTTTTGCCATTTGCGTATCATTGCCTGCAGTAGCATCCGCATCCGTAAGATCAACTTCAACATCGGGCTGGATGCCTTTCTGAGAAATGGATGTACCGTTTGGTGTTAGCCAGCGAGCAACCGTCACTTTGAGTGATGTATCGGGTGTGATATTGATAAGCTCCTGCACAGATCCTTTGCCGAATGTTTTCGTGCCGACAAGCTTCGCGACGCCATTTTGCTGAAGAGCGCCCGAAAGAATTTCAGATGCGGAAGCTGAGCCTCCATCAACTAAGATCATCATCTGGAAATTTGGATTTTTACTCTTATCAAATACATCGTAGCCCTTGCTCATATAGGTCTGATCCTGGCCATGACCTTCGCTGTCTTCTTTCACAATGATATCTTTCGATGGCAAAAACCAGCTTGCCATATCCACAGCCGCGTCAAGGTACCCGCCCGGATTTCCGCGAAGATCGAGAATGAGCTTTGAATCGCCAGAAACGGCAAACTGCTCGAGTGCTCCGCGGAAAAGCTGCGCTGAATCAGCCGTAAATCCATAAAGACTGATGACAAAAATTCCATCCGAGCGCTTGGTAGTATCAATGGTTGGAATATTTATTTCTTCGCGAGTGATTGTGACAACGCGAGGCGTTTTGTCGGCAGCCCCAAGAAGCGTGAGCTCGACACTCGTACCTTTTTTACCGCGAATCATGCTGACGGCAGCATCAATCGAAATCGTGGAAGTATCGGTATTATTAATTTTTAAAATCATATCCCCTGATTTGAGACCAGCTTTTGCTGCAGGAGAACCTTTGAGCGGAGCAATGACGACAAGCGTGCCGTCTTTCTCGCCTACCTCAAGGCCAATGCCGTCAAGCGTGCCGCTGATCTGCGTTTGAAAATCCTGATTTTCAGCCGGCGGGAAAAACGTGGTATATGGATCGCCATACGAAGCGGCGAGACCGGCAATCGCACCGTAGACTTTTTCCTGATCCGTCGGCGTAGTCGTGGAATGTGTCGGAACGTAATCTTGATTTAAGATATTCCATGCCTGCCAGAATTCAGAAAAATCAACATTTGACGGCGTTCCGGAAGCATTCTGATATGCACTTGTGGCATATGCGCTGCTTCCAATACTGCTTGCGCCATACCTGCTGCCGACGGCAAACGAACCGGCAACCACCACGACACCAAGAATAACCGCACCGGCTTTTTTCAGAAATGATGTTTGCATAAGAACATAAGTATCTCAAAAAATAAAAGCATGGTCAATGAAATAATGTTGAAATCTATGATATTATTTTTATATGAAACTCACCAATACGCTTTCAGGCAAAAAAGAAGATTTTATAGCAATCAATGAATCAGCTAAAACCGTAGGCATGTACAGCTGCGGCCCTACCGTATATGACTATCCGCACATTGGAAATTTACGGAAGTATATTTTTGATGATATTTTGAGGCGCACGCTCGCATTTAATGGATACAGAGTAAAACAAGTAATCAATATCACAGACTTTGGCGTGCTCTCAAGCGATGCCGATGAGGGTGAAGATAAAATGATAAAAGGTTTGAAGCGCGAAGGCAAACCCCTAACACTTGAGGCAATGAAAGAGCTCGGTGATTTTTATACCGAGCGTTTTAAGGAAAATATCACTTCACTTAATATCACCATGCCGGAAGTCATGCCAAAAGCAAGCGAGCATGTCGCGGAAGATATTGCGCTCATAAAAACACTTGAGGACAAAGGTTACATATATAAGACATCCGACGGATTGTATTTCGACACGACAAAATTTAAAGGCTACGGAATATTGGGCGGTATCGCTGCCGACACGGAAGAAAACAAGACGCGCATTGGAGACAATCCTGAAAAGAAAAACAAACGTGATTTTGCGGTATGGAAATTTAACAATGCTCTCGGCTACCAAAGCCCGTGGGGTGTCGGTTTTCCCGGGCCGGCACATTGAATGCTCGGCAATGTCAATGAAATATCTCGGCGAACATTTCGATATTCACACCGGAGGCATTGATCATATTCCCGTCCATCACAATAATGAGATTGCGCAGTCTGAAGCCGCAACCGGCGTGAAATTCGTCAATTATTGGGTACATGAAAATTTTCTTAATATTGATAATTCAAAAATCTCAAAATCGCTCGGCAACGGTATTCGCTTAACGAATCTCACTGAAAAAGGTATAAGCCCCCTTGCCTACCGCTACTGGATTTTGACAGCCCATTACAGGAGCCCTGTCAATTTTACCTGGGAAACTATCCAAGCGGCAGAAACTGCATATAAAAAACTTGTTGAACATATCAGCAAATTGGGCAGCGACAGTTCAAAGCCTCATGAGGCATATCTCGAAAAGTTTAAGACGAGCATTAGTGATGATCTCAATACCGCGCAAGGCATTGCGCTGATGTGGGACATGCTTAAAGATGCTTCGCTCGACAACGCAACCAAAAAAGCAACAGCATTTGTTTTTGACACAGTGCTCGGCCTTGATCTTGAATCCGCAACAAAAAAAATAGCCGCAAGCGAAAGAAAAAGATGAACATATTCCTGAAAATATCCAAAATCTCATAAAAGAACGCGAGGAGGCCCGAAAAAATAAAGACTACAAAAAATCGGATGAGCTCCGCGAGCAGCTTAAAAAGCTCGGATTTGAAGCAAAAGACAGAAGCTAGGCTCTTGCCACAAGAGGCATTTATTATGCCTAATAAGAAATCCACAGTATCCACAGGCAAAATCTGTAGGTAATTGTTCTATGTGTCGTCTGCAAGTGCTACAATACTCCCATGTCCACAGAAAAACTCGTAAAAATTTCTCCCTACCTTAAAATCCCCCCGCAAAGTCTCGAGGCTGAAATGGCAATGCTCGGGTCAGTCATGCTGAATCCCGAGTGTGTCAATGAACTACTCGACACGGTCAGCCCTTCTTCATTTTATGCCGAAAAGCATCGGATGATCTTTAAAGCCATGCTTGAGCTTTTTGGCAAATCCACGCCGATTGATCTTCTTTCTCTTTCATCGTATCTGCGCGATAAAGGCATGCTTGATCAAATTGGGGGCGCCTCCTACCTCACTGAGCTCGTTAATACCGTTCCTTCATCAGCCAACGTAAAGCATTACGCAGAGATCGTTCAGAAGAAGCATATCATGCGCAATTTGATCATCTGTGCCGAAGAAATTAGCCGCCTTGGCTACGATGAAGGCGGCGAGCTTGAGAATATTCTCGACTCAGCAGAGAAAAATCTTTTCCAGGTAACAAACTATTCGAGTGCCCATCGTTTTGTTGAGCTCAAAGATACACTTGCCGATGCGTGGGAACGTCTCGACAAGCTTCACAAGTCAAAGGACGAGATGCGTGGCATCCCTACCGGCTTCCGTGATATCGACAACAAACTCGCAGGCTTACAGAAATCCGATCTTATTATTCTCGCCGCTCGCCCTTCGATGGGAAAGACATCCCTCGCTCTTGATATTGCCCGTCAAGCGGCTGTCAATTATCATATTCCTGTCGGTATTTTTTCTCTTGAAATGAGCTCACAGCAGCTTGTCGACAGAATGCTCGCGGCTGAATCACATATCGATGCATGGAAGCTTCGCACCGGCAAACAAATTGTTGAAGCAGACTTTGATGCGATGCGCGGTGCAATCGACCGGCTTTCAACAGCGCCTATTTTTATTGATGACCAGCCGGCAAATAATATTTTGAAAATGCGATCAGTTGCCCGCCGCCTCAAGAGCGAAAAAGGCCTCGGGCTTATCGTTGTGGACTACCTCCAGCTCATGCAGCCGACGACCAATGTAAAGTCAGACAACGTCGTCGCTCAAGTCACGGAAATTTCCCGCTCGCTCAAGCACATGGCGCGCGAACTTGAAGTGCCTGTCCTTGCCCTTTCGCAGCTTTCCCGCGCCGTAGAACAGCGTGGCGGACGCCCGCGCCTTTCCGACCTTCGAGATTCCGGCTCCATTGAGCAAGACGCCGACGTTGTCATGTTTATTCACCGCGAAGACAAGCAGAACAAGGAATCAACACGTCCAAACATTGCCGAAATTCTCATTGAAAAGCACCGCAACGGTCCGACCGGCTCCGTAGAACTTTACTTCGACGAAAAGAAAACAAGTTTCCTCTCAATCGATAAAAACAACTTCGGCGCGGCGCAAGGCGGCGGAACTGATGATTTTTAGTTTATGAACTCAATTCAGAAGCTCACCGAACTATTTTCAGACTTTCCCGGCATCGGCCCGCGACAGGCTCGGCGCTTTGTCTATTTTTTGCTTACCCGCAATGAAGCGTATCTTGATGAATTTACCCGGCATATTCGCGAATTAAAAAAAGATATTCAGGATTTGCGAATCATGCTTCAAGTTTTTTCAGGACAACGCCGCTCACTCTGTACTCTGCGAAATTTGCAGGAGTCCTAACCGCGACAAAAATCTTTTAATCATTGTCGCGCGAGACATTGATCTTGAAAACATAGAAAAAGCCCACAGCCACAACGGCCTTTATTTTGTCCTTGGCGGCGGCGTGCCTATCTTGGAAAAAACTCCGGAATCCCGCATCCGTTCAAAACAGCTTTCAGAAACAATTAAAAAGAGGCCGGAGATTCAGGAAATAATTTTGGCAATGAATGCCACGCCTGAAGGCGAAAATACCGCTGAATATATTGAATTGTTATTGAAAGAAATTATCACAGAAAAAAATATCAAAATTTCTCATTTGGGCCGAGGTATTTCGACCGGCACAGAGCTTGAATACTCAGATTCCGACACTATCAAGAACGCTCTTAAGAATAGACAATGATTTCGCAACACTTGAAGCTCATATAAAAGCAAAGGTCCGGACTTCGTATTAGGCATCGTGGTTATTCACCACATCATGCATTCCAAAGTTGGTCGGACCTTTTCTAAAATGTTGGATACACACCAGCGAGAACCGCCGATGCTATAACCCCGAGATGTGTGAGAAATGAATAGTGGCATTATTTATACTGAGCCACCTCCAGTGATGCACTCATGCATCTTGCCGCGTTCTGCGGATTCTTCAAGAACAAACTTTTTTTCGTCAGGCGAAAGATTTGGGCAGCCGTCGTCGTCCATGACAGCATGTTGCCAAACCTCCCGTCCAACAAAACTACGATTGCCAGCAGGCACATCTTGAGCGGCTGGCGCCGCAGGGAAAAAGGGAAAACACTCATGACTCACCTCAAACATCGAAGTACAAAAGAACTCGCTAACCCGAACATCGGGCTAGATCAAAGTTCTACGTAAAATACTACCCTAGTCTAATCTAGAAAATTTGGAGTTATCCACAGGACGAACTTAAAACCCCCTTAATGGGGGTTTTAAAAACTATTGTGTTGTGGCTATAATTGTGTTCTATTTTATAGAAGAGATTTTTACTTTGAAGTAGGGCTGGCGGTGGCCATTTTTCTTGAAATAGCGGCTCTTTTGCTTATATTTAATGACATCAATCTTGGCGGCACGGCCAGCTTCGATGAATTCAGCGACAACAGATGCTCCCTCTACAAATGGAGTACCGATATTGGTCACATCACCGCTTTCCACGAGGAGAACCTTGTCAAAGGTAATGGCATCGCCAGGCTTATAATCACCTGAAAGCTTCTCGATTTTGATAGTATCACCCGCAGCAACCTTATATTGTTTGCCGCCTGTTTGTATTACTGCAAATTCCATGATTTCGCCATTCTTACATAAAAATAAAATTTATGCAAGGGGCTTTATGGGACAATATTATTCCTCCTCCCGATCGGGCTTTTCGAGCGTCAGCGATTCTATTTCCAAGCTTTCGCCGGTAATGCGCAAAATATCCTTATCTATTTTCTTAAATTCTTTGCCGGATGAGTTGTAGTGACTAACGACAGTGCCCAAAGCATTGCCGAGCTTGCCGTGCGATTCTTCGTACGTCTTTAAATGCTTCTGGAGCTCGCCAACATTCTTGATGATGCCTTTCACCGATTCCTCTATTTGCATCGCGCGCAAGCCCTGTAAAACGGTCTGAAGGTATGCCAAAAATGACGTTGGCGACACAATAATGACATGATATTTGCTTGCCGCACGCTGAATAAGGTTTTCAGACTCTTCCTTGAGTGCACCTATCTTATTAGTCAAAAGATCGTAATAAATAGCCTCGTGAGGAATAAACATAAAAGCAAAATCCATCGTCCCCTCTTTTGGTTGAATATATTTTGAAGTTTCGGTAATTCTTTCTTTCAAATCATTCACAAATACTTTTTCATATCTTTCTTTTTCCAATACATCTTTCGCCTCGATAATTCTGTTGTAATTTTCCAAAGAAAATTTCGAGTCTACCGGTATGACTTTCTTATCAACAAATACTGCTGCGTCGACAATGGTACCGTCGGAAAACGGATACTGCATTTTGAAGCTCTCCGGAGGTAATACATTTTTAAGCAATGTTTCAAGATAATATTCACCAAAAATTCCGCGCTGCTTCGGATTTTTCAAAATGTCCTGAAGAGAATTGAGCTGATCGGCAAATGAAACAACTTGCTTGTTGGTCTCATCGAGCTTTGTCAATCCCTGAGTAACATCTCTGATGAGTTTTGCCGATTCGGAAAATTGTAGTCCTGACTGTTTCCGACATATTTTTTCCCGATTCTGAAATTTTGTAGTCCATCGTTTTCGACAAATCACTCATCTTGCCGTCGACCGTCCTGTTCAATTCATTGATCTGCTCCAAAAGAAGCTTGAGGCCGATATCGTCTTTCTTTTCCGGCACCTCGTTGGCCTTTTTCATGATACTCATGAGGAAAAAACCATTGGCAACCGCGGCGATAAGAAGTATAAGAAGTAATGTAATAAGCATGATAGCAGTATACCAGAATCCTAAAATGCTATATACTCTTTTCATACAAATTAATTACCCACAATGTCTCTTCAAACCACCATCAAAGACGGCATCAAGCAGGCTATGCTCGCGCGTGATCCTGTAAAGACCAACGTCCTTCGCGGCATGGTCGCAGCGTTTACCAACGAGCTCGTCGCCAAAGGCCGAAAGCCTCAGGAAGAACTTGCCGATGAAGATTGCATTGCTGTCATCAAGCGATTCGTAAAGCAGAGAAAAGATTCTATCGAGCAGTTTGAAAAAGGAAATCGAGCTGATTTGGCAGATGCCGAAAAAGCCGAACTCGCGATTCTCCAAACATTCCTCCCTGCCTCAATGCCAAAAGAAGAAATTAAAAAAGTAGCTGAAGACTAAAAAAGTGAGATGAATGTAACTGACAAAGCAAAGGCTGGAATTTTAATCGGTGCAGTTTCAAAAGAACTCAAAGGCAAAGCTGATGGAGCGGATATAAAGGAAGTGGTGGAGAGTTTGTTCATAGACAGAAGATTAATACTATAGAGTAATAGCAGTAGCTCCCTCCTTAAGACGGGCGACATCCCGAATACACACCGAGAACGCTTTTTTAAAGTATAGAAGGCGCCATACGCAAAGGGGAGATTTGAATTTAAATATAAATCTTTTCATTTACTTAATTAAAACCTCTAACTATTATTCAAGGTATTTCCTAAAGGAGGGACTACTTGCGTACCAAAAATAAAAAAATTAAGTAAAAATTTATTTTTCTTGAGGTTTTGTTCATATTCCAGCATGTAGTATGAGTACATGCTGGCTAGAAATATCAGTGAGGAAATTTTAAAAGAGTGCGAAAAACCGCACCCTCAGGCTGTCGCGCTTATTGAATATTTAATAGAAGAAGCAGAGAAGCGAAGGTGCTTCTGATATCCACATCGATCCCGGCCGACCGCACTCATGGTGCGATTTCGCGTTGACGGCCTAATGCAGAAAAAATACGATCTGCCAAAAACTCTTGAAAGCGATATTATTTGCAGAATCAAAATTTTGGCGCGGCTTCGCACTGACGAACATCATATCGCTCAAGACGGCAGATTTAAAAATATCAGAGTCTCGATTGTTCCCACCTATTATGGAGAAAATGCGGTACTGCGTATTCTCAAGGACAGCAATGACGCATTGTCACTTAATGAAATTGGTTTCTCCCTATCCGATATTTCTCTTATCGGAAGCATCATCAAGAAAAATCACGGCATGATTTTAATTACCGGGCCGACCGGCTCCGGGAAAACAACTACGCTCTATGCCCTGCTCAAAATTCTCAACACAAGCCAGCATTCTGTCATCACTCTTGAGGATCCTGTTGAATACACGCTCGACGGTATTCGCCATATTCAAGCTCATCCAAGCCGAGGCCTTTCATTCGCCCAAGGTTTGCGGGCAATTGTTCGACAAGACCCCGACATTATCATGGTCGGAGAAATTCGCGATAAAGAAACGGCGGGTGTCGCAGTGCACACCGCCCTCACGGGACACATGCTTCTTTCAACGCTTCACACTATAGATGCCGCTACCGCCCTGCCGCGTCTTATTGAAATGGGAATTGAGCCGTACCTTATTGCCTCCACCGTCAATATCGTGATTAGCCAGCGATTGGTGCGGAAAATTTGTACGCACTGCAAACGCGCCGGTTGCACTCTGTGCAAACATTCAGGATACAAAGGCAGAATTCCTATTTACGAAATATTAGTGGTCAATGAAGCGATCCGTGCTGCTATTGCACGCCACGCATCCGCACCAGTTATAAAAAATGAAGCGCAAAAAGCTGGAATGATAGACATGCGCACAAATGGCCTGCTGAAAGTGGAACAGGGGCTTACCAGCATGGAGGAAGTGCTCAGTGTTTTTTATGAATAATAAAAAAGGCCCCAATCAAATACTGTTTGCCCGAAGGCTCGCTCGACTGCTTGATTCTCATATTGACCTTGAAGAAAGCATTAAAATTCTAGCCAATGCTTGTCCGCAAAAAGAACGGAACTTTTTTAAGGATCTGGCACACAGCATTTCATCCGGTGCATCACTGGCAATGAGTCTTGAAAAAAGCGGCTGTATTGAACCCATCACTATTGCTCTCATCCGCATCGGCGAAGAATCGGGATCGCTGGCGCCAAGCCTCAATCAGCTTGCCGAAGAACTCAGCAAAAGAAAATTGCTCCAAAAAAGATCCTGGCGGCGCTTATCTATCCGGCATCTATTGCCGCCGCAACACTGGTACTTTCTAGTTTTCTCGTATTCTATATTTTCCCTAAAATCAAACCGATATTCTTATCATTAAGGATAAAATTGCCCTGGACGACAAGCCTGCTTATTTTTATGAGCGATTTATTTACTCATCACTACATCATTTTTATGCTACTGCTTATTATGTTGATAGCAGGACCATATTATATTTTAAAAAAATCACAGCGGGCGCGCGCACGGCTCGAACATGCATGTCTAAAAATTCCTATCATCTCAAAAATTATTATCTATTCAATGGTGTCCACCATTTCGCGAAGGCTTGGCACGCTGCTTTCAAGCGGCATGCCCATTGATGCAAGCCTCACGCTCATGACTGAAACAATACGATATGGCCCTTACAAAAAAGCCTGCGAGTACACAGCGCTCCATGTCAGCCGAGGCATACGCTTATCGGAATGCATCAAGCACTACCCTCTTTTATTTCCGCGTCTTGTCATCGATACATTCAACATTGGTGAATTGACCGGAAGCCTGGCGGAAACCTGCAAAAATACCGCTGAATATTACGAGCTCGAAGTTGATGACCTTATGAAGACTATTTCGGGCGCACTTGAGCCAATTCTCATGATTTCCATGGGCTGTGTCGTTGGCTTTATTGCGCTTTCCATTATTACGCCGCTGTATGCTCTCACACAAAACGTCGGCTGAATCGGGCAGCCTTATGCTTGAGCTTTGTATTGCGCTTGCGTTTTATTCTCTGACTGTTGTCGGTATATACGGGGCACTAAATATGCTAAACAAGCAGCTCAAGTAGCGCACAGCAAAACCGAATTGTGCTGTATGAAGCGCAGCGAATTCTTGAAAATATCCTGCCGATTCAGTTTGCAATGCGAACAAGCACGTCTACCGCAAGCACTATAAATGCACAAATTACGGACACTACATCTGTATCATTCATAACACCTTGTGAACAAGAAATTACTGCGCATGCTTCATGGAATAACACTGCTCAACCGCACACGCAAAGTCTCACCTACATAAGCACAGATTCCACTGAGTATAAAAATGTCGGCAATGACTGCGGCGGACTGCAAAATATTCCGTCATCCGGCACCGCATTACCCACATTGATTTCCGCTTCGTATATTTCTACAAATACAGAATTAACATCAGGCGATATGTTTAATGGTTTTCTTTATAGCGGATCAGCTTCGAGTACTTCAGTACAAACACAGAGTACAAATTTATACGCATTCGATATGCATAATCCGCAAAAAATTATAGAGACTTCTAGCATAAATGGTTCAGGATTTCGAAGTATAGACGCTGCGGGAAATATGATATATGCAGCCACAAATAGCACTTCAAGCCAGCTTACTGTTTTGGATGATTCAAATCCGAGCAACCCTCATGTAGTAACCACAGCCACATTGCCGGGTGTATCGCCTATCGGTTCATATCCTGGTGGCACAAGCATTTACTATTACAATTCGCGCGTATATGTCGGCACTCATCGTACAGCCGGCAACGAATTTCATATTTTCGATGTAACAAATCCTGACTCGCCCACATGGCTCGGATCGCTAGAACTCAACCATAATATCAATGCTATTTTTGTGCGAGACAATGTGGCATATCTCGGCACATCTGGAAATACCAAAGACATTATTGTTCTGGATGTCTCAAAACCAGCCGGCATTACTCAGTTATCTTCTGTGGCATTTGTCGGCAATGAAGATACATTGTCGATAAATTTACTCGGGCCATACCTCTATGTCGGCAGAGCAAAAGAGACCGCACCAGGCCAGGCCGAGTTTAATATTCTCGACATTTCAAACCCTAGCCAGCCCATACTCACAGGATCACTTGCTCTGAATGACTCTGTCATGGCGATAGCTGTTTCAAATAATAGAGCGTATCTCGGACTTTCAAATAATAAGCTTGCCGTTGTGGATGTGAGCAGTTCGACCAACCCCATTCTCGTATCGACGCTTATGCTGCCTGATTCACCACGAGCTATAGACTTTGAAGTAAACGGCATGAGTATCATCCTTAAAAAAGGAATAATTTTTGCTTCTCTATGATCTTTACGAAAGGCTTCTTCCTTATAGAATTTGTAATATATACAAGCATTCTTTCTTTTATATTGTTGAGTTTAACGCTTTGTTCTTTTATATTTCATGACAGTCTCGTTCGTTCATCCACCATTGCAAGCAATGAATCTGCAGGCACAGAAATTCTTGCCTCGCTCGAAGAGCAGTTTGACGAACATCTTCCTCTCAATGCACCCGGAATTATTCTCGAGAGCACAACAACAGTCATTAATTCAAAGACAATCAACACATTTTCTTTTACCTACAACGGAGACAATTTTAGCTTTACCAAAATGACCAGATAATGATTTATGAAAAGAGGTTTTATTGCCCTGACGTCGGTTATTATCATAAGCAGTGTACTTACGCTCTATATTATTATTGATAGTCAGGTCATTCTTTATAGCCAGTCCAATATTGAGCGTGTCCAGAATTTGCATCAGAATTTTTATAATGCCGAGTCATGCGAAAACCTTAAGCTCATAAGCACTCCGGATGATGCGGGAATAATTTTAACGATACCAGACGGATCGTGCACAATATAAATGTATACTCCGTTATTTCTTTAACATTTCTTGAGCTTTATTTTAACAATGAAGCTGTACACTTTTGATTAGTTTTATTATTAATCATTGGTGCATATGAATCTGTATACATATAAATATTGGATGGTGTCAAAAGATGGGAGGAGAGGTACAAAAAGAGGTTTTACGCTTTTGGAAATACTCGTTGTCATCGGTCTTATTGCTATTTTAGCTGCTATAACGTTGATCGCCATAAATCCTGGGCGGCAATTTGCTTTAGCTCGAAATACCGAGCGCACGAGCGACGTGGCCGAAATCGCCAATGCTATCAGTCAAAATGCATCCGATAATAAAGGACTCTTCACATGCAATACAGGCGCGTTGCCTACAACAGCGACATTCGTAGGATCCGCCGCTGGTTCATATGATATTCGCAACTGTCTAGTTCCGCTCTATCTTGCAGAAATACCAATTGATCCTTCTGTGGGTACATTCACAAGCGGTACTAATTATTCAACCGGCTATCAAATTTCGATGGATTCGGTAACTGGACGCATCACCGTAAAGGCCCCAAACGCAGAGCTTGGCCAAACAATTTCACTCACACACTGACGAGCAATCTTTGACAAGTCTACTGAAGAGTATTGTTACACTATAATGCTGTAATATTTTGTACCGGCTGCGTCTCAAATAGGGTCGGGATGGATTTATACGTTACATTCATAACATACAAAATATTATGGCAACAAATAACACAAAAAGGCGCGGATTTGCAAGTATGGACAAGCAAAAACAGCGCGAAATCGCCTCGCGCGGAGGCAAGGCGGCTCATGAACAGGGATCTGCTCATGAATTTACTTCTGAGGAAGCTCGCGCGGCCGGACGCAAAGGCGGCAGAAGCAGGGCACGCAACAGTCGCTAGACTTGCGATTCGTTGATCGTAATTATTAATTTAAAAACTCCCCGAACAGCATTCGGGGAGTTTTTAAATAGTTGATAATCAGATTTATTTTTTGTTTTGCTCCGGCTGCTTATCGGCAGAGACGGCCGGATCAAGCGTGAGACAGACAGAATTGAGGCAGTAGCGCTTGCCGGTGCTCGTCGGCCCGTCATTAAACAAATGTCCGAGATGTGAGCCGCAGTTTGCGCACACCACTTCCGTCCGCTCAACACCAAGATCCATATCGGTGTTAAACTTTACTGCGCCCGGCAGTGCTTCATCAAAGCTCGGCCAGCCGGTACCCGAATCAAATTTTGTATCGGAAGAAAAAAGGGTATTCCCACAAGCAGCGCAGCGGTACATACCGTCATGCTTTTCATGAAGGAGCGCACCGGAAAACGGCGCTTCAGTTCCCTTCTCGCGCAACACTTTATACTGTTCTGGCGTGAGTACTTTTTTCCAATCTTTTGCAATCCCCGCTTCAGTTTTTTGCTCTTTGTTTTTATTGTTATCCATAAAATAAATAGTTATGAATTCTTCGCTAATAAATCAGCAAATTTCTTTTGAACTTTTTCAAGCTTCGGATTAATAATTATCTGACAATAAGGTGCGTCTTTGTGGCGCGCATAATAGTCAGCATGGTAATTTTCCGCAGGATAAAATGTTTCAAGCGGCTTCACCTCCGTCACTATTTTTGCTCCTTCTGCGGTAGAATTCTGCAATTCGGCGATAAATTTTTCTGCCTGTTCTTTCTGATCAGGATTTGTATAAAGAATAACGGAACGATACTGGGTACCGATATCATTTCCCTGTCTGTTTAAGGTGCTTGGGTCGTGTGAAGAGAAGAAGACAGTCATGAGATCGGTAAAACCAATCTGGGCAGGATCAAAATCTATTTTAATAACTTCCGCGTGGCCGGTTGTTCCGCTTGATACTTCATCATATGTTGGATTTTCTTTCGTGCCTCCGGCATATCCTGGCGCTACTGATTTCACCCCGCGAAGCATTTTGAAAACCGCCTCCGTGCACCAAAAGCAGCCTCCGCCAAAAATAGCTGTGTTGAGTTCTGACATAATGTTAAAATAAAAATAGGAGTAATCTATCTATTTTACACTAACAATCTTTCCTAAGCATCGGATACACACTGTTTGATCCTCGCGGGTCTTTATATACTTGCCGCCGCATGAGCATTCCAGTACAAGAGTCCGTCCGGGCTTTTCTACCCATTTACCTTCTTTTTGAAATGTTCGAGGTGGCAGTTTTTTTAACATGGTTATTCTATGAATGTGAATGCTTTGCCGCGCTTATTGCCGCGACCGGTACGTCCGATGCGGTGGACATAATCGTCGTATGTTGCAGGAACATCGTAGTTGATGACATGACTGACATCAGCAATATCAAGACCTCGAGCAGCCACATCGGTAGCGACAAGAATCTGAATTGAATTGTTCTTAAACAAATTCAAGGCCTTTTGGCGCTTCACATGATTTTTATTGCCGTGGATTGATTCTGCTTTGAAACCTTTGTCAGACAAGAACTTTTGAAAGTTTTTCAACGCCATGTTTTGTCCGGCCAAAAATGAGAACCTTGCTAAAATCCTTCTGGTCCTTCAAAAGCTCCTGCAATACATCGAGTTTATTTTTACTGCGGTCGACGCGGATAATATCCTGCTCGACATTTTTAGACGTGTCTTGAGTTTTGACGGAAATTCTCACCGGGTCTTTCAAGAATTCTCGAATCAGGCGCTCGATATCTGGAGAAAGCGTAGCAGAAAAGAAGAGTGTCTGGCGAACCTTCGGCATACCAGCCATGACGAGGCGCATATCATTGATAAATCCCATATCGAGCATGCGGTCGGCTTCATCAAGAACGATAGTGCTAAACTGGGCAAGATTGATACATTTTCTATTGACGAGATCCTTTAGTCTGCCAGGGGTACCAATAATGAAATGATTGATGTGGCGAAGATCAGAAATCTGGCGGCCGATTGGCGCGCCTCCAACACAGCAAACAGAAAAAATTCCGGTGCCTGGAGTAAATCCCTTAAGTTCCTGTTCGATTTGAATAGCAAGCTCGCGGGTCGGCACAATAATTATGACTTTATTTTTTTTATCGAGCAACACCTTATTGAGAAGAGGTACGAGAAAGGCAGCTGTTTTTCCGGTACCGGTATTTGCAATACCAACTACGTCCTGACCTTTCAAAATATGCGGAATGGTCTTGTCTTGGATTGGCGTCGGCGTGGTGTAGCCTTTCGAAATTATGGCCTGTTTAATTTTTGCATCGACGGCAAAATCTGCAAATTTGTGTTCAGGAACAAAATTTTCTACTTCTTCGGTGATGACAGCTTTATTGATAAATTGGGAAGGATTGATGTACTGACCTATTCCCTGAGGACGTTTTGAAAACATGCGGGGACGGCTGGATCCTCCACTAAAACCTCTGCTCGCGCCGCCTCGGCTTGGGCCTCTGCTCGTGCTCGAGCCTCGGGAAGGAAATCTGCTGTACGACGAACTGCCGCCTCCCGGTGGACGGATTGAGTATGAATGAGACGAATATACTCGCGACGATGATGTCTGAGATGGTGTGTAAGGCTTTTTTGGGCCTCGCGAACTGCTGCGGCCGCTCGCAAATGAGCCGCCGCTATTGGTGTTGGATGTATACATTATGGCTATAAATAAGAGTTTTACTCCTGTAAATCCCTCATTGCTATAATAAAAAGAGAGATAAAATTACTCTTCTAGAGTATATTAAAATTAATTATTTGTCAACAGGTTGCCTGAAAACACCAGCCGATCTTCGACAAACCTATCTCCCATCACACTCATGATTTCAAAGAGATCCGGCGTGCGGGTTTTGGCCGTGAGAGCAACACGTAAAATCATAGCCACATCGCCTATATGTCCTTTGAAGCCTGCGGGATTTTTCTTATATTCTTTTATGTCTTTTGCAAAACCTTTGCGTTCGCCAAAGTTTTTTAGCGCACCAAACCATTCATCGCGGGTCTGTTTTTGATCGTCTGTTTTTGTGGCAAGAAGAATTTCTTGCACGTACGCAGAAATAATATTTTTTACATCTTCCTTTGAGACAGTAAATGTTTCCGGAAAAACCAAACCGGTATTTTTAACAAACTCTTTAAACATATCGTCAAAAAAGTAGAAGATGTTCTCTTTCACTTCCGACCACATACTAATATCTTTTCTCGGATTTTCTGCACTTCTTTCTATTGAAAGAATTTTTAGGAAATAGTCTTTCTGGTCTGACATACGTTTTGCAAACGCAGTATCGTAGGTATTAGCCCATTCAAATATTTTAGAATACACCTCGTCGGCGCTCATACGAGCAATAACTTCTTTTGAGATATCAGAGAGCTTGGCAAGATCGAACAGTGCTCCGCTCTTATTAAATTTTTCCAATTTTATTTCAAATGCCGTGTTTGGAAGAGACGGATGTGCTTTGCGCCAATCTTCAAAATCTGAATTAGCAATATTTAATAAATACTCCATGACTCCAGCAACAGGAAAGCCTTTCTCCGCATAATATGAGACGGCTGCTTCAGGGTCTTTCCTTTTGCTGAGCTTTCTTTTTATGTCGCCATCAAGTTTCAAAATTGGAGAAATATGGCCATACAAAGGAGCTTGCCAGCCAAACACCTCAAATAACGCGAGGTGAATTGGCAACGACGACAGCCATTCATCTCCGCGCAAGACATGGGTCGTATGCATGAGATAGTCATCCACAACATGAGCAAAATGATACGTCGGCAAACCATCGGACTTTAGAAGGACAACATCCTGATCATTTTCGCTAACCGTGACATTCCCTTTAATAAGATCTTTGTATAAAAACTTATTTTGATCACTGCCGTGCGCTCGTAATCTAACAACAAAAGGTTTCCCTGCTTTAAACTGTTCTCCGATTTCCTGTTTTGAACACGTACGGTGTTTTGCCCACTCACCGTAGTAGCCCGGCTTTATTTTCTGTGCCTCCTGACTTTTTCGCGCAGCTTCCAATTCTTCCGGCGTGCAAAAGCATGGATACGCATGACCAAGAGAGATCAAATGCTTAATAAATGCAGCGTAAATATCTTTGCGATCGCTCTGCTTGTAAGGGCCATACGCGCCAATTTCTTCCTGTTCGCTAATGACACCTTCATCAATAGGGATACTGAAGCGGGATAGGGCTTCAATGATTCCTGCAACACCGCCTTCAACTTCCCTTTTTTTATCAGTATCTTCGAGGCGCAGAAAAAATACTCCTGACGGATCGTGGTGCGCGAGCCTTTGGGACACCAGTGCTGTAAATAAGCTGCCTATATGCACAGAGCCTGTCGGGCTCGGGGCAAAACGTGTCACTTTTGCGCCAGCTGCCACATTTCTCGGCGGATATTTTTTATAGAAAAAATCTACAGGATTGGTAACATCAGGAAAAAGCATGTCTGCAATTGCTTCATTGTGGGCTGTGTTGTTGTCGTTCATGGAATAAATAATACCACCTATTTATAGCGTTTTTGAAATAAAAAAGCCACCGTGCCTCTACCGCAAATAAGTATCGATATTCTTCTGTTGGCCGGCATACGTAGCTGAACAATGAATCACACCGGAAGAATCATGAAGATAATAGAGACAAGTTGTTGATGCAGGATTAAGCGCGGCATTAATAGCCACGAGACCCGGGTTGTCGATTGGATGCGGCGGCAAGCCTTTATTGAGATATGTATTGTAGGGTGATTTTATTTTTAAATCAGCAGGAGTGACAGGAGCCCAAAATCCCTGGCCAACGTCGCCGCGGGCATACTGAACCGTAGCATCCACATCGAGCGGCATACCGGCTAAAAGACGGTTCCATAAAATACCTGAAACGGTCGGCGCATCATTCGCGCCAGCCGCCTCGCGCTGAACGATTGATGCAAGCGTAAGAAGCGTCGTCCATTTTATATTTTGTGCTGCAGCTTTCGCTGAATATGGAGCAAATTGCTGATTGAATTCATCCTGCAGCCGCTTCGCAGTATCAGCCGGAGTCTCTGCTAATGGAATCAAATATGTGTCGGGGAAATACACTCCTTCAAAATAATCAGGGTTTGAAGCAGTGTCTTTTGTAATCCATTCTGTTTTTTCCGCATCACTCCAGCCAAGGTCTTTTGCAAGAATTGCGGCAATCTCTTCCTTGCGAAGACCTTCAGGAATAATGACCCAGACTGACGGTGATGATATTAGAAACTTGCCAGCTATCTGCCAGACATTCATAGTTTTTGAAAGCTCATACCCTCCCGGACGCATCACTCCGCCTCGAAGCCTGAGAACAAGCTCAAAAACTTTTTCGCTTCTTATAAATCCGGATGCTTTAAGTTTATCAACACCTTCAGCAGGAGTCGTACCGATTGGAATAATAAATTGCTGGGTTTCTGCATGGTACTGCGTGCCCCTCAACAGAAAAAGATATCCAGCTGTACACGCAACAATAATAAGAGCACATAGTGCGAGAATGATCATTCTTGTACTGTATGTTCTTGGATGGGGAGGCTGCGGAGGTGTAGGTTGTGACATGTTTTCTTGATCCATATTTTTATTTTACCTTTTTAATGATGGTGTTTAAAATGTTCAAATTCTTTTCTTTCTTCTTCAAGTTTTTCCGGTGAAAGACTATTTTTCTGATTTTTTACCAAAATCCACACAGCAAGAAGCGTGACAATCGGTACTGCAAGTACAAGTCCAATACTGCCTATGAGAGTACGAATAATCTGGTCAGCAAAAATTTCTCTATTTAATGTGAAAACGACTGGATATGATGATGATACAGTTTGAGAAAACAGCAGGAGAAGCGGCAATGAGGCACCGACATATGCTATAGCAAGCGTGTTTACCAGTGCTCCGATATGTTCTCTTCCGATGCGCAATGCCCGCGTGAATATTTTTTTCCGCTCAATATGCGGAGCAATATGATGCAATTCTTCAACCGCGATAGCCTGCCCAATAGCAACATCATAGAGGACACCGAGTAATCCAATCATAATACCTCCAAGGAGAATACCGGCTATATTTATGGTGCCGCCGCTATTTAAATTGAGATAGCTTGCATCTTCGGAATCATAGCCGGTAAATCGGCCCATGTGCACAGCCCAAAATGCCAAAAGTCCGGTGATAATCACGGTAATAATCATCCCAACAACAGCAGAAGATGTTGTTTTATTGAAGCCATGAGTAATATAGGAACCAACAATAATAATCAGCGATGACACAAGAATGCTTATGGCGACAGGAGAGTAGCCGTGTAAGATGCCCGGCAAAAGAACATAAATAATCAAGAGGAAACTGCCTGCAAGACTCAGTAGTCCACGCAACCCCTGTAAACCACCGATCAGCAAGACTACAATAATAAAAATGACAGTAAAAAGGAGAAGTGTGGGAATACGATACGGCTCTGCAACTGAATACTGTTCATTGCCGCTATCACCAAAAATAGTATCGGTAATGTATACAATATCGCCCTGCTCGAGCTTCACATAATCTTCCTTGAGAGTAATCTGCTGGCCGGCTTTCGGACCGTCAAGAAATTGAAATTCAATGTCTTGATAATTATCTTGAAGACCTGTGCCAGGCACCACTTCGGTCGCATCTTTAAGTATCGAAACAACTTTTGCTTTATAATTTGCCACTTGATCGGACATCACTGTTCCATTGGTCGCCGCATCAACGGCCAGAGGAAAAACAAATATGACAAGCAGAGCACATAAAATATAAATATTCTTTTTCACACCATTTATACTACACTTTTATAACAAATTAATACACTCAAAAAGGGAAGGTTGCAATGCTTGTTACGTGAAGCGAGTTATTACAAAAATTAAAGCGAGGCCAGCTATCGTGAGCGCAATAGTTTTATATGAGCTGTGCTTGCTATGGGCTTCAGGAAGAATATCGCTCGCTCCGATATAAAGAAGGAACCCGGCAAAAAAGCCGAGATAGAGCATAAGAAAATACTCAGGGACATGAAAGAAAAACGTCGAGACAACTCCAAGAACTGGAGTACATGCATCAAGCAGCAAAAACCATTTCGCCTTTCGTGTACTATTTTTATTAGTTAGTACGAGTGTCACTGTATTCATACCATCGGTAAAGTCATGGGCAATGACGGCAATCGCAACAAGAAGTCCGACCGCAGGATTACCTGAAAACCGAGGCCTATGCCGACACCGTCCATAAAGCTGTGTCCCGCAAGAGCGAGTCCTGAAGCGATGCCGACATGCGGATGCTTATGATCGGCATATTCATCTTCGTGCGAATGATGAAGCAAAATTGATTTTTCTAATATATGAAAAACTAGAAATCCGCAAACAACCGCCACCATGGCACCGGTTATTGCAAAATTATTTTCTTTGATCAAACTGATTATTTCCGGAAAAATGTCAAAAAAAACAACTCCGACCAGAACACCGGCTGTAAATCCCATAATCTTATGAAGATTACCCTTATTCTTGATTGAAAATAATCCTCCAAAAAAGGTCAATAGAGATGTTACCGCGATCGACAAAAGCAATGCTTCCATGATTTTTATATTATAAATTTACGATATACCCAGAATACTATAAATGCAAATTATTTGCAATAAGCGTATCCCTACTGATATTGTATATAGACCGGCTGCGGAATGAGTTTGAGAATCTGAGCAGGTGTCAGCATGGTACTGCCGGCATTCTTGATATCATTTTTGTAAAATAATTTGAAGCCGGTAAACTGAACGGGTTCGCTGTAGATGACTGAATTATACGTACCAAGCTTTTTTGCCTGAGTGCCCCAGCCATCCATATCCATAACAATCTGCACTTCAGGCAATGGCGTGATTTTCCTATAATTGGTAACCATATCCTCGGTAAAACGATGGACAACGAGTATTTTTGGCGGCAGATCGTTGTCCCGTACAAGCTTTGCCAAATAGTTTGCAGCATAATTTATATCTGTCGCATCCATCGTACCAATTTCTGTCCCCGGCTTTGCACCGTTATGCATTGCAAATTCCGGATCAAGCGCGAGATGCACTTGAGGCAATTTTAAATACGGAGCAAGAAGCGGCAGTTCAGTCTGAACATTGCTTAGACCCACCTGCACATCCAGAAAAACGATACCATTTACCTGCGCGGCCATTTTGATGATTGTATTGATTTGATCCGCCGGCATTCGCAAACGATATTTGCCGTGCTGCCCCCGCACTTCCCTGAGCCGTGACTGCTATATAGTCGAGTGCAGGCACCACCGGGGTAGATGGATCAGCAGCCTGCCATTTGTTGACCTCTGCGGTAAGCATGCTCAGCATCTGAGGTGCAGGATATTTTCCAAGCACTCCCATTTTGGTCGAATATAAATTTCCGTAATATACAACAATCCGTTTAAATGGAAGAATTGCTCCTGGATCTGGATACACTGTTTTTACCGGCCATAGCCGCTGTGCTAGCGTAGAAGTAGATGTCGGTACCTTTGGCATAATTTGCCAAAGTAAGCAGCTTCGCATTGTAGGCAGGAATATCAAGAAGCGCCAGAGGTTGCACGGACGGCACCACAACCTCTGCTGTAGTAGAAGCATTCGTTTGTGCATCCGTTACTCCTTTGACCACAGCAGCCCGCAGCTGATCATACTCTTGAGGAAATGAATTTCCAAAATAAATAAAAAACACAATACCGATACACACGATACAACATATACACACGAGAACAGTAACAGAAAATAAGCCCTCATAGGGCTTATTTTCAGCTTTCTTATTGGTGTGTTTTGAACTTTGACTCATGAAAAATAATTTCGCTGCCTCGTCATTTTAACACAACAGAAGATAATATAATAAAAAGCTCGCGTACTGCAAATAATATTCGGCGTTAACATTATTTTTTACAAACTACGGACACGCATACGTCGATGAAGCTAAGGATACACTCTCGGCTTTTGAAGTTCCGTTGCTATCAACACACCAATACTGACCTGGGTACTTAAATTGTCTGAGACTGCATACGCAATAGGGGTGCTGTTGCAAATAATAGTATTTTCACTGACCGGATAATTTGCCGAAACGGAAAGCCGTGAAAGCCCCGAGGCAGTATCGGTAAACATGCCCGATGAACAACTATAGCTCGCTGTACCGTATGTGTAGTTTGTGTCGTAATAAATCTCAGCTGCAGCCCTGATGTTTGAAAGCTGAGCTTTGACTTTTGCATCAAATGCGCTCTTTTTAGCATTCCCCATAGCAGCAAGTACAATGCCGGAAAGAATGCCTATAATAGCTACCACCACGAGAAGTTCAATGAGTGTAAAACCTCTTTTGTCCTTATTCATATAATCAGTAGTATAGCAAAAAAAATCGCTGCCATATATACACGTGTATGTTGATAAAAAACCATATATTAAAGCGAACATGCCCCAATTCTCGCAAAGGAGTCAGTTAATCAACATACACATATACCTCCGGTATTTCCTGCAAAATCTGAGCGGGTTGATCGGCAAGCGCTACATCATTTTTGTGCAAGCGTTCAATAGCATCTTTTTTTGTAGCATTTGCAACAAACATGTAGGCAACATCAATCTGCCGAAGAACAGGAAATGTGAGTGTGACGCGGGTAAACGGAGTACTCTCATATCCAGCCGTCGGCAAGCTTGTCTCTGAGACTGCTGGAGAATGAGGTAAAATACCGGCAATATGCCCGTCGGCACCCATGCCAAATTGGCCAACAATCACATCCACGGATGGTAAAATTTTTTGTATTGTCTCACCATAGTGCGATACCGTTTCAGCAAGTGAAGAATTGCCGAGAATAGAAAAAGATTTAACGCCGGAAAGATCAATTCCTGTATCTTGAAGCTGTTTCCAATTGGAATCAGGGTGACCAACAGGACCATAACGCTCATCAGTAAGGGCGACCGTTAAATTATCCAGCAGCTCGGATGAAGTCTTTTCACGAATGGTTTTCATAGCCTCGGCAGCGATAGGAATGTTTGAACCGCCGGGGATCAGCCACAGAACTTTGTTTTCCTTGCTTAAAAAATCAATAATTTTTGCAGCCAGCGCTTGCGTGCCCTCTTTTTGATCAGGTCGTGTAATGAAGTACATACGTATTTTTTATTATGTTGAAAAAAATTTTAGAATTCTCTGCTTTCTCCATCCTGCAAAGACACATATTCAGTTTCCGGGACAAATATTTTAAGGGCCATGCCGATGAAGCCGCGAAAACTCGGCACGATCATGCCATCATGCACTCCAAATGCAGTACGCGCTTGTATTGCTTTAGCAAAATCAATCGCATCAGCCATTTTCATCCATGGACCAGCCACCGGGAGCGCCAAGACATCTACTTTTTTACCGGGAACATAAAAATTGTCGCCGGGAAAATAAAATGTGTCGGCCACAAAATATCCAGTATTTTCAACGCGGCCCATGTCGCCATAGATAGGCGCATGATCTTTACCGAATCCTTCTATTTTAATTCCTTCAATTTCAAACGACTGCTTATCACCCACTACCGTATGTGTAATACCTTCGACATCGAGAAGCCTGCCTACTGCAGCATTGGCAACAATAGTAATACCGGGGTTAATCTTGAGAATTGCTTTGACCGAGTCAACATGGAAATGATCCTGATGTTCATGAGTAATAATAATACCGCTTAAGTCTGTCACTTTCTCCTGTTCTTTAATAGTAAAGTTGCCCGGATCAGTCATTATTTTAATTCCCTCGTGTTCCAGCACTAAACAGCAATGGCCAATTTTTGTGATTTTCATACTATGAGTATATCAAATATTTTTAAAATACCGTCATACCGCCAACCTCTTTAGACGACGCGAACTCATTTTTTCAACAAATCAATTAAGAATTTTTTACAGATTTTTTAAATGCTTGAATGTCTTCAATAAGCGCCTGCGGATCTCTCACTTCAATCACCATCTCGTCATACGATTCATCAACAAGAGAAATAATGAGTGCCGCTTTTGGGGTGTGAATATCCCAAAACGCGCGCTTGCCATGCTGATAAAAGGTGCCTGCCGTCAAAACACCAGGAACATTTGAACCGGGAAATTTAATTCCATGGAACCATTTTTTAACCACCTCCTCATCCATTCGAGCATCAGTAATATGCCGAAGCGGAATAGTGAGCTTGTTTTTAAGCGCCCACACTTTATCCATTCCTTCCACATGAAGCACTAAATTTTCGTTGATAATTTCAGGAGTTATCATGTTGTGTAATGTGTTGTTTAATTTCTTTTTTAATAAGATTAGATACAACCACAAGCTCCAATTCTGGACTTTCTGCCCTGCTGCCGGGGCGGTATAAAAATTTGCGCGGCTCATATTCAGTAATTCCAGAATCTCCTTCTTTTCTCGGAAGAACATGCAAATGAAAATGCGGGACTGATTGTCCGGCAAGCTTCCCTTCGTTCCAGGCATAGTTAAAACCCTCGGCGCCAAATACTTTTATAAGGGCAAGCTTGAGCTTTTCTCTCAGCTCAAATAGTGCCGTAATTTCATCTTGAGTCAACTCTTCGAAAGTAGCCACGCAGCGCACCGGAGCAATGAGAATATGTCCGGGCACGATGGGAATGTTTGTAGGAAACGCCCAGGCAAATTCGTTTCTTATAATCTCTCGATTCCGAATCTCCGGAATTTCACAATAAGGACATTTTATAGACATATATATTTTTATTTTACTAATACAACAACCTCTCCTCCCCCCACCCACAATCTCTATCTTTCCATCCACAATCTTAAGTGCAGAGTTGTCATCGCATGCGTACAGTGGAAAATTAAGTTGATTTATATCCGCGTTTTTTAAACTCATTAAGATTATCAATGAGCCAACCCTTGTCACCCGCAACCGTATTGGCCACAGTGGGAATAAATACAACCGAAGTATCGCGAGCGGCTTTATCCACCAAATCAATAGCCGCTCGAGCAATAGAATTATTTGTTATTTCTGATGAGGTTAGGAGAAATTTCATATATGCTACTGATTATAGCAAAATTAGATACTCAAGAAAGCAGGAGATAGAGTGGATCAGATATTATGAATTTAATTAATAATATCAAACTCCCCCGGTTCCATTATTTGGCCATCTCAAAAATTTTTGTAACTAAATAAGTTCTGGCGTAAAAAGCTCGACTGATAGAACCATGCCCTGCTCCTTTTGTTCTTGCTTGTATCCATTTCCCGTCCGCACCAGTAAGAGCGCCGAATCCTTGAGTTATAAGTTTGTTACGAATAAAATCATAATCAGCCTTTATTTCTTTGATTAATTCGTCAGTTTCCAAAAAGTCTAAACTTGCAACCTTAAGAAGTTCGGCGTTTCCGGCATTATGACCATTCCACATAACGGCGCAGAAAATAATTGATTTTAGTTTTGCCCAGCAATGACTCTCGAAAAATTCGTGTTCTTTTAGCTCTTCAGGGTTTATCATAGTAATAGCCATTGTTTCCTTGGGAACCAATATATTTTTTAGGGTATGAAAACTAACAGATTTTAATTCCCATGATAAACCGTTAGGTGCTTTTGAAACATTATTTTCTAAGCCAGCTAATCTCTCCAAAACAAGACCCTTCCAACCTTTATTTTGCTTGCCTGTTTCATACGTAGTAATTTTATATTCCAAAGCAAGTTTGCGCAGATCTTTACCGATACACTTCTTAAGATTTTCAATAGCAACCTGACGGGTGATAATTTTCATATTACTTCTTTAAATCATTAAACCTTTTAATAGATAAGTCAAGATATTTTTCCTCTAAATCAATACCGATAAACTTTCTATTATTTATCGCTGCCGCAATACCTGTCGTTGAACTTCCAGTGAAAGGATCGAGAATAACATCGCCCTCATTAGTACTAGCAAGAACAATCCGTTTAAGTAAATCTAAAGGTTTTTGTGTAGGGTGCTTTCCAAATTTCTTTTCTATTGGTTTTGGTGTACCCATAGACCACACCGATCGCATTTGAAGCCCTTGCTTCTTTAGGGCGTCTTCTGGCCATGTGCCATTTTTCATCAAATCATAATTGAAAATATGCTTTGCTTTTTTATCTTTTCTTGCCCAAATGATTGTCTCATGACTTGCAGTAAAAAATCGACAACTTAAATTCGGTGAGGCATTTGGTTTAAACCATGCAATATCATTAAGAACATGAAAGCCTGCAACCTGCAAAGCAAAGCCACATTGATATATCGAGTGATATGTTCCACTAATCCAGATTGTACCACTTGGTTTCAATACTCGCCTTACAGCCTGTATCCATTCAAGTTGAAATTCAAAATCTTTTTTTAACCCATTACTTTTATCCCATTCCCCCTTATTTACACTTACCATTCTACCAGCATGAACAGTAAAACCACCGTTTGAAAGTAAATATGGAGGATCAGCGAAAACCATATCAATAGAATTTTCGTGTAATTCAGAAAGTATTTTTAAACTGTTATTATGATACAAAACAAAATCATTATCTAAAAAGAATGGTTTGGACGTCACAGAGCTCAGAATCTTCTTATTTATAGGCATTACAGGAAACATTATATCAGTTTGTAACATGGTTTGATAGTTTATCTTTTAAACCACCATTTTAACCATACCTATATGAATTTTTCATAAAGAAATAATAAATTAATGCAGTATGAATTTAAATTAAAGAGGTATAATAAAACCTATTCTGACCTTATAAGAAAGATTCGTAACTATATAATACGTACTAAGAATATTTTTTAACTTTAATTGTATAAATATTTCTAAGAACTTATTAAAAACTCAAAATATGAAAATTCCTGTCCTTGTATGTTTTCTTTCCCGGTACTCATCAATTTAATTTTGTAATTCTTTTCGTTAATTGTAACTTTATGAACATTATTTTCAGAGAAATCAAAATTCAGTGTCTCTGTCTGAACAGTATCGCGTGTTACAGTAAGCTGTCTAATTTTAATATTTGGTTTATCTTGATTTTCTTTGTAATCTTCGACAGCTGGATTTATTTTAATAGTAACTCCTTTTTCAGAGTAAGGAACATGCACCTGAACAACGATATCATCAACAACTTCCATACTTGGATTAAACGGCGAAACTATAATCTTTATTAGTTTTTCCATATTTTTACATCGTATCAATTTTGAACATTGCTGTCTAATTCAATTTTATTTTTCTTCCTCCTGATCCGTCTCGATCGGCGGTTTCCACCTTACGAATCCCGATTTATCAAGCATCTCGTTCACCAAGTCTGTCTTCCCCTTGATATATAAGTCTTTACCGGTCGGATCATTCTTGATAAGTTCCTGCTTGAGTGAGGCATATCTATCTCTTTCTTCCAGATGCTCGCGCAAATAATCCCGAAAAGCTAGTTGCCGCTTCCAAAAGCTTCCTCTGTCAGTATATGCGATTGAAAGATGATACTGAGTCGGACTTCCCTTGCGAAAAAGATGGCGCTCGGTTGACTTGTCCGTATGAGCAGCAAAGTCAAAAGGATATCCAAGCTCATGGAGTTTGGGAATGAATTTCTTAGCATTTATATGGCTATCTATCAGTACCATAATATCTATAATTGGCTTTGCAGGAAGCCCCGGCACTGATGTACTGCCGATATGCTCAATTCCGAGAAGCTCATTACCAAAAACTTTCTTGAGCTTTTCTGCCTCCACCTCATATAAATGAACCCATTCGGGATTGTACTGCAAAATGTGCTCATGTGATGAATCTCTCTGATTTTTTTCTATATTTTCCATTTTAGCCTGTTTATTGATTTCCTTAAAGATTAACCAATTTTGTTACCATGACCAAAAGCAATATTACCATGACCATTAATCTCATTCTGAGAACCAAAATTTACATTTCCATCTCCATTTGTAATATTTAAGTTCCCTGCAACCACATTATTGTTTCCAACTGTATAATGCCCTTGAATTACAAATACGTTACTATTCTGCAAAAAATTAAATATTTTCTCTGCTACCCCAACATCACCAACAATATTACGAATCTCACTTTTAACATCTGAAGCTGTTGCGTTTGGTTTTTTAGCAAAGAGACTTTTTGTAACATTAATAATTACATCAGAACTAACCGAAACTCCAAGGCTAATTAAGAAATTTGTAAGTGGATCCATATTTTTGTTTTATCAAATTTATAATTAAGCATCTCCAGCACCGCTCACATTGGCTGCCAGACTAGGGATCGAACCTAGATTCACAGCTCCAAAGGCTGCTGTCCTACCATTAGACGATCTGGCAATATTGCTACGATATCCTCAAAAGTACTACAAATTTCGCCTTTATACAAACGCCAAAATAAAATATAATCGTACCCATACCATTCATCATCTACTTTTTTCTAAAATCAAGATCACACATTAAGAGGCAAGCGACATAAGAGCAAGCTCGAGCGGCAACTCTGGAATTGGAGAGAAGCGGGATTGCTCGAGCGCTTTTAGAAACGCTAAGATTGTCTTTGAGCTGATGCGTGATTCTTTGTTTGCGGCTGAAGCGCTGAGGACGGCAAAATCTTCGGCTGAATATCCTTCCTGAAGTTTTTTTGCGAGATCGGGGCTGAGGCGGAGCAATATAATCGTCCGGAGGTTGTTGAGAATAAGCTTGATGAAAATATCAGGGCTGATATTTTGGCTCATCGCCGTGTGAATGGCGAGAAGGCTTTTTGCCGAATCGCCGGCATCAAGCGCTTTTATCACATCGCTCACGAGCGACGATTGAGGCGCACCCGTGACACCCTCCACATCTTCGCGCACAATCTTTTTTCCTTTTGAAGATGATAACACTTTCTGGAGCGTGCCGAGCGTGTCGCGGAACGAGCCATCGCCGAGGAGAGCGACGAGCTCGGCCGAAGGGGTATCAATAGAGTAGCCTTCTTTTTTCGCCACATCGATGACCATGTCTTTCAAAATATTTTGCGTCGGCTTTTTAAATGAGAAGACCTGGCAGCGCGAGACGACGGTCTCAGGAAGCTTTTCTGTTTCAGTGGTAGCGAGAATGAAAATCGCGTGAGCCGGCGGCTCTTCGAGCGTTTTCAGAAGCGCATTGAATGCTTCTTTGGTGAGCATATGCACCTCATCTATTATGTACACTTTATATTTCGACTCAAACGGCAGCGTGCTGACGCCATCGCGGATTTCCCGCACATCGTCGATACCTCTATTTGATGCGGCATCTATTTCGTACAAATCGTTGCCGGTTGTCCCTATCTCACGGGCAAAAATGCGAGCGATCGAAGTCTTGCCCAATCCCCTGCTGCCGGCAAAAAGATAGGCATGCGCAATAGTTCCTGATTTTACCGATCGTTCAAGCACGGAAACAACCTGCTCCTGGCCGAGCACATCGGCAAATGTCTGAGGGCGATATTTCCTATAGAGCGCACTGTGTTCTTCTTTCATCACGATAGTATATCAAAAAATTCAGGAAATAATCTTGGAGTGCTCGGCAAGAAATATCTCAACGATTTTTCGTACTTCATCGGCATTTTCAGTTTCCATGAGCTTCGCCCGAAGCTCGGCAGCACCGTCGAAGCCATTCACATAGGCTTTGTAGTGCTTCTTCATAATAGAAAAGCTTTTGATGTCGCCGAGAAGCTGTTCGAAAAGCAGAGTATGCTCGAGCATAGCTGAAAGTTTTTCAGAAGTTGAGGTTACAGCAGTTTCCCCCTCCCTATGGTGGGAGGGGGTTAGGGGGAGGGGGTTCTGATGAAGGGTTGCAAACAGCCACGGATTTCCAAAAATCGCTTTGCCAAGCATCACACCATCCGCACCGGTTTCTTCTGCTTTCTTATGTGCGTCTGCAAGATCAAGCACATCACCATTACCCGCGATAAGCGTTTTACTGTTAAGTTCATTGCGAATTTCTACGGCTCGCTTCACATGATCCCAGCGTGCCGGCACATCCGACATTTCTTTTCGGGTGCGGGCATGAATAGTAATAAGCGCGGGATTTTCAGCCAGAAGCTCCGGCAGCCACGTCTCCAATTCATTTTTATTGTAACCAATGCGAGTCTTCACGGAAACAGGAATTGTTTTTTTAGGAGTTGCTGCACCCTCTAGTGCAGCTCGCAGCACCTCGCGAGCGAGCTTTGGATTTTTCATGAGTGCAGCACCAGCTCCCTGCTTTTCAATCGTCCGATCAGGACAGCCCATATTAATATCAATGCCATCAAAGCCAAGCTTCACCGCTAGCTGTGCTGAGCTTTTCATATGCTTGGGATTGGACGTGAAAAATTGAGCAATAATTGGGCGCTCTGCTTCAGAAAAAACAAGATCGCGAAGAAGTTTATTTCTACCGGCTTCGGGCGCCCGAGCAAGGCCGTCCGCAGAAACAAATTCAGTCCAGGCCACATCAGGCTTGCCATACTTTGCAATAACACGCCGAAAAGCAGCGTCGGTCACATTGGCCATTGGCGCCAACGCAAAAAACGGCTTTTTGATATCCTTCCAAAATCCAAGATACGGCTCCGATTTCATATGCTCACGCTACCACACTATATTAAAAGAGAGAAATTTTTATCTTTTTAGCTCCGCCAACGTCAAGGTGACTGCCTCCCCTAGTTTGAAATCTCCGCGAATTATTTTGTCGGCTACTGCCTGCTCGACATTGTCTTGAATAGCGCGATTCATCGGGCGAGCACCAAATTTTGGATCGATACCGTAGGCTGATACATAGTTAATAAGATCATCATTGATAACAAGATTGATGCCGCGCTCGTAAAGCCGTTTCTGGAGACGTTCAAGCTGAAGCTTGGCAATTTTCTGGAGTTCTTCTTTGCCGAGCGGATGAAAGACAATGACACCGTCGAAGCGGTTCACGAGCTCAGGCTTGAAGCTGCCCGTCCTCACAATTTCATTGATAATAAAATCTTTTGCTTCTGAAAAATCATCACCTTGCTTCAAACCCTCCCAAATAATATCGGCACCAGCGTTTGAAGTGGCAATGATGAGCAGGTTGCGGGCATTTATTTTTTTGCCGCCCATATCTGAAAACATACCTTCATCGAGGATCTGAAGAAAAAGATTCATGACATCGGACGTAGTTTTTTCGAATTCATCGAGAAGAAGCACTCCATATGGATGCTCGCGAAGCATTGTGGAAAGGATGCCGGGCTTACCCGATTCAAATGAACCAATGAGCTTTGAGACTGATTCAGCGGAGGTATATTCCGACATATCGAGGCGCTCGATTTTTGCTTCGGCGCCAAAAAATATTTCGGCAAGCGCTTTGGTAGTCTCTGTTTTTCCAACGCCGGTCGGACCAAGGAAAAGAAATGATGCGAGCGGACGATCGGGATTGTTGATGCCTGACCGTGCTCGGCGCACCGCGTTTGAAATCGCCTTGACCGCTTCTTCCTGACCGATAATGCGCTGGTCGAGAATTTTTTCCATGTTGAGCAAGTGGCTGCGTTCAACATCTTTTATCTCACCGACAGGAATGCCCGTCTTTGCGACAATAAGATCGAGTACGTCATTTTTTCGGACCAATATATTTCCCCTGCTCGGCGAGCTTTGGACCGACTTCAAGCAGAAGATCGATAGCCCGATCAGGCATCACCGCATCAGGAAAATACCGTACCGCACTATCAGCGATAGCAAGAAGTGCAGGATAGGTGAAGAAAACGCCAAGCTGGTATTCTGCAAGAATGAGCTCATTTTCCAAAACCTTGAGTGTGTTTGACTGATCGATCGGCTGCATAAGTATTTTATCAAAGCGCTGAAGAAGAGCCGTGTCAGGCTCAATAAATGAATGATAGCGGCCAACATCAGTCAACCCTACTGTTTGCATATGTGGCGACACAAAATAACGATCGAGGAGAGCCACAAGATCAGAACCGAGCGACGTGCCTGCTTCAAGGAGCGCAGGAAAATCAGAAATGACAAAGATGATATTGCCGGCATACTCAGCTTCATGCATAAGACCAAGAATCTTGGTTTCGAGATCGGCTTTTGTGTGAGCAGCAGAGGTGAGAAGCTCATTATCAAAAAGCACAATGCGCTTATGCTTGAGCTCCGGCAACACCGTGCCATCTTCAATCATTCTATTGAGGCGAGCAATGATATCAATCTGCTCTTCTTTATCATCACCGATAAGAAACGCGTTTGCACCTTTATTTTTGACGAGTATCGCCTCAAGCTCTTCGAGCTCACGAGTACCGTAGATACTATGCGTGTCGTATTCTTCCTGAACATATGGAATTGGCCGGCAATATTCTTCGAGATAATAAATTTGGCCATACGCCCAATTTTTACCAAGCACAGGAACGCGTCCAAGCCGATCGCGCGACCACCACCGCATGCTCCGCTTAGGACTGTTTATCGCTCGCTCATCCATTCACTCACCGCCTTAAGATCATTTTTCTGAATACCGTGACCAAACAAAAAATCAGCAAAACCTTTATCCTGATCATACAGCGCGCATGTGTAGTCGCTTAAATATATATACTGATCATCTTAGGTAGTTCAATTAAAAGTGCTTCGGATGCAAGGAGTACAGTGCGATGTTCAAGATATATAGCCACATCTTCAGGCGATATGCCAGCGCGCAGCATGATAAGCTTGCCTTCATGAGACGCGAGAAAGCCTGAGGTCATATCTTCGGCGGGCGATCGATATAATATTCGGGCAATTGCAAACGGAATCAGCGGCCGATCATGTTCATCGTCGGGAATATCCTTATAATAAAAAGAATTGTAAAAAGCTTGGACGGACATACTAAACATCCACAACGACAAACAAACGAAGAAAACCCCGTAGACTCTCGGCAAAATTACGCCAAAAATTGAATGGATATAAAAACGTGAAAGGCTATGGATAATAAGCAGTGCGACAAATGATACGACGACAAGTAGCCATCCTGCCCGTATCATCCGCGTGCGCTGGCGTCGCGGAAAAATCCGTTCAAGAAAAAGAGCGGGATAATATATTTTCAAAGCCTCAGTGCGAAGTTCTTTGCTTGTCATGATGGATTAAAAATAATTGCAACACCGACGCAAAAAGCCGTGATGGCACAGACCGGCAATAGAAGCCACACCATAAGCGATATGCATGCTGCAATAAGAGTACCGAGTATTGCAACAGCTCCGACAACAATCATAAACAGACGAATGAGAGCGCCGGCGATACGCATCAGTGTATTGATAATAAAGGTGGCGAGCATTCCCCCGAAATCAAATTTTTCCGCCACATGATCATCTTGAATTTTCTGCCACGGCAGAAACAGCGTACTCAGAAGGAGATTGATTGAAAAAAAATGCCAAAGAAACCAGACAATATTTCTGCTGATAGAAATAATATTTCGCACAGCCTGGGTATAGTGCCAGCTGATATAGTACGGCAATAAACCGACAAACTTCATGAGATATATTATACCCCAGCTTATCAACAAGCAGGTGCTGAGTTATCCCCGCTCTTATTTAAATCTGTAATAAATCTTATTGCCAAAGCGCAAATCGAGATAGTCGAGTGTTGAGGTTGCCGCTGAAGAAAAGAGTTTTGTATTTGCCATAATTGTGTCAACATTTCCGGAGAGCGCAGTAATATCCTGGTCATCGGCAAAAATAATCTGCGTGCCTGAAGCAAGATAGAGATTATCAACACCGTCGCTTCCAATCATAAAAGAAGCTGGCGCGAGCCCGCGAGACTGCAAGAATGATGCAAAGCTCTGAAAGCTGCGCAATTTTTCTGCACTCAAAAACTGCATACCGATCGGACTCGTACTTGCTGTATCAATAATACCGTAGAGCGAAAGAAGTGCAGTACCGGAAAATACAGGCGCCTCTGAAAAAAATATAGCCCGATGAATCCATAAAATAACAGCCGCTTGCCGGTGATTGATTTACCACTGCTTGCTGAACAGAAGCAGACGGCGGTATCCCCATGCACCAGGTAAATGCTGGGACACGCTCTGCGACAGTAATATTTAATATTCCACCCGATTGTGCGACAGCCACCGCGCTCAGTCGGGGAAAAGCAGAAAGAAGATCCCTAACGATTTTTTCACGCGGATAAAACAGAAAATTTGTTTTTGGAATAATCCATTCATATGATCCGATCATGTCGCTATTTGCTGCATC
>CAWDXL010000006.1:0-61382 GCA_963806325.1 Candidatus Parcubacteria bacterium
GCAACCTCAATCCACTCATCTTCGCCGACCGAAACGGTGACTGAAGGATTGTGTTCGGTGTAATGCGTCTTCACAAGCTTCCAATGCTCGAGCTGATCAATGGCTGAGATGTCGTCTTTGTAGATCGAACCCTCCGGAGCTTTACCGGGAATTCCAGGACGTAGGTGGTGGCGTTTTCCGCGGATTGTCCGACTTCAGGGTGATACGGAACGCCCTGGTCTTTGAGCATCTTAAAGAGCGAGTCAGTGGCAGAGATTCTGATTCTTCGGATATAATATGGGCGTGTCGAGGATGCATGCCGGAAGAGCAGTCAACGGTTTGGGAGAGAGTGCCGGAAGGTTTGACTGCAGTGGTGCAGGTGGAAGCGATTAATGCCGAATCTTTTTGGCGTATATTTCGTTGACCTTAATGACTTCTTTCTTCAATTTTTCAAGGACTCTGGCATTTCTGACAGCTGGGCAATCCCACTGGCCGGTAACCGAGACGCCAAGAAGGCTTTCTTTTTCGCAGCGCTCTTTCCATTCTTTTGAAAGGTAGGGGAAATGGGTAAGACTTGCTTGGTACGTGCCAAGAATTGTCGCGAGACGGATTTTTCTCAAGAGTGATTTTTCAGTATCTTCTGCCCGGGCGACAACTTCCGAAAGGTTGCAGAATTGTTTTGATTGCAGAATGATTTCTCCGCATGGGTTGGTGCCGATAGGGCCGATGATATTCTTGCCGGTAGGGTCAAAATAGCCGCTCGTATTCCTTCAGGACTTTGATTCTTCGCTCCGGCAATGTCTTTGCAAGGATCCTCTATTGAATATGCCTCGTTCGCCCGAGCCGGATTTCATCAGGGCAGTCCATTCCTCCAAAAATTCGGTATTTGAGGGCTTCTGGGGATAAACCGCCGAGTTGTTGGCGAGCATTCGTTGAGGCTCGTTGACATAAAAAGCTCCTTTTTTCGATCGCGGATATCGTTGTCGTCCAAATCGGAAAGGGAAATCATGGCGCTTCGTCGGACTCCTCCGGAAACAACACAATCGCCGATCATGCAGATAATGTCATGAACATCTATATTGCGGAGTCGTCGTGCCTTGTCGGGCAAGCATTTTACTCGAGTGAAGGCAAAAGTCGTTTGCAATGGTTCCGGCCCGGATGCTTTGCCTCCCATGGTCTTCAGTCGCGTACCTGCAGGGCGGAGTAAGAGAAATCAAAATCAATATCCTGACCTTCAGCCCATGTTTTCATACCGAGCGTGAGTGCGTCTGCCCAGCCCTCTTTGCTGTCCGGCAATCTGTGTGTCGGCAGTTTTTTGCCAGTCTGGATTTTGATTTGTGGGAATTTCTGAACGTTTTGGCTTTCGACAGACCAGCCGCGCTCCGTACCGCACATTGAAACGTACATGATTTCAGCCAAATCTCTGAAAATATTCCGGCGCGATGTATGAGCAGTTGTAGGCGCAGACGTTTGTCTTGCGCGCGGCAGCTCCGGCAAACTGCAAAAGTCTCATTGACGGCATTGCTTCGTGCTTTAAAATACCTTCTCGAAGCTCTTCGTATTCAGTTTCTTTGAGCTTGTTGCCAAGATTTTCTTTCATGAAAGAGATATAGCGGTCGACGGTCTCAATCCACGTCTCTCGGCGGCCTTCCTCGTTCGATCCAGCGGGAATAGGTGCGGTAGTAGACGAATTCTCCCAAGGGAATTTCTGAAATATTTCTTGCTGTCTTCGGCCAATTTTTTGACTTTTTCCGGTACCCGCATACCTTGGGCTCGCGAGATTTGAGCGTTTTTCGCGGTAGAGGATGTAGGCTTTCGCTGTTTTCACGTATTCGCTTAAAATAAGCTCTTTTTCGACAGTATCCTGGATTCCTTCAACTGTCGGAATGAAATTTTTGTATTTTTTGGTGATGCGCAGAGCATCGGCATACACTTTATTGGCTACCATCAGAGCTTCTTTAGGGATCCTTCCTCGAGGCAATCATCGCCTTGTTGATGGCATTGCTGATTTTTTGAACATCAAAGGGCACAATCGATCCGTCACGTTTCTGGATACTCTTCACGATTGTCTCGACAGCCGCAGTGCTCTTTTTTGTTGCCATAAATTTTTTATTAGTAGTAAATTGATTGCCGAACTAGTATATCAAATTTCACTCGTTGAGTGGAAGCAAAAACAAGGAAAAAATCAGTTGGAACATCATGCAAGACTCACTGTCAATTTAGACGCTTTTATTCCTATTGTTTTACAACTCATTAACCTATTTCATTTAATATTTATAAAAAATTCGGGAATATTTCATATATAATCTGTTTTAATGTACTATTACTAATAATTCCAATTAAGTATGAATACAACGAGCGAAAAGATTAATACTGACCTATCTATGAAGAAGAGTATTAAAAACTTAAAACCGTCTGATGATTTTATCAACAGAATTATCTGTGGCAGTGCTGTTGATGTTATGAAGCAAATGCCTGACGCATCTGTTGATTTGATTATCACTTCACCCCCCTATAACCTAAAAAACTCTACTGGTAATGGCATGAAAGACGGAAGGGGTGGCAAGTGGGCCAACGCAGCCCTCCAGAAGGGTTATAGCCACCACAACGACTGTATGCCTCACGACGAGTATGTTAAATGGCAAAGGGACTGTCTAACGGAAATGATGCGTCTTATTCCTAATAATGGTGCTATCTTCTACAACCACAAATGGCGTGTTCAAGGCGGCCTGTTACAAGACCGACAAGATATTGTGAATGGATTCCCTGTTAGACAGATTATCATCTGGAGGCGAAAGGGGGGTTTCAACTTTAACGCAGGATACTTTGTGCCAACGTATGAAGTAATTTATTTAATTGCCAAACCAGAGTTTAAGTTGGTACCAAAGGCCAATGGCCATGGAGATGTTTGGGAATTTACTCAAGAGATGAATAATGAGCATCCTGCTGCTTTTCCTGTAGATTTAATTGATAGAATTGTCGGGTCAACTCATGCCAAAACCATTCTCGATCCATTCATGGGTTCCGGTACTACTGCGCTCTCGGCAATAAATTTTCAAAGAAATTATATTGGTATAGATATTTCTCCTGAATACTGTACTATGGCTGAGAAAAGAATTGAAGAACATAAGGCGCAGAATAAATTCTGGTAAAACCATGCAAAATGAACCTATAATCTACACGAAACAAGCCCTGATTCAAAAATTTAAGGAAATTGCGACAATGGATTGGATTCCTAATGCTCGCCACAAAAATCATGGAGGTGTCGGCAACACACTGGAAGATTTGCTCGGTATAAAAGAAAACAACCTACCTATTCCTAATGCGGCAGAATGGGAACTTAAAACTCAAAGATTAGGCACAGCTTCGCTAACAACCCTTTTCCATATAGAGCCATCACCTCGAGCAATTGGTTTTATTCCGAAAGTTTTATTGCCTAAATACGGCTGGCCCCACAAAGAGGGTGGCAAGAAGTATCCAAAAAATGAAATGAGTTTCCGTCAGACTATTCACGGTTTATCCAGAAGTGACAGAGGGTTTATGGTTAAGATTGATAGAATTGAAAAGAAAATAATAATTTCATTTGATGCTTTGTCGGTTGACGTTAGACATAAAACTTGGTTGAAAGCTGTAAAAACAAAAGTAGGTTTAGGGGAGTTAAACCCACAACCTTATTGGGGTTTTGATGATTCTTGAACATAAGGCTGGAACAAAATTGCTCAACTGTTTTTATGTACAAGCAGAAGTGAAAAAGGTGCGAGGTAAAGAATTCTATAAATATACAAAAGTGATGATGCTCCAAAAGTTTAATTTTGAAGGATTTTTGAAAGGATTAGAAGAAGCAAAAGTGCTCGTAGATTTTGATGCACGGACGGGTCATAATCACGGTACAAAATTTCGAATGAGAGAGGACGCGTTGCCAATGCTCTACGATAAAATAACTGTAATTATGTAAGCATTGCACAGTGTGCAATATTGTTGCGCGATGGTTGGTAGCTATTGCTATCAGATAGCGCTGGGGTATACAATCCTGCTACGGTTATTTGTCGAGCGAATGCTCGGGTCCATGAAAATGGACTGGAAGTAAGGTTAAATTCCTTCACTGTGCCGCAACGGTAACGTTCCGCGATCGCAAGAGCGAATTGCGGAAACAAGTCCGGTCAGCAAATAGCCTCATCCCGAGCAGGAAATGGATCATGTGTCTATTTTTATATCGTTGTATCAACGAACCCTGCTCGGCAGAGGTTTTTTTATTTTATATGAACAAAAAAATACTATATATAAGTGTCGTTGCGCTTGTGATACTTGCTGCTGCGGGAATATTTCTTGATAGCCACAGGGAATATCCACAGTCTGCGACGCAACAGGAGGCGATCAGTACGGCGGTTTCGGTAAATACTGGATCAACAGCATCTACAACTGCTATTTCTGAACAAAATACTTCTGGGAATCTAAAAACTCAGAGCAAAAATCAAACGCTTGCTCAGGAATCAACGCAAACATCCACCACTTCCTCGACTACCGTTTCATCTGGCGAAAATACACATCAAATTCAAATCAGTTTTGTGGCGGGAAGCACGACATATGCCGAAAGTGTTCCTCAAGGATCGACCGCATACGACGCGATGGCCATTCTTGCTTCAACCACACCCTCTTTTAATTTTAAAGCCGCATATTATTCAGGACTCGGTTATTTTGTTCAGGAAATTAACGGCATCAAAAATAGCAGCAGCATGTATTGGACGCTCTACATAAATGGAGCGTATTCGACGGTTGGCGCGTCGAGCTACGTGGTAAAAAATGGCGATACGGTAGAGTGGAGATTTGAAAAGTAGCAGGTATTAATCATTCAGGCTAACAGATTATATGAAAACACATCACATGAGAATAAAATTGATGGCAGGCAGTGCAGCTATTGTTTTAATGGCTTCAATAAACATTTTTTTGCCATTCATGCATGTGTCTGCCGATGATGCGACAACTACAGCAACGACAGCAACTACAACTATTACAGATTCTGGTGCGTCTGCTACTACGACGAGTCCAATAATTCCAGTAGATAGTGCAACAACTACCCCAGCTTTGGTTTTGGGAACAACTACCATTCCAGCTATTGCGACTACAACGCCAGCTATTGATATAAGCACGACTACTGCGACAACTACGCTGTCTCTTGCGCCGGTTGTTGCGGCTTTTGTGAGTCCGCAAGATGTGTCTACGAGCACACCAACGACTACGCCTGTGACAAATACAGTGACTTTGAATGTCCGCTACCAGGATTCCGTTGTATTTTCCGGAACAGTGCTTCTGCCTGTTGCCACGACCACGACGCTTAATGATTCAACCGGAACACCACACCCTATTTCGTCAGATAGTGCTCTCTATCTCTTGTCGCAAGCCGCAGCGTCCTCTACTGTATTTTCTCTAAGCGATCTTGATTATTATTCCTCCTTTGGCGAATTTTATGTCAATTGTCTTGATATAAATGCAACACCTGCAATCGCATCATCGACGGTTCATGCTTGTGCTGATTGGCAGTATGCAGTAAATAATTCCAATCCATCTGAAGGTTCTGATCAATATATAGCTGCGCCAAACGACGATATCTATTTCTACTACGGCAATCAGCGGCAATTTTCAGTTTCAGCGACGAGTACCGATACGGTGACACCGGTTACTGTCACGGCTCAAAAATATGATTATACAAACAATACATGGGTACCACTTGCCGGAGAAGTTGTAGGCGCGACACAGCCAGATCCAAGTAATCCATGGAGCCCTCTTGTCGTGGCCACCTCAACAACCAATGCGAATGGGACAACCACTCTCCTTATGACTGACGCCGGCGTCTACGATATCGGGCTTTCTGATGACGGTTATTATCCAACAGTAGCCGTGACTGTTGCTACTTCAACGGCAACAACAACATTGCCAGTCGGTACATCTGGGGGTGGAGGAGGCGGCTCGACCCAATCATTATTTAATGTTTCGCAAGCACTCAGCTATCTCGCGTCAAAACAAAATGCCAACGGTTCGTTTGACGGCAGTCTCTACACCGATTGGGCGGCAATCGCGCTTGCTGCCGGCCCTCAAAGCCAGAGCAGGAGTGAAATTACAAATTACGAGCAGTCGGCGCCAAACACAGCAGTGAGTGCGACAGATTATGAACGTCACGCAATGGCCCTTGAGGCACTCGGGATAAATCCATACACTGGAACATCTGTTAATTACATCCAAGGAATCGTCAATGATTTTGACGGCACTCAAATAGGCGATCCATCGCTCGTCAATGACGATATTTTCGCGATATTTCCCCTCCTTAAAGCTGGCTATACAATCTCCGATCCTATTATTTCAAAAGATATTCAATTTATTATTTCGCAGCAATCCGGAAATGGCTCGTGGGGAAGCATCGATCTCACTGCTGCTGCAATTCAGGCACTGTCACAGGTGCAGTCTCTAAATGGCGTCTCTGTGGCAATGGGTAGAGCAGAAAATTATTTAAAAAGTTCGGAGACAGGCGGCGGTTTTGGTACAAGCTATGCTACAAGCTGGGCTCTCCAGGCTATTGCCGCGCTCGGCCAAAGTCCATCGCAGTGGCAGCAAGGAAGCGTCACACCGCTTTCATATCTTGCGGGGTATCAGCAGACGGACGGCGGTGTGGAGGTGAGCACGACGCCGGATGATAGCAGGGTGTGGGCGACGTCATACGCGATTCCCGCAGCACTTGGCGAATCATGGCCGGCAATGCTATCTTCATTTCCTAAATCAACTTCTTCATCAGGATCTTCCGGCAGCAGTTCGGGAACAAGTGGAACGACAAGCACATCAACTCCGGCTGTTGTTGCAACATCTACAGTATCAACAACAAATAATGATGCCACCTCAACCCTCGCTGTGGCGCCGCGATCTCCCGTATTGCCACTGTTCGCCGGTACCCCAATAAAATTTGCGGTTAAAAATTTTCAGCATAAAAATAGTGTGTCAAAAATAACCGCTGCCAGCACATCTTCAAGTACGGCAGCAGTTAAGAGCAGTAATCAAAATTCGTCATCAACAACACCTCTTTCAAATATTGCTGCTGCTGGAGCGAGCGGGCAGGGAATTCCGTTTAAAGACATCTCGATTGTCGGTGGAATTTCAGTGGTAGTCGCGGGGGCTTTCTATATTTATAAAATGAAATATAATTAACTATCCAATATATATGTCCGTAAAAAAATCTCTCATCATTTCATTTCTTTTGGTTGTCGTCGGAGTCGCAGGGCGCTTTCTTCCGCATCTTCCAAACGCTACGCCAATCACAGCCATCGCGCTCTTTTCGGCAACATACCTAGGCCTCCGCTATTCGTGGTCTATTCTCATTGTGACTATGCTTATTACCGACGCATTTATCGGTTTCTATGATTGGAAAGTCATGGCCGCTGTCTACGGAAGCCTTATTTTGAGCGCTATAATCGGCTTATTGGTCAGGAAATATAAAACAGCAGGAACAAAGATAGTATTTGCCGGCAGTGTATTTTTTGGCACACTCGCTTCATCATTATTATTCTTTCTCATCACCAATTGGGCTGTCTGGCAGTTTGGAATGATGTATGTTCATTCATGGCAAGGTCTCATGGAATCGTATGCGATGGCTATTCCATTCTTTAAAAATTCTCTTCTTGGCGACCTCACGTACACCGCTACGCTCTTCGGTGCATTTGAAACAGCTCGCTACGCGGTCTCTCAGAAAATAAAAATCCGCAGCGCTGTGCGGTCATTGAAAAATCAGTTCTAATAACAGAACATTTGAAATAAAATCGTTTTTGCTTTACACTTGAGTATGGCAAAAATAACTATCTTTGGACTAGCAGGGACGGGGACAACAACGCTCGGCAAGATGCTTGCTAAAAAGCTTGAGTGTGAATTTGTGTCGACGGGCAAGATATTCCGTGCAAAAGCAGCGTCGCTCAGCCTCGATCTCTATCAGTTTGAAAAGCTATGTAATGAAGATTATAGCTACGATCGGGCTATTGAAGATGAAATTGGCTTATATGGCAAACAGCACGACAATTTTGTTCTAGAAAGCCGGCTTGGGTGGTATTCAATCCCAGATTCTTTTAAGATAAAAGTGATTTGTGATTTTGAAACTCGTATCAAGCGTGTGGCTGATCGTGACAATATTCCGTACAAGGAAGCGGAGGTAAAAACTCTTTTTAGAGAAAATTCGCACATTGAGCGGTATGCCGCAAATTATGGTATTACCGATTTTGGTGCCGATCATTATTTTGATGTGATTATTGATTCTACTGAAAAAAACCCGGAGCATATGCTGCAGATTGTGGTTGATTCATTGCGCTAAAAACACCCCGCTGACTCGGGGGTATTTTTAGTAGTAGGGGATTTGTGTGGGCTTTATTTATGCATGGCTATGCATATTTCTGTCGGCAAGGCTGGAAGGGGACGCGAGAGCTCCCCACAACGCCAGACCGGCAACGACAATTCCGCTCAACACAAGACTTGTCGTCATTGCACCCGCGGAAAAGCCAACGTATGCCGACAAAATGATCCACAAGCCCACAATAACGTTTATCCACTGTTGCCACATATAGTTTAAAATTACTGGCTAATAAAGGACCTTTGCGTCCAGAGACGCTTTCAATCTGCCTTCCTTACAAACGGCTGTGTACGAGCATGATGTCCAATGCTGCATACATGGTACACTGAGACGGTTCTTATTAGTCAATCATACATAGCATATATGGCAGGCTCAAAATCAAAAAACTCTCCGAAAAATGTAAAGCGTATCGGAAAACAAGTAGTCAATAACAAAAGCAGCAAAAATAAGACGCGAAGGTAGATATGTCTTCACTTTTTCTTCATGTACCATGTGATATGTTTTTGGAGTGGGAGAAATAAATAAGCGTAATAGACGGATTTTGATACTTGTTTTTATGTGTATCGGTATTTTTGCAGCGGTGAATATTATTATCGGGATTGTTAAGAAAACATTCGACAGTTCTTCGTCAATGCAGCGATATGGCCAAAATAATTTTCCACAATCAGCGGTGTTTTGGCCGGAACACAACAACGAAAATCTTCTCTCGCTTATTATTGAGCCTCGCGACGGTATTGCGCCTGTGCTCTCGTTGATACAACGTGCTTCTACATCAATTGATCTTGTGATGTACGAGCTTGATGATGCACAGATAGAACAGGCACTGGCTCGTGCACAGTCGCGCGGCGTGGCTGTGCGGGTCATTCTTAACCAGGGTTATTACGGACAAACAGCTTCTAATAATTCTGCTTTTTCAAATCAATCGGCGTATGAATATCTGAAAGATCATAACGTGTCTGTTGAGTGGGCACCCTCTTACTTTGTTTTGACGCATCAGAAGTCTCTCGTTGTCGACAGCGCTCAGCTGCTCGTTATGACATTCAATATGACGCCGAAATATTATCCTTCGGCCCGGGACTTTGGTATTGTCGACCAGGATCACCTTGATGTATCGGCTGCCGATCTCATTGATGCCGACTGGCAGGAAAGCTCCGCATCTCCATCGCCTGCATTACAAGGGGATAATCTTATTTGGAGTCCTGGTTCGGAAAATGAAATGCTTTACCTTATTGAAAATGCCACCTCCTCGCTCTCTATTTATAATGAAGAAATAAATGATCCTGCACTTGTGAATGCACTTGAGCTGGCTGCAGAGCGCGGAGTGGATGTAAAAGTTGATATGACGTATGAGACCGCTTGGAAACCTATATTTATCGAGCTCGTCTCCGCTGGTGTGCATGTGCGCACGTATGCCGCCCATGCATCAATCTATATCCACGCCAAAATGATCATTGTTGATAATTCAGCAGCATTTATCGGTTCGGAAAATTTTTCTGCTTCGTCGCTCGACGACAATCGCGAGCTTGGTATTGTGTTTGATGATCAAAAAATCATTGATTCTCTAAAATCTGTTTTTGATGCCGACTGGCAAAAAGCGGAGAGTGTTCGTTGGTACATAAAACTATTTCCAGCCTACCCAGCGGTCTATTTCTGGCTATTGTTTTTTATGAGTTCTTCGTCAATTCGGCGCGGCGCATCAGCAGGATGATCACGATAGTAATCCTCAACCTCAGTGGCGCCGCGATGAGCATGAGCATAGTCTTTGCCTTCACCCATGAGGAATCGTTCATCGAAGCTCGTGAAGCAAATGAAATTGAGCTCATGCCGCGGCGGACAGTCTTAAGCCAGATTTCATTTTTCGAAATAAAGAGGTATACCCGATCATGCCCGCCGTCGGCATATCTATAAACAGATAATCGCGCACGGCTTTGCCGTCGACGAGCCACACTTTGAGCATGCCTGTGCTGTATTTTGTGAGCATCTGCTTATGTATCTTATCCACAATTTCCTTTTTGGAATTTTTGACAGCGTTCCGGTCTTCAAGGTGAATGAGCTTCAGGCCCGCTCCTTTATTTCAACAAGATCAGCTTTTTTCACGGCTTCTTCGTATGGTGCGCCTTGCTCGATTTCCCACTGTTCGCTGATAAGATGATCGATAAAAAAATACCACTCGTTTTTATTTGAATCTTTATCGATCCAAAATTCATCCTTCCAATGAAGGGCAGGTGATAGTGCTCGTCGTATTCTACAAAATTTTCATTCAGCTCTTTTCTGATATATTCTCCGTCAACAAGCCAGACCGTGTGCTTGCCGATAGTCTCTATTTTTTCGACATACACTTTTTTTGTATTCATAAAATAAAGTGAGTGAGGGGGGTGGGCAGCTTAGATTAAAACCCGAGGCTTTGTTCGATACCTTGCACGTCAACGGTGCTTGTGCCGCTGCCGGTCGCACCCTGGAGGCTGCCGACATAGTTTGACATAAATGATGGCAGGACGAACATGAGTCCAATGAGCGGCAAGACAAATAATGCGACGCTGATCATTGTCCAGAGAAAATATTTTCTCGTTTTTTCCACCGATACATACACAGCCTCAATACGAGCCTTGAGGCCTTCAATTTCATCGCTGATATGAGCATTGTCCGGCTGCATGATAATGAATAGTATAGCATGTGTCTGTTCTACTTTGCGCATCTGCTTGTCTGAAGTATACTTAGTCTGCATTTATGTACATGAACACGTCGGCAAAATTTCTTGTGGTGCTTTTGCGGGTGAGCCTCAGGCTGGTATTTTTTGTATGAAGGCTTGCAGGCGCTGAAAGATTCCGGATGGACGCTCGGCCACTACATCCAGCACTCCGCGATATTGCCCAACGTGTATACATTTTGTCCTGAGTCCTACGGTTGTGGTGGCGCTGAGCTATGCGACAAAAATAGCATTTATCATTATTGGCGCATGTTGATTCTAGGTCTGTTTGTGAGGATCAGCAGCATTGTCGCTGCGCTCATTGTGCTCTTTTTGTACCTGCGCTCGTCCGTTTCCCGTTTGTCACCGGCGCATACTATAGCGGGTACTATATCGTAAATGAGCAAGTCATCATTATCTTGTCGCTTCTTATATTGGCAACGGTGCGGGCAGGAGAATATTTAGGACTGGGAGCAATCTTCAAATTCTCGAGATTTTAAACTTTTGAAAAATGTCAGAGTTTACCTCACCCGAAAAAGATTCTACCGAGACTATTATTATTGTCAGTGGAGTAGTTGTCGGTATCCTGATAATTATCGGCGGCATCGTGTCGCTTGTCTCGGTCCTGTCGTGGCATCCCGGCGATGCATCTGTCCCAAGTCAAACGTCTGGAGTATCTCTGACGAGTACGTTTGTACCTGTTGCGAATACAAATCCACCCGGCGCTTCTTCATCGGCCTTTACGCTTTCCGACAACCAAAGCAGTCAGACAATCAGCTATCCAACCGTCTTTACTCTGGAACTGCCGGCCTCTCTCTACCCGCGGGCAAATCTTTTGCTGTTTGGCAATCCTGCCAATTCGATTGTGCTGGTTCGCGATACTACACCTACACAAACAGGCGATTGGGCTGTCGAGCTTCAAACAGCCACGACAGGGGTGGCTGATATCATTGTCGGAGCTGCCCAAACTTCTACTTCTGATTACCACGTGTCGCTAACAATCCAATAATAGACTACAATAGACGGATAAGGTGAAAGGGTAGAGTTGTGCACCGGTTGCCGTATTTTTTACGTACTATATCATCATTATGCCTCGCCATTCCCTCACGATCGCTCTTGGAGTCACGGTGGCTGCCGGAGCAATAACTGCTTTAGTGCTTACGGCCGGCCAGTTTCGGCCTCTGCTGTTTTCCAAATCACTTGCCGCATCAATTTCTGGAGTAAGTTCGCCGGATACGAATAGCCGCATATCTTACCGCTGCAGGAGTGATAAGTCTCACCAATAGCGATCGGGCGCAACAAAATCTTTCAGCTCTGCAGGAAAATGCAAATCTCGACGCTGCAGCTGAAAGTAAGCTGGGTGATATGTTTAAACAGCAGTATTTCGAGCATATATCGCCGGAAGGCAATGGTCCCGACTATGTGGTCTCACAGGCCGGTTATGCCTATCTCGTGACGGGTGAAAATCTTGCCATGGGAAATTTTAGCGATGATGCGGCGCTCATGGCAGCATGGATGGCAAGTCCTGGACATCGGGCAAATATTTTAAATACCGGTTTTGTTGATATTGGAGTCGCGGTCGGGCAGGGAACCATGAACGGAGAGCGGGTTTGGCTTGCGGTACAGGAATTTGGGGCGCCTTCTACGGAATGTCCTGTCGTTAGTGCTTCTCTAAAATCAACGATTGAAACTGATAAAACTTCTATTGCTGTGCTCACATCGTCTCTCGATGCTGATAAGACTACTCTTGCTGCATTGCCACAAAATACCGAAGCTGAGCGTACTGTCTACAATACAAAAGTTGTAGGATACAATATTCTGGCCAATACCTACGCGGTTCTTGCTGCGCGTCTCAAGACGGAGATTGATCAATATAACGCCGATGTTCAGGCATTCAATAGTTGTTTAAATAAGAAAATATAATATAATCAATCAATGAATACAAAATACGTTATTGGCATTATCGTGGCTGCGATTGTCCTTATTGCAGCTTTTGTTTTTGTTAATGAAAAAATGAACGACACGAGCTCCTCCGGCGTTGATCTCACAAGTTTTGCAATGTGCTTGAAAAGCAGCGGCACCATTATGTATGGCGCATTCTGGTGTCCTCACTGTGCTGCTACGAAAAAGATGTTTGGTGCAGCGGCGGAGGATCTTCCATATCATGAATGCTCAACGCCTGATGGGAATAGTCAGCTTCCTGATTGTACAGCCAAGGGTGTGAAAGGCTATCCGACATGGGTATTTCCTGATGGTACACGGCTCCAGGGTGAAACAACATTGCAGGTACTTTCACAGCGCTCCGGCTGCGCGCTTCCTGCGGGTATTGCTGGTGCGGCATTGCCGACCGCTTCAACGACCGCATCGTCTTCGAGCGCCGCCGAGTAATCTTTCTCTCGGATCGAATTTAATTTTTCATGACCCCTCTTGTTACTTCAGTTACAATGATTTCATCGGTGCTTACCGTTTGCGCCGATCTCGCGGTGGTCTGCGCCATTATCTTTTTTGTCGCAAGTTTAGCTTCTCACTCAAGCAGTAAAATAAATCGTTGGCTTGCGGTCTATGAATCGTATGCTCTGATCGCGAGTTTCGTCATAAGCCTCGGCGGCGTCCTTGGCAGTCTGTTCTATTCTGAGATTGCCGGCTTTGCTCCGTGTGAACTGTGCTGGTGGCAGCGCATCTTTCTTTTTCCGCAATTTATTATCTTAGGACTTGCGGTGTGGTATAACCATAGTTCAAAGCGTGTGCCTAAAGACACCGAGCGGCATGTTGAGTATTTCGCACTTCTTACAAGCCTCGCACTTTCTCTCATTGGCGGCGCGTATGCCTTGTATCATTCGTATGGCCTACTCATAAACCCTGACGTCTTGCCCGCTTGTGCTGCGGTAGGTGTTTCGTGTTCGAAACTCTATTTCCTTTATTTTGGATATGTTGCAATCCCTACAATGTCGCTCACGCTCTTTCTCATGCTTCTTGCCAATGCCGCTTTGCATTTTAGAGGCAGAAAATATCGTACATAAATCTCGGCTGTATCCGTCATAGAAAGGCCATTCTTCAAAGAAAATATGCTCATACATATTGTTATTGCATTCGGCTATATCGGAATTTTTATCGCTGTTTTCGCCGAGTCGGGTTTTCTTTTGGGATTTTTCCTGCCGGGTGATTCTCTTCTTTTTACGGTCGGCCTTTTGGCAGCAGGTGGTTATTTTTCTATCATAGCTTTAATCGTACTTGCCGCAGTAGCTGCGATCGTAGGGGACAGTTTTGGATATGCGACCGGCAGAATATTTGGCCCAAAAATATTCAAACGCCCTGATTCGCTCTTTTTCAGCACTGCGTATGTGGAACGGACTGAAAAATTCTTTAAAAAATACGGCAGGAAGACTATTATCATGGCGCGCTTTGTTCCTATTGTGCGCACCTTTGCTCCAGTGATGGCAGGCGTCGCAAAAATGAAGTACCGTACGTTTGTAAGCTTCAATATCATTGGCGGCGTAGCATGGACGGCAGGGTTTCTCTGTTTATCATATTGGCTTGGCGGCCGATTTCCGTTTCTTTCAAATTACTTAAGCTATATCATTATTGTCATTGTGATTCTTTCTATTGTTCCCATTGCGGTAGACTACGCAAGGACTCGCAGCGTTCCAAAGAAAGTCTAGTGCAATTTCATCATTTTTCTCTAAATATATGCTAGTATCAAGAAATGGATTTTAGCATTGTTATTACGAAGCCCGAAAAGGATTATGAGCTCTTGGATAGCGGGGAAGGCGAGAAGCTCGAGCGCTATGGCAATATTACTGTTGCGAGGCCTGATCCGCAGGCGCTCTGGAAAAAACATTTGGCGCCCGTAGAATGGCAAAAGGCGCAGGCTGTATTTTGCCGTGAAAAAAATGAAAAAGAAAAAGACAGTATCCGAAATTCATCAATGCATATAGGATGGGATGTTGCTCCGGGCATTCCCCAAAAGTGGCACATTGAGCTCGCTGATTTGAAATTTTGGATCAAGCTTACGGCATTTAAGCATACCGGTATTTTCCCTGAGCAGGCAAACAATTGGATGTGGATTGAAAAAACTATCAAACAAAATTCCCGTGCCTCAGCTGTGCGTGTCCTTAATCTCTTCGGATACACCGGCGGCGCAACACTTGCCGCCCTTAAGGCGGGGGCCGAGGTAACACATGTTGACGGTTCAAAATCCGCCATTGCCTGGGCGAAAGAAAATGCCGAGTTGTCCGGCCTTGGTAGTGCGCCTGTACGCTGGATTGCTGATGATGCACGCAGTTTTGTGAAGCGAGAAATAAAGCGCGGCAAAAAATATGATGCCATCATCATGGATCCCCCGGCTTTTGGGCGGGGGGCAAAAGGCGAAGTGTGGAAACTGGAAGATGACCTTCTGGAGCTCCTGGATTTGTGCCGGGAGCTTCTTTCTGATAAGCCGCTTTTCTTTCTGATAAACGGGTACGCATCGGGCTATTCAGCGATTGCGTATCGCAATGCTGCCCAGAATATTTTAGAAAAAGTTTCTCTGAAGACGGAGGGTGGGAAGCAGGAATATTCAAGGGGGAATATAGAGGCTGGAGAAATGGTGATTGAAGAATCCGGCTCTCAAAGGCTTCTGCCTGCAGGCATATTCTCCAGGTTGCTATTTGTATAAGGGAAGGTAGAATAGGTGATACTTGACAAGGCCTCCATTTACACAAAAAACTAACTAAAATTAGTCTGTGAAAAATCAGCGTGCAACAAAACACGAATCAGGATTAGACGAGAAGCAGAAAGAAGATCCTGAATTTGTAAAGATCTATAATGAGATGTCGCAGCAGCTGTTTAGGCATGTTTTTTTCAAGCTTTCAAATCACGATCTTGCCCTTGATATTGTTCAAGAAACATTTGCCCGCACATGGCAGTATATTTCTTCCGGCAAAGAGGTTGCTAATATCAAAGGTTTTATTTTCAAGGTTGCCAATAATCTCATTATCGACGAATACCGAAAAAAGAAATCAGTATCTCTTGACACGCTGCAGGAAGACTCTGGCTTTGACGCTGCTGTCTCCGATCATTTGCGGTCAATTTTGAATGTTGAAATAAGCAATGTAGTGACGTATATCAATAAGCTTGACGATAAGTATCGTGATGTGATCATTATGCGGTATATCAATGATTTTTCGCCGAAAGAAATCGCTAATATTCTCGGGGAGTCAGAAAATGCGGTTTCTGTGCGCATCAATCGCGGCATCAAGAAAGTCCAAACAATGCTTAAGGTGACACCCGACCGTCTTGACAAGAGCGGGCAGTAATACTACTGTCTTTGCAGTCTATGCAAGATTTTCTGCGCCTGACCCGGCAGATTTCCGGAGTATTTTGTATACAAGGAGTATCCAATGAGTAGCAAGCTTGCTCTTGATAGGAATGCGCTCGAACTGACTCGGTTGCACATTGTCACTTTACAGAAGATACAAAGTGGCGAAATGACGCTTGACCAGTGGGCATGGCTCATTGGCCACCAGTACGGCATTGAAGGGAATACCTTTGGCCATACATGTACTGAAATTCTAGTTTCCCTGCAAATTATGACGTTGCAGCAAGTTGCCACCGAGGAACTTTCCCTCGAGGAGTGGGGAGAATTTCTCAGGCTGACATTCATTGGCAGGGAAGCTTTAATCGGCACATTCAAAGCACGAAAACCAAAACTGTTGTCTCATTCATGATTTCCGATCTCTCGAGTCCTTGCTTTACTGCACGGGCTCGATTTTTTATATTAAAACCCACTCTGCTATACTTAGGGAATGAAAAACTTCCGGCATCTTTTTATTTTTTTCACAACTATTCTGGATAGCATATTATTGTGTTTGTTTGGGATGCTTGCATACGGCGTATCATTTCCAGGCCGACTTCAAACGCTAATCTTTTCGTATGATAATTCTGTTGCAGGTATTATAGCCGAACATTCTCCCCAATGGTTTGTGAGTGATATGAATATTCTTACATATCTCGCTGATCCGGTAGTAATGATTTTTTTTGCCGTTATCGTGCTCATTGTTTTGGTACATATTCATGAAGAGGTTGTTGGTGCATTGTTGACCGGTGCTATGATTATAGGTGGCTTGCTTTCGCTTGCTATAAAAGAGATTGTGCTGCGGGCGCGGCCGAATAGTATTTCTCCGGTTTCGTTGCATGTACTTTCGCTCATAGACCGCTTTGGTTCGTCGTTTCCAAGCGCGCATGCGCTCGTCTCCATTATTTTTTATGGCTTTCTAGCTCACACTCTCGGTCGCGTCTACTCCAAAACATGGCAAAGAACAGTAGTATATGCTGCTGCTGTTTTTATGATTGGCGGCATCGGCTATTCGAGAATTGTGATTGGTGCGCACTGGTTTTCTGATGTTGTGGCTGGATGGCTTTTAGGCGGGGCCGTTCTCGGTACTCTTATTATTGCCCTCTATCGTGTCGAAGAATGGCATGCCAAAAAAGAACATCCAAGCCACTCGCTTGTCATTGTCAGCATCGCTGTCGCTGCCTCTTGCATAACTTTCTTGGCTGTATTTGATCTGATGCGCTATACTTTATAAATAACCAGTCTAATCAAAATTATTATGGACGATAAAAAAATTCTTACGATTACCGCCGCAATCCTTCTTTCCCTCGGTTCTCTTTTTCTGCTTGTTGAAACAATGAGCGTCATTCATGCATGGAATGACGGCGAGCCAAAAGACAGCAGGGCAGAAATTAGTGTGACGGGCACCGGCGATGCATTTGCGCTGCCTAATACCGCAGAATTTTCTTTCACTGTTATGGAATCAGCAAAAACAGTGGCTGATGCCCAAGCCGCCGCAACCATTCTTTCAAACAAAGCTCTAGCCTATTTGAAAACTGCCGACATTGCCGACAAAGACATTCAGACCGAGTCGTATGATATTGAGCCTCAGTACGCCACCACCCGCGTGAATATTCCTGTCGCTGAAAATGTTTCGTCGAGCATGCCGTGCATTGGTTGTGATCAGGCAACAAAACAAACTATTATAGGATACCAGGCATCAGAAAACATTGATGTGAAGGTTCATGATACATCAAAAGCCGGCACGATTCTTGCTGGTATCGGCAGTCTCGGTGTCCAGAATGTATCCGGTCTCAGTCTTACTGTTGATAATCAGGATGCTGTAACTGATGAAGCGCGGACAAAAGCTATTGCTGATGCGCAGTCAAAGGCTCAAATCCTTGCTCAGGAGCTTGGCGTGTCGCTCGTACGAATTACATCTTTTTCTGACGACAGTGGAATGGCAATGCCATATGCGGAAAGGACACTCTCAGCAGCCTCTTTGGAAGGGAATGCGCCAGTTCCTCAGGTTGCGGTCGGGCAGAATAAAACCACCTCCAACGTTACTATTACCTACGAAATCCGTTAGTTTGACATATTGTTTATAAAGGAGTACTATGGGAATACATGGCCCAGCGGCCTGTTTTTATTAACCACATATTTTTATGGGATTAGGAGAATATATCAAAGAAACGCGGGGTGAATTGAAGCATGTGTCGTGGCCGACGCGCAGTCAGGCGATCGTATACAGTGTAATTGTCATTGTTCTATCTCTCGGCCTTGCGGCTTTTTTGGGTGCCTTCGATTATCTTTTTTCACACGGTCTTCAGTATTTTATCAATCGCTTCTAGCTTCATGCGCCATTAGTTTAACGTCTACATATGTCGAAACAAAAAATAGATGAAGGGAGAAATTGGTATGTAATTCATACCTATGCCGGCTATGAAAATGCCGTTGCCCGAAATTTGCGCCAGCGCATTGAATCTTTGGGCATGCAGAATAAAATTTTTAATGTAGTTGTTCCAACTGAAAAGAAAATTAAAGTGAAAGGCGGGAAGAGGGTGGAGGAAGAGGAAAAAGTATATCCTGGCTACATTCTCGTTGATATGATTGTTACCGATGATTCATGGTATGTGGTTCGCAATACGCCGCGCGTTACCGGCTTCGTCGGTTCCGGCGTGTATCCTGTGCCTATCAATCAGTCGGAAATGGATGTTCTTCTCGGGCGTATGAGTGCCGATACTCCAAAGCACAATATCGATCTTGATCCCGATGATCATGTCATGATCGGCGACGGTCCTTTCAAAGATCTCGAAGGAAAAGTCAGTGAAGTCGATCAAGATCGCGGCAAGGTGAAAGTCTTGGTCAACATGTTTGGCCGCGAGACGCCTGTCGAGCTCGACTTCTTGCAGATTCGGAAGATTTAAGTATTATAAAGCAACTGTTACGCGCTTCAACGTATCATTAATATTATGGCAAAGAAAATTACAAAACAGCTCAAACTCATGATTCCCGGCGGCAAAGCCGTTCCTGGTCAGCAGCTCGGCCCTGCGCTCGGCTCAGCTGGTATCAACATTGGCGAATTCGTTAAGCGTTTCAACGACGAGACAAAAGGCCGCGTTGGCGAAACTGTCCCTACCGTTATTTCAGTTTATGAAGACCGTACCTACCTCCTCACCTACAAAGTGGAGCCTATGTCAGGCCTCATTTTGAAAGCGATGGGCAAGGAAAAGGGTTCAGGAAAGCCAAATACTGCAAAGATTGGTTCTATCAGCAAAGCTCAGGTAAAGCAGATCGCAGAGAAGAAAATGCCCGACCTCAATGCAGGCTCGATCGAAGCCGCTATGCGCATCGTCGAAGGATCGGCCCGCTCGATGGGAGTAGATATTAAATAACACTTCAACAAAAACTGCTCGGATTCATTTCCGGGCAGTTTTTGTTTGATTCTAAAATCCTTTTGCTTTTTCCATATCCCTGCCGTATGATTGAGGCACTATGAAAAATTCAGGACTGGCGATAAGCTCGGGAATATTTAGCCCGGAATCAAATTTTAAAGAGCGTTTTTTCTCGGATTATAAGAAAATAAGGCACATTGTCGGGCATTTTCGCGGCCTTGGCTGCAAAATTGTGCTCACGCAGGGTTCATACGATATGGTGCACATTGGCCACGCCCGCTATCTTGAAGAGGCCAAGCGTCACGGAGATTTTCTTATTGTCGGTGTCGACAGCGACGAAAAAATCAGATTTCGAAAAGGACCCGATAGGCCGGTAGTGCCCGAAGCGGAGCGCCTTGAGATGCTGACGCATCTGCGGTGTGTCGACGCAGTCTTTCTAAAACAGCTCAAAGCAAAAAAGTGGGAGCTCATCAGGACAATCGAGCCTGACGTGCTTGTCGCGACCAAGGAAACATATAACGATAAGCAGCTGAAAGAGCTGGAAAAATACTGCGGCAAAATTGTCGTGCTCAATCCTCAGGCTACGACATCAACAAGCGCAAAAATCCGCCGCCTTCAGATGGGTACCGCCCAAAAAATAGGGGAAGCGCTCACGCCAAAGCTTGTAGCTACTATCGAAGAAGTGTTAAATCAGATTAAGTCTTAATATAAATTTTTTCTAAATTAGAATCAGAAATAGGCTCATTGTTTTATAAAACTCATGGAAAAAATCATTATTGCCTATGTACCCGTTTTGCATGATGGTTACCGGAAATTTTTTGAACGGCACAATGATGCATCTGTAATTTATATTTTAGGCAAAGATCTCATCAGCCAAGTCTACTATCTTTCAAAAGAAATTCGCGAGCTCGATCCTGAGCTTATGGTGAAAGCCATTGATTCTCTGAAAATCATTCCTCATGTACAGGTAAAAATCATAGCAGAAGAAATTCTTAAAGATTTTGCAAAAAAAGATGCAAAAAAGCTTGAAATAATTATGCCGGACGAGGATGTCTCAAGGCTTATTGCTGAAAAATATTTAGGAAATCAGCAGGTGATTTTTGACACCATATTTCTCCGCTGGGACAAGCACAATACGGTGCTCGAAAAGCCTGTCATCCCCGACAATATGATATCGAAAAAAGAGTTTGATATTAAGATTTTAAATATAGCAGAAAAAGAAGCTGAAAAAAGTTCCGACTGGTGGCGCAGGGTGGGGACGGCGGTTGTGCGAGACGGTAGCATTATCATTCAGACTCACAATGCTCATGTGCCGTCGGAACATACGCCATATGTAAACGGTGACCCTCGCAATGCATTCAGCAAAGGGATAAATATTGAGCTTGGCACGAGCATTCATGCCGAAGCTTGCGCTGTCGCAGAAGCTGCTCGAAAGGGAATTACCCTTGAAGGAGCTGATATGTACGTCTCCGTTTTTCCATGTCCGCCGTGTGCCAAGCTTATCGCTTATTCAGGCATCAAAACACTCTATTGTGGCGGGGGATACGGAATCCTCGACGGCCAGGATATTTTGAAATCAAAAGGTGTGAAAATAATTTTTGTAGAAAATGAAAAAGAATTAGGCAAAGAAGGTGATTCAAATAAGAAAACAGAAAAAAAGTGGGAGGGGTATAAAAAGTAAAGAATAAAAGAACCGCCGACTGTGCAGTGCACAGTCGGCGGTCATGTTCTCCTTTTTAACCCTTATTTTTATGTTGTTGAGGCGACGAGTCCTGGCACCTTACGATCTTTGACCCGATCTCGATCTTCGTCCGTGAGTCCAGTTGTGTCGCCGTTTGCCAACCGGATCTTTTCCATGACGATTGCGGACATGAGACTCCTTGCATCAGCATCCGCTCCCTTATAAAAGGGTGATTCCACTCGGCCAGTGCCGTCGGGTACCATGATGTGGAAATGAAGATGTTGGATGCTTCCTGCGCCCAATCTCGCATCTCCATCGCGAACGAGTTCGCCCCGGCTTGTATAGCCGAATTGCGCTTTCAGCTGTCGCTTCATCGCGAGGAATGCCCGTTCTTCGCGTTCGGTCAGCTCTACTGAGTCGGTGACATGCCGTTTCGGAGCAAGCATGATATGGAGCTTGGTGAATGCTTCCGGCGACGTGCTATACCATGATCGGAAGAGGTCGCTCTCCATGATCAGCTTGTTTCGATTGGAATCGAATTGGCAGAAAGGGCAGTGACCTGAGATTGCATCTGTGATTGCGTCGCAATATTGCCTGTATGACCGCGCTCGTGAGATGCATACCAGAGTGGTAGAATCTGTGACTCCAGGGATGGACAATTGTCCGATGACTCCTGGCAACGTTAGGACAGCGTCTTGCTGCTCCATAAATATCTCCTCAAAAAGGTTAAAAATAACAATGCGCACTCAACGCAACTGCGATTAAAATAAACACTTTCAGGAGAAAAGTCAATAATTTTCCTGTTTCTTTTTCGATTGGCCAATTTTGAATCGGACCGGTTCTGCATCGGGATTATCTGCGTCAGGTACGATAAACTGAGCATGCAGATGTCTCACTGTTCCGCCGGAATATCGCATGTCGCCGAAACGCATAGCAAACCCTCCGCCTAAAATTCTATTTGATCGCTCTGCCCACTGAAAGAGTTCAAAAAGCTCCGCGCCTTCTTCGGGCGTAAGCTCACCGAGGCGCTCCGCGTGTTTTTTTAAAATAGCCAAAAGGTGCAATTTTGTGCCTTCATAAGGCCACTGATTTTTGGTCAGTATCCAGTATTTTCCTTCTTTCAGGATTGGTTCTTTGTGATATTTTCTCAGATTTTCTACACAGAAAGGGCAGTGTTTTTCATTCTTGATATTTTCCATGACTTCTCGCTGATCGTCGTGTCGAGCATTTCCAAGAAAAACAAAATTTGAGGCTTCCTCGGCATTTTTTACATACTCCTCAAAGCTATAATTGTACTGATTTTTTTCATCAGCAGAATGCTTTTCTGAGGCTGTTAGTTTCCAGTGTTTTGGATCATACGCTGGGAAAAAAGCATCCCCATCTGCTGTGGTGTGGACTTTTGTAATATACATTTTATCAGCATAGGGAAGCGCGAGAATATAAATATATGCTCCGCCAATGACGAAAACTTCTTCAGTTGCTGCTGCTTTTACGGCTTTCTCGAACGTATCCACAACGATGCAGTCGGGAGCTTTAAAATCTTTTTGTCTGGTGATGATAATATTTTGGCGGTCTGGAAGCGGCTTTCCGAGGCGGGCAACTATAGATTCATAAGTTTTCCTGCCCATAATAACCGAATGGTTTTTTGTAAGAGAAGAAAAATGTTTCAAGTCGGCGGATACACGCCACGGCAGCTCATTGTTTTTTCCAATGACGCCATTTTCTGAAAACTGCTGCAATAATAGAAATACTCATGAGATTAAATAGCGACCGGAATGCCTTTAATGCCGGGGTGCGGATTGTAATCCGACAATTCGAAATCTTCTTTTCTGAAATCAAAAAGATCTGTTTTGTTTTTGTTGAACGTGACGGTGGCAAGCGGTCGAGCTTCGCGTGCAAGCATCGTCTCTACAGCCGGCACTTGGTCAACATATATATGCGCATCGGAAAAGCTGTGAATGTATTCGTAGGGAATGGTACCGGTGACATGGGCGAGCACCACAGTGAGTGCGGCGTATTGCACCATATTTGACGGTACGCCAACGGGCACATCAGCCGAGCGCTGAAACATGTGCAGCGAAAGCTTGTTTTCAATAATGCGGACATGGATCCAGCCGTGGCATGGACAGACGACAACTTTCTGCCGTTTGCCTTTGCCTCGGCCCATATATTGCGGAATCCACGGCGTAATAAAATGCGTGCGCAGCTGCGGCTCTTCTTTGATCTGCTCCACGAGATGCTTGAATTGATTGAATGTGCCGCCATCAATCATCGGAAAATCATGAAAGGCTGCGCCGTATGAGCCGGGGCCGAGATCGCCGGCCGGAAGCCCGCGCTTAGCGCATTTTTCTGGCGTGGCCCACGACTTCCACCAATAGCAGCCGAATTTTTCCAATTCTTCCGTGGTGCGCGCACCGTTGATAAAGCCAAAAATTTCAGCGATAGCCTGCTGCCAGACGGTAACCGGCAGATTTTCTGAAACTTTTGGATTCATATTGCGTTCGTTGATGATAGGAAAGCCATTGTCGAGCTTGAAGTGAAGCGGTGCAGGACCTATGAGAGTGAGAGCGTCGACACCCTGCTGGCTCGGCGTGCGTACGCCTTTTTCGAGAATATCTTTTAAAAGCCGTTGATATTGGCTGTCGGCGGTGCGCTCTGCAAGTGGTTTATACATGGCCTTTAAATTATGAATAGGTGTCTTTATTGTATCTGCTTATAAAAATATGAAAAGCCCTGGTTTTTGATCAGGGCTTTTTGAGGAATAAGGAACTTACTTATGTAGACTGCAGGCTTCAGATTGCTCCAGCGCGACGGGCAAGCATCATCGATCCTCGAAGCAGGGAATCTGGTGTGCCGAGATCAATGTACGAATTGGGCGGCAGCATGGTATGGGTCATGAGACCTTCTTCCACATACTGTCGCGAAATATCACCAATATGAATTTCGTTCTGAGTCTTGGTGGCCAGGGCGCGGGCTCTAGCGTAGACATCGGGCGGGAAGAACCATGTGGCCGTCTGGATGATATGGCTGAACTCAGCCTTTGTTTTTTGCGGATATCAACAACTCGATCACCATCTACCTTGACCTGTCCGTATTTTGATGGATCGTCAATGCCGTCTAATGACATTGTCCAGATGTGCGGCGGAACGATATTGGTGAAATTAAGCGGATGCAGATACAAGCTGTCGCCCAGCATGACTACAAACGGCTCGTTGCCCGTGTAGTGGCGGGCAATGCAGAGTTCTCGGCCGGGGCCGTTCACTTCGCGTACATAGGTATAGCAGATATGACACCCGAAACAGCGGCCGTCTTCCAAGATTTCTAAAATTGTTTCTGGATGACGGTTGTTTAGCATGACGAGGATATCATCAATGCCGCTCGCCGCAAGCGTCTGGACAACATGCGAGATCATCGGCTGATCATACACTGGCAAAGCATGCTTGTTTTGCAAGCCTTTGGCGCAGGACAGCCTCGTTCCTTGGCCACCGGCAAATACAACTGCTTTCATCTTAATCCTTTCTGCCAAGTGTTTTAGACAAGGCGCGTAAAAGCGTGTTACGAGCTTTCTTGATGGGAACTGGAAACACGATAAGTTTTGGTTTGTCTTCGGTTATTGTAAAGAAATGTCCGAGCTTGTCAAAGCCGCGCAATGGATCGCTCGGCTGAGAAGGGACGATATGCCAATGAAGGTGAGCAATGCTTCCTTCTGAGCCTGCCCCGGTCTGAAGAAAAATTTCAATGCCTGCGCCATGATATAATTTTTGCAAAGCTTCCGCTGCGATCACGATCAATTCTTCGCGATCTTTTATTTCCTGAGCAGACTCTGTTCCGAGTTTTATTACGTGTCTTTTCGGAACGATCATAGTGTGCCCTTCGAATTTTGGATACATATTCACTATCCATCTGTAGTTTTTATTTTCGACCAAGATGCTGTCAGAGTATTTCACCGACTGTTTAGCCATATTTTTTGCGTTGCAGAAAGGGCAGTCTGAATCCGTTTTTCTTCCCTTGTACTTATTCCTGAACGGGGTGTAATAATAGGCCATATTTTTAGGTGTGTATGCCATAATAGTACGCACTACTAGAGTAAAAGCAATATGTGATAATATAGTTGTATTATCCAATTTGGTTTCTAACAGTACTGTCAATGAAAGACAAGCAAATAGAAAAGTTGATCAAAGAAGAGAAGACCCGTCAAAAAAAAGTTATCAATCTTATCGCGTCTGAAAATTATGTTTCCGACGATGTGCTCAAAGCGCTCGGCTCCGAGCTCACCAATAAATACGCCGAAGGCTATTCCGGCAAGCGCTACTACGGCGGACAAAAATTTATCGATCAGATCGAAGACTTGGCAAAAGCGCGGGCGCTCAAGCTTTTTAAATTGTCGCCTGAAAAATGGCATGTGAATGTCCAGCCTCTTTCCGGCTCACCGGCCAATCTTGCGGTATATGTTGCGCTCGTTCCTGCGGGCGGAAAAATCATGGGCATGAGTCTCGATAATGGCGGACATCTCACACACGGTCACAAAGTATCAGCGACGGGGAAATTCTGGGTGCAGGTACCATACGGCGTCCATGAAAAGACGGAACAGATTGATTATGATGAAATAAAAAAGATTGCGGAAGAACAGAAGCCGAATGTCATTGTTGCCGGCTTTACAGCCTATCCCCGCAGAGTGGATTTCAAGAAATTCCGGGATATTGCCGATGCGTGCGGCGCAATTTTAATGGTGGACATGTCGCATTTTGCCGGTCTTGTAGCGGGCGAAGCATATCCAAGTCCGTTTGAGTATGCTGATGTGGTGACGACGACGGTTCACAAAACGCTCCGCGGCCCGCGCAGCGCACTCATTTTTGCTAAAAAAGATGCACGAGAATTAGATAAAAAAATAGATAAGGCGGTATTTCCAGGCCTTCAAGGCGGACCGCATATGAATCAAATTGCCGCAGTTGCAGTCGCTCTCAAAGAAGCAGCTACTCCTGCGTTTAAAAAATATGCAAAGCAAATCGTGAAAAATGCTGCGGTGCTCGGAGAGGAATTGAAAAAGAAAGGCTGGAAAATTGTTTCCGGCGGCACCGATAGCCATCTTTTGCTCGTAGACACGTGGATGAATGGCTTGGGAGTATCAGGCAAAGAGGCGAGCGAGCTTTTGGAAAAGGCCGGCATCATTGTCAATAAAAATACGATTCCCGGCGAAAAGCGCAGCCCAATGGATCCGTCAGGCATCCGCCTCGGTACTGCTGCCGAGACGACTCGCGGCAAGAAAGAGAAGGATATGAAAAAAATCGCCGAGCTGATTGATAAAGTGCTGAAGAAGAAGTAACAAAATCCTAAGGTCACAATTTGTGACCTTAAACAAAACGCCCTCATTGGGTGTTAAATCCTATTGGAGGTTTTTCCGGTATCTCTGGTTGAGTCATTATTTCGCGCAGTGCATCGAAGACTATTTTGAATTGTTTATTATATTTTTGTTCAAGTTCTTCAAGTTTATAAGCCAGATGGGTACTATTTGAAAGTATATTCCGAAGCTGAATAAAAGTTTTTATAATTGTAATGCTTACTTCTACCGCATGTTGATTGTTTAGAATTGTTGCTACCATAAGGGCTCCATATTCAGTAAAAGCATACGGTAATTGTGATGAGAATTTTAAGGCAGAGAGGTGGTCACATTTTGTGACCACCTCAAGTTTTTCTGATTGAGTTAGTTGAAACATGAAATCAGCTGGAAATCGGGCACTATTACGTTTGGTAGCTTGATTTATAACTTTAGTAGTAGTGTTGTAAAGTCTTGCTAGATCATAATCAATAATTACCTTTTGATTTCTTAGTAGAAGAATAACCCGATTGATTTTTTCAGGGAAAATTATTTGTGGTGAATTCATATGATTTTTTGATAAACAGTATCATATTGAATATGAAGAAAATCTCAAGAAAAGATAAAACTTGAGGTCACAATTTGTGACCTCAAGTTTTGAATAATCTTTAAAATTCTCAGCAGTATGCTAGGATGACTACATGACACTTGAGCTAAAGGTTAAAAAAATCGTCTCTGACGCAAAACTGCCCGCCTATGCACATCCAGGTGATGCGGGGTTTGATCTATATACTTCGGAAGCTATTTCTCTAAAGCCTGGAGAGCGGGTGCAGGTGCCTACAGGTATTGCCATGGAAATACCTGATGGGTTTGTTGGCCTCATTTGGGACAAGAGTGGTTTGTCGCACAAGTTTGGTCTGAAAACGCTTGGCGGCGTCATTGATGCCGGCTATCGCGGCGAGGTGAAGGTGGGTATGATAAACTTAAGTAAAGAGCTTTATACATTTGAAAAAGGGCACAAAGTTGCCCAGATGATTATTCAGAAAAGGGAAGAGCCAACAATCATCGAAGTATCAGAGCTCGATGATTCGGAGCGGGGAACAGGCGGATTTGGCAGCACGGGAAAATAAAATTGTAGAAAAGAGGAATGAATTTTACGATAGAACTGTATGCACGATCGAATTAAAAATATCATAGAGCAGGCCTTGGTGAGCTTTGGCGTGCCGAAAGATATGGTAGCGGTGAGTGTCGAGCATACTGCCGATTTTCGATTTGGCGATTATACGACTAATGTTGCCATGATTCTCGTGAAATCAATGGGCGCGACGGTTAAGGATCCGTTTGAGCTTGCCCAGAATATTGTTAAAAAAATTCAAAGTGAACTTACGCTCGCGAAAAGTATTTCGATTGAAAAAGTGGAGGCGGTGCGGCCAGGCTTCATCAATTTTCACCTTTCAAAATCGGCATGCATCGAGGCTGTCGAAGAAGCACATGAAAAGAAAGTGTGGTACGGCAAAAGCACCAAGCTATGGAATAAGAAAATCATTATTGAGCATACAAACTTCAACTTATTCAAGCCTTTTCATATTGGCCACTTGGTGAATAATGCAGTGGGGGAATCACTTTCTCGCCTTTTTGAATTTCAAGATGCAAAACTGACGCGTGCGAGCTATGGAAGCGATATTGGCCTGCCGGTCGCCAAAGCTGTGTGGGGAATTATGCAATATAAAGGAGAGTTTGCTGATAATTCATCAATGAAAACTCACATTGATTTTATTGGCCGAGCCTATGCGCACGGCTCAAAAATGTTTGACGAGCAGGAGGAAAGCAAAAAAGAAATCCAGGAAATAAACAAAAAAATTTATTTGAAAAACGATCCTGTAGTGAATGAAATATATGCCTGGGGCAGGGATATAAGTATGAAGTATACTCAAGAAATTCATGCTCTCCTCGGTACCCACATGGATTACAATTTTTGGGAAAGCGATGTGGCCGACGAAGGCGTGAAAATTGTGATGGAAGGTTTGGAAAAGGGAATCTTTGAGAGAAGCGAGGGAGCAATTATTTTTCCAGGTGAAAAGTATGGTTTGCATAGCAGGGTTTTTATTACTTCGCAAGGATTGCCGACATATGAAGCCAAAGAGCTAGGGTTGACCAAGAAAAAGTTTGAATTACATGATTTTGACCGTTCGATTGTTGTTACCGATAATGAGCAAAAAGACTACTTTAAGGTGGTGATAAAAGCACTGGAACTCATGTATCCGGAAATTGCTTCCCGTACGCAGCACATCAGCCACGGTACTCTCCGTCTTGAGAGTGGAAAAATGTCGTCTCGAAAAGGCGGGGTGATTATGGGCGAATCTCTTTTGAATGACACTAAAACTGCTATTGCAAGTAAAATGTCAGAATGCAGTGACATGTCTGAGGCGGAAAAAAATGAAATTGTTTTGAAGGTGGCAATAGCAGCAATAAAATATTCAATTTTGCGCCAGTCGATCGGCAAAGATATTGTGTTTGATCCTGAAAAATCAATTTCATTTGAAGGAGACTCCGGCCCGTATCTGCAGTATACATTTGTGCGTACAAAATCAGTCTTGGCTAAGGCGCTGAAAGATGGAGTCTCATCAAGTGTGCATGATGATGCTGATAAAAAAACAAAAAACAATCACAAAAACGATTCAATAGAAAGTCCTGTTTTTCTTTTAGAACGACTGCTTGTGCGATTCCCGGAAATCGTCCAGCGCGCCGCTACCGACTATGCTCCAAGCACGATTGCGACATATCTCACGCACCTTGCAGGCGAATTCAATAGTTTCTACGCGCACACTAAAATAGTAGATAAAAAAGACGAAACATCACCGTACAAAATCGCGCTTACTGAAGCTGTGGGTATTGTCTTAAAAAACGGTATGTACCTTTTAGGTATTGATGCACCGGAGAGGATGTGATTTACCACACCCCCTGGCCCCCTCTCAAACTGAGAGGAGGAAACTGCTAAAGAATCTCCTGTGGATAACGTTTCACCCCCCCATTGCTATGCTACAATGTAACTACAATTTAATACTTTCCTAATCCACATCATGAAAAAATTCTCTTCTCTTCTCTTCTCTTAGCTAGTTTTGCGATTGGAATAATTATTTCTCCATATAAAGTTTTTGCTACAACACTTTTACAAGATTCTTTTAGTGGTACGACAATAGATACGACAAAATGGACTGAGTCTGATTCTGGCGGTTTGGGTGGAACTGTAGGTAATGTTCAACAAAATAATGGTTTAAATATGATTGGTGACGAAGGAACGTGGGGAGACAATGCTTTGGTAAGTAATTCTACTTTCAGCCAAGGTTCAGGTGATATCACGATTAATGTTGACATAACATCTTCCGATTGTTCCCAGACAGAAGATGCGGTTGTTGGATATGGTACTGATGCTATTGATAACCTCTCTTCACGCAATACATACGGTTTCTCAAATAGTGGTACTACTTTATTTTACATAAATGGTACTTATAGCCCAGTTGATACTGGTTTTACATGTACAAATGGTGTTCCATATCATGCAAAATTTGTGATTTTACAATCCGGCGGAGCACAAGTTTATATAAATAATTCTGTAACCCCAAATGCCTCAGTATCCGGTCCGGTGCTTACCAATCAGCCTGTTTATTTAATGACTAAAAATAATAATGCACACATTATTTTTAACAATTACATTGTAACTCAAACAGGTAGTTTATCTCTGGCAGCACCATCATTTATTTCGACGGGGACAAGTACACTACAAGTTTCTGATTCAGTAGCAACAGGAGGAGTTAGTCCTTATACGTATCAATGGAAACGTAGTACTGTATCTGGTGGCCCATATACAAATGTATCCGGCGCTACAAATCTTTTATTAAATGATAACAATCTTTCTTCTGCAACAGATTATTATTATGTTTTGACCGCAAACGATTCTTCAGTGTCATTAGGTACGAGCACTGAAATTCATATAAAAACTCAACCGTCGACCATATCAAATGCCGTTATTGTTGGAATCGGAGACTCAATAACAAATGGAGGAAATAATACAGGAGGTATTTCTCCACTTGTACCTTTACAAAATCAAATGTTGGCGACTAATCATTTTAATTCAGTTAGTACTTATAATCATGGAGTTAGTGGTTCAGCAACGGGTGATTGGCAACCTGGAAGTTCAAATTTGAATTCTGCAATCAGTGACATACAGAATAATGGGGCAAACATTGTAACAATTTTACTTGATGCCAATGATGCTAAAATTGCTGCTAATACATCAACTTCTACCTTTCAGACTAATTTTTCCAATATTTTAACCACTTTGCAAAATCTAGGAATTCAGCATATTTTTGTTAGTGATCCCACATATATAAATTATTCGCTAACCTCAGGTGTATGGACTGCACAATCACTGATAGATATTTTAAATTACCGAAGTATTACTAATTCTTTTGCTAATGGTTCAAGTATTCAAGAGATTGGGAAGAATCCTAGCTTATATGTTACAACTCAAAATTATCCCACAACCTATATACTTTCTGATGGTGCTCATCTAACAACCGCAGGCGTTAATCTTGTTGGCGACGAATGGGCTCGGGACATCGACAACATCCTCAATCCCGCCACAATTTCTTTTACAACACCAACAAGCGGTTCAATAGTCTCAGGAACATCCACTGCTCTCACGGTGTCAACGACAGGTAATGTTGCCGGGGGTTCAATTCATGCTTGATGGATTAAATATCGGTACTCAAGCAACCACATCTCCATACTCAATTGTCTGGGATACCACAAGTGTAGCTGATGGCAACCACACTTTTCTTGCGGTGGCTCAAGATACTACGGGTAATTATTCAACATCTTCTCCTCTAACTATTACTGTTCGAAATCATACTGTTACTCCCACTACAACCCCCACCTCCACCGGTGTCGGCATCCCCTCCTCCAGCGGCTCCTACGGCATCCCATTCACACCCGTAGTATCATCAACCAGTCCAACCTGTCCCCCTGGAGCACTGTACAACTCTCAGACAGGCTCCCACTGCCCTGGCACCTACACCTACGTCAAACAACCCTCCACTCCTCACATACCAGCTACACCATATACATACCCTCCAACTCCAACCTCTTCCTACACCTTTACCCACAACCTAACACTGGGAAGTACTAATCCAGACGTTAAACAACTCCAGCTTTTTCTTACAACCCAAGGCTTCCTCAACAAGAAGTATGACACTGGCTACTTTGGCATACTCACTCGTACTGCTCTCTCTAAGTTCCAAGCTAAGTATGGCATTAGTCCGAGTGTAGGGTACTTTGGAGCTGTGACGAGAAAAGCTATCTCTACTCAATAACTGTCACAATCAGGATGCTCTGGATTCCCGCCTGCGCGGGAATGACAGAGTGTATTATTTGGGCTTCCCCTCCTGTGCAAGGAGGGGATTGAGGGGAGGTTGAATATTGCATTTTTGGCATCCACTCTAAAAAGTGCTAGTATTTAAGCCATATGTCAGAAGAACAGAAGCAGAAAAAGAGCCTGATTGCCGAACGCGAAGAGGCAACGCTCAAATTTTGGCAGGAAAACAAAATTTTTGAAAAGTCATTAGCCAAGCCTTCTCCGAAAGGCAACTTTGTCTTTTATGATGGTCCGCCGTTTGCCACAGGCTTGCCGCACTACGGGCATATTCTTGCGAGTACCATTAAAGATGCAGTACCTCGCTACAAAACGATGCAGGGCTTTCACGTTGACCGAAGATGGGGCTGGGATACTCATGGCTTGCCGATTGAAAATATCGTTGAAAAAGATTTGAAAGTCTCCGGCCGAAAAGAAATTGAAGCGCTTGGCATTGATACATTCAATGAGCACGCGCGTTCTAAAGTGCTCCAATATGTCCATGAATGGAAACGGACGGTGTCGCGCATTGCCCGCTGGGTTGATTTTGATGGGGCATACATGACGATGGACAATAGCTACATCGAATCTGTTTGGTGGGCACTCAAAGAAATGTACAGCATGGATTTGCTGTATGAAAGTACGCGCGTGCTGCCGTATTGTCCGCGCTGCGAGACGCCGATTGCCAACTCCGAGATCGCCATGGATAACAGCTACAAAGACATCGCTGATATTTCGGTGTATGTAAAATTTGAGCTCAAAGATGAGCCAGGCACTTTTTTAATTGCGTGGACTACTACACCCTGGACACTTCCTGGAAATACTGCGCTTGCCGTGCACCCTGATATAGTCTATGTAAAAATAAAAACAGATTCTGAAAATATTATTCTTGCTAAAGAAAAACTAACTATCAAAGCCTTGGAGGGTGTGAAGTACGAGATTTTAGAAGAATTTACAGGTGAGAAATTGGTAGGGAAATCATATAAGCCTGTGTTCGATTACTACGTCGACACACCAATGCCGGACAAAGAAAATATTTGGAAAATTTATCCTGCACCGTATGTCACGCTGGAGTCAGGCACGGCCATTGTGCACCTTGCGCCAAATTACGGCGAAGAAGATATGGCACTTGCCAAAAAGCTTGCTATCCCGACCATTCATCATGTCGGGCTTGATGGCAGATTTTTGCCTGAAGTGAAAGATTTTGCCGGGCTCAAAGTGAAGCCGAAGGAAGATCATCAGGCTGGTGATGTGGAAATTATTAAAAATCTGGCGAAGAGGGGAATGCTCTTTGCTAAAGAAAAAATTGTCCACTCGTATCCGCACTGCTATCGCTGCGATACTCCGCTTATTTATTATGCATTACCGGCATGGTTTGTCCGCATTCAAAATGTGAGCCTCGGCTTGTAGAGCTTAATGAAAAAATCCACTGGGTACCTGATCATCTCAAAGAGGGGAGATTTAGGAAGAGTATGGAAGCGGCACCCGACTGGAATATTTCCCGCAATCGTTTCTGGGCATCGCCGCTGCCTATTTGGACATGCAAAGCCTGCGGGAAAAAAGAAGTGATCGGTTCTATTGAGGATCTTAAAAATCGTACGCGCAGAAATACATACACTGTTATTCGGCATGGCGAAGCATTGAGCAATGTCGAAGATATTTTAAGTTGCGATCCGCAGGCTGCATATCCGCTGACAGCAAAAGGCAAGCAGCAAGTTGCCGATGCTGCCGCTCTGCTCAAGAAAAATAATACAGACATGATTATCAGTTCCGATATTGTCCGCACAAAAGAAACGACAGAAATTCTGCAAAAAAATCTGAGTATAGATTCAAAGAATGTTTTTTATGACGAGCGCCTGCGGGAATATGATTTTGGAAAGTACGACGGGAAAAAGCGCGACGAACTGCATAAATATTGGCAGACGAGAAATTGGGCGGATGTGAGTGATAAAGTTCCCGGAGGAGAATCACCGCTCGATATGCAAAACAGATTGGCTCAGTTTATTGGGGAAATAGACGCAAAATATTCCGGAAAAAATATTTTAATCGTGTCGCACCAGGATACGATCGGTTATTTAATATGCTACGCAAACGCGGAAAATATCGCCACGATCTCGAAAGAAAAATGGGATCGCTATCAGATTGATAATGCTGAAATCAGGCCTTTAGACTACGCTAAGCTTCCAAGAAATAAAGAGCATGGTCTTGATTTGCATCGTCCGTATATTGATGAACTGCGTTTTTCATGCACATGCGGCGCAACACTTGAACGCATTCCAGAAGTCATTGATTGCTGGTTTGAATCCGGCTCGATGCCTTTTGCGCAGGGACACTACCCATTTGATAAAAAACAGTGGTTCCACGATAATTTCCCGTCTGATTTTGTGGTGGAATATATTGCTCAGACACGCACGTGGTTTTACTACATGCTCGCCGTCTCTGGAATTTTATTTGATGAAATACCGTTTAAGAATGTAGTTACGACAGGAACTGTCCTCGCGGAAGACGGGCAAAAGATGTCTAAATCAAAAGGCAATTTTCCTGACCCATGGATTCTCTTTGATAAATATGGTGTTGACGCACTGCGTTTTTATCTTCTGTCATCGCCGCTTATGAAATCGGAAGATCTTAATTTTTCAGAAAAAGACGTTGATGCGGTGGCAAAAAAACTCATCATGCGCCTCAACAACGTGGTCTCTTTCTATGAGCTCTATGCACATGGTGACGTGGCGGCACAGGCCTCAAGCAGCAATATTCTTGATATGTGGATCATTGCCCGTCTTTATACATTGATCGGAGAAGTGGGTGAACATATGGAAACGTACGAGCTTGATCAGGCGGTGCGGCCATTTGAGCTTTTTATTGACGATCTTTCCACCTGGTATCTCCGCCGCTCGCGCGATCGGTTTAAAGATGAGAGTGATGATAAAAAAATGGCTGTTGGCCACTGACAAAATTTGTTTTGGCTGAGCTCTCAAAACTTTTGGCTCCATTCATGCCGTTCTTGGCAGAAGATGTATATCAGAAAGTGAAAGGTGAAAAAGGGCTTGAAAGCGTTCATCTCGAATTGTGGCCAAAATGTGTTGCACCCAACAAAACTCTGCTCGAAAAAATGCAGGCAGTCAGAACTATTGTTTCCCTCGGGCTTGAAGCGCGGGCCAAAGCCGGTATTAAAGTACGGCAGCCGCTCGCATCGCTTGCGATAAAAAATGATGCATATGCGGACGATCAGGATCTTGCTGAATTGATTAAAGACGAACTGAATATCAAAGAGCTGAAATCAAACCCTTCAATGACTGAAGAGGTGCTGCTCGACACAGCAATGACTCCTGAGCTCACACAAGAAGGGCAGGCTCGGGAGTTTATACGATCCGTGCAGGAACTTCGCAAAAAAGCAAAATGCGATCCTCATGAAATGCTTGTTCTTTCTGTTGATACATCCAAGGAGGGCAGAGAGCTCATAGAAAAATTTAAGGCTGATATTTCAAAAACCGCTCAGCTTTCCAGTATCACATTTAATTCTTTGTCCGGTGAATCAGATTCAAAAGAAATCATGCAAAAGGAGGAGGTAAAAGTAGACAAGCTTTCGTTTAGTATTGCTATCATCCGGTAGGTATGGCGCATCATATTTACACTACCGATGCGCTGGTTGTGGAGGGGACAAATTCCGGCGAAGCAAATAAAAGCTTCCTGCTTTTTACCTCAGAGCTCGGCATGATACGCGCTCATGCTCAGGGTGTGCGGCTTTTGAAATCGAAACTTCGATTTTCTCTCCAGGAATATGAGCATGTCTCGATATCGGTCGTGCGCGGGAAAGAGATGTGGAGAATTACGAGCTGCCGACCTCTCAAATCTCTGTTTAAACAAGCTGAGCTCGGAGACGCAGAGGAGAAAGATATGCTCATCACTCTTGCCCGTGTGTGTGCTCTCATCAAACGCCTCATGCCGCACGAAGAAAAGCACGAAAAGCTTTTTGAATATGTCATCAGTGTTTTTTTGTACGCGTGCCATGAGCTGCTCGACACTGAAGACATTAAGAATTTTGAGTGCATTATCGTACTCAATCTTCTTTATGAGCTCGGCTATCTTGGACGCATTATTGAGCTCGAAGAATTTATCTACGCTCCGCTTTCGGGAACACTTCTGAAAAGGCTTGGTAGTGTCAGAAAAATAGCCTACCAAGAAATCAACCGATCACTGCGGGAGACGCAGCTCTAGACATGCTATAATTATTTATCATGGCAAAAGACCCCGGTTCTATCGATGGTATCGAGCGTATGGAGAAAAGTATATACGCTCGCAATTATCCAAATCAAATTACGCCGCGCGCTCCGCTTTCGCAGGAGCATTTTGACGTGAACGATGACTGGAAAGACAAGAAAAACTGGGATGATGATACTGACCCCAATGCAAACATTCCGCCCGGCTCGGTATTTAAAAAAATTCTCATTGGCTCAATGGTGTTCTTTTTTTTGTGCGCCGGCATCGCAGCTTTTGCTTTTTGGCGCGGTATTAATGTGGTTTCTGCCGACAAAGTGGATGTAACATTTGTGGGTCCGACTGCCGTAAATGCAGGCGATAGTACGTCAGTCACCGTCAATATTGCCAACAATAACTCCACACCCCTCACAAATCTTGTTTTGTATATTAGCTATCCCGACGGCACAAAATCCGCGCTCAATATTTCATCTGATCTTTTGCACGAGACTGATACGATTGGTGCAATTCCAGCTGGGGGGAGTGCTCAGAAAGATCTGACATTCGTTCTTTTTGGCGCTGCTCCGTCGCTTAAAGATATTGATGTGAAGCTTCAATATGGCATTCCAAATTCAAATCAGGTATTTACAAAAGATAAAGTGTATGAAGCTCAGATTGTCTCGTCTCCGCTTAGCTTGTCGGCGGATTATCCTTCGTCAGTTTCTTCAGGAGGGAATGCAACATTTACACTCACGGTAGTATCAAACTCAAGCTCACTGCTGCCAAATATGCTTCTCGAAGCCGATTATCCGTTCGGTTTTTCGTTTCAAAGTGCCTCTCCCACACCGACGCTTGGTCAATCGCTGTGGAGCCTGCCTGCTATGAAGCCGGGCGATAAAAAAGTATTTACTATTACCGGCGAGATGGATGGTGAAGAAGGAGATGTAAGGATCATGAGATTTTCAGTAGGAGCGGCAAGCTCTTCAAATCCAAGATTAATATCAACAACTTATGTCACTGCATCGGATCCGGTGACGGTACATAAAGCACCGCTCGCCGTCACTGCTGATTTTGGTGTAGACAATCAGCCAATGGTAACTCTAGCTCCAGGAAAAGATGAGCCAGGCTCAATCACGATCACCAACAATCTTCCTGTGCAAGTAGTCGACAGCCAGATCTCCCGTTAAATTTTCAGGAAATGGTTTTGATCCGGCATCTGTAGCGAGTGGAGATGGCCTCTATCGCCAGCCTGCACAGAGCATTATGTGGGATAAAACAGTATATCCGGCGCTTGCCACGCTCAATCCTGGCGACAGTGTCGAAGTCAATTTTGACTTCGCGTCTCTTTCAGCATCACAACTTGCCAGCGTTAAAAATGGGACTGTTACACTTGCGATTAGTGTGACAGGTCTCAAAGTTGGAGATAGTGCACAAAATGACGCTCTTTCCTCCACACTCACGCGCTCGCTCAAAATACAGCCGCAGATTGATCTCATTCCTCGTTTAGTATATTCACAGGGACCATTTAAAAACACGGGCCCTGTACCGCCGAAAGCCGATACAAAAACGACGTACACGGTCATGTGGACTATTACAGGTTCTCCCGATGATGTTTCAGGTCTTACGGTGACCGCCGTATTGCCAAGCTATGTCACCTGGCTCGGTGCTGTAAATCCTTCTACTGAAAACATTACTTGGAATGCTGAGCAAAATGAGGTAGTGTGGCATGTGGACGATATTCCTCCTGGGCAGGCGGGGGCTCCGGCAAAAGAAGTCGATTTCCAGATAGCGTTTACACCTAGTACCAGCCAAAAGGGTATCCAGCCGCCTCCGGATGTTGTTCAAAACATGACATATCAGGCCACCGACAGCTACACAGGCGCTACATTATCGGGGACAAAAACCAATCTGAATACAAGCCTCTCGACTGATCCCCAGTTCTCATCCACATCGGGCATCGTACAATAATTTACTTATATGAAATCACAACCAGAAGATCTGAAAAAGGAAGAAAAAAAATCAACCATGGAAGATTTGATATCGCTTGCCAAGCGCCGCGGTTTCATTTATCAGGGCTCTGAAATTTATGGCGGTCTTGCCGGCACCTGGGACTACGGTCCGCTCGGCGTGGCTCTCAAGAAAAATATAGAAAATCTCTGGTGGAAACGGTTTGTCGAGGATAGGGAAGATATGTATGGTATGGACGCCGCAATTTTAATGAATCAGAATGTTTGGAAAGCTTCCGGCCATGTTGGCGGGTTTTCTGATCCACTTGTAGAAGACATAAAGACAAAAAAGAGATATCGCGCTGATCATTTGCTCGAAGAACAGAATATTGACCCGAAAGGCATGACACTTGCGGAGATGGATGCACTTATCAAAGAAAAGAAAATCAAAAGCCCTGATGGCAACCAGCTTGGTGACGTTCGCCAGTTTAATATGATGTTTAAGACGCACGTAGGTGCGACAGAAGATGAATCTTCTACCTCATATTTGCGGCCGGAGACAGCTCAAGGTATGTTTATAAATTTTAAGAATATCATCGATAGCTTCCATCCGCGGTTGCCATTTGGCATGGCTCAAATCGGTAAAGCATTCCGCAATGAAATTGCTCCCCGCGATTTTATTTTCCGCGTGCGTGAGCTTGAACAGATGGAAATAGAATACTTTGTGAAGCCAGATGTCTGGAAAGATATTTTTGGAGCTTTTCAAAAAGAGCAGGTTGATTTTCTGGTGTACAATCTTGGTCTGACTCCTTCTAAAATTCATCAAGTTGATATTCCTGCCGCCGACCGGGCTCACTACTCAAAACACAGCGTAGACACCGAATTTGATTTTGCTATTGGACAGAAAGAGCTGCTTGGTCTCGCGTATCGGACCGATTATGATCTCAAGGCACATATCACCGCGAGCGGTACCGACCTTTCGTATTATGATGAAGAAACAAAAGAGAGATTTATTCCGCATTGCATCGAGCCGACCTTCGGCCTCGGACGACTGCTGCTTGCAGTCATTTCTGATGCGTATACCGAAGATGAGCTTGGTGGAGAAAAAAGAATTTACCTCAAGCTTTCAAAAAATGTCGCTCCGGTGAAAGTGGCAGTCTTTCCATTATTAAAAAACAAACCGGTGCTTGTCGAAAAAGCTCGGGAAGTGTATGCGATGCTCAAAAAAGATATTAAGGGTGTGGTGTTTGATGATAACGGCAATATCGGCAAGCGCTACCGACGCCAGGATGAGATCGGTACGCCATTTTGCGTCACTATAGACTTTGATACTATTGAAAAAGATGCTGGCGTCACCGTCCGTAATCGAGATACGGGAGAGCAGAAGAGGGTTGCTATTGTTGATCTCAAGCAGACACTCGGCCTATAGACAAATCTATTGATTAGCTGTAATCTCTTGCGAGATGTGCGTCAGGTGGCGCACACGATCCAATAGCATAAAGGAGTTACTATCGTGACACAACAGGATCAGGGAATTGTACTTGAAGAGCCGATTGCTGCTGAAATATCAGCCGATTCTCTCAGTGAGCCTGAACAGCATGCGCTCAATTACATTCGGGCGAAGCTGAGAAGGACCGTTAAGGAAGCTCTTGAGGGTCTTGCCCGACTGCCCCAAACATGGGAGGTGAGGGTATTTGTTAATATGCTGAAGTTGTTTGATTCTGATATTCTTTCCGGCAAGTGATATTCGGCAATGAAATCGAGACCCTTGGATATAAAACTCCAAGGGCCTTTCTTATTACTTTTTGATATGTATACGTGGTAAAGTATTTCCTGGACTTTGCTCCTAGATTTAACTATAACTACCATATGAACTACAAACGAAAAATTTTAAAAAATGGCTTGCGAGTTGTTATGATACCGATGCCGCAATCACCAACGGTGACCGTGCTTGTAATGGTGGAAGCCGGCTCGGAATATGAGACAAAAGAGAAAAACGGCATCTCGCATTTTTTGGAGCATATGTGTTTTAAGGGTACAACCATGCGTCCAACCGCTCTCTCTATCAGTAAAGAGCTCGAATCGATCGGTTCCCAATATAATGCCTTCACCGGAGAAGAGTACACCGGCTACTACGCAAAATCCCATCCGAAGCATGTTCATAAAATACTGGATGTGGTTTCCAATCTCTACTTAAATCCCGTCTTTCCTGAAAAAGAAATCGAGAAAGAAAAAGGAGTGATCATCGAAGAAATAAATATGTACCGCGACATGCCGCATCGCCATGTGCAGGAGCTGTTTACTGAGCTTCTCTATGGCGATCAGCCGGCAGGCTGGAATATTGCCGGTACGCACGAATCAGTGCGCGGTATGTCGCGTAATGACTTCATTTCATACCGTTCGGCAAAATATGTTGCGCCAGCCACGACGGTGATTGTTGCTGGAAAATTTAATGAGCAGAAAATACTTAAAGATATTGAAGCAAAATTTGGAATTCTTTCCACCGCTAAAATAGAAAACAAGTCTCATGTGACAGAAACTCAAAATTTACCAATGATAAAAATAGAAGATAGGAAAACCGATCAAGCTCATATTGTGCTCGGTATGCGCGGCGTGCCTGTTGCCCACAAAGATACGGCTGCGCTCCGAGTACTTTCCGCGGTCCTTGGTGCTGGTATGAGCTCGCGGCTTTTTCAGAAGCTGCGAGAGGAAATGGGGGTAGGTTACTACGTTCGCTCATCATATGATGGGTACGCGGATCATGGTATTTTTTCCGTTTCTGTTGGTTGTGATGTTAAACGAGTCGAAGAGGTGGTGAGTGCTGTCATGAAAGAGCTTTTAGCTTTTACTACAGAAAATGTGGGTGATGAAGAGCTTAAAAAGACAAAAGACTATCTCATTGGCAGCATGTACCTCGGTCTTGAATCATCCGATTCCTTGGCTGAATTTTACGGCTTCCAGGAAATCTTGCGCCGCGATTTGAAAAAGCCTGCACAGATTGTGAAAGAAATTCAGGCGGTGACTGCAGCCGATATCCGCAAAATTGCCAAAAAATATTTTGTCGATAAGCATCTCAATCTCGCTATTGTTGGGCCAGTCAAAGACGAAGAAGCTCTGAAGAAAATTTTGCATTTCTAAGCCAGTATTGAAAATAGTCCGGTGGATGCTAGTATTACTCTATGTCCGACAAAAATTTCTATATCACGAGTCCGATATTTTACCCGAACGCGAAGCTCCACATGGGCCATGCGTATGTTATGACGCTGTGCGATATTTTGGCGCGCTACCACAGGCTTATCGGCGACACGACATATTTTTTGACGGGTTCGGATGAAAACACTGGCAAGCTCATCAAGGCTGCTCTTGAGCAGAAAAAAGAGGTCAAAGAATATCTCGATGAGATCGTGAAAAGTTTTGGCGCGCTCTACGGTGCGCTTCATATTCAGTACGATCAGTTCATTAGAACAACCGATCAGCAAAAACATTGGCCGGGGGCAATAAAACTTTGGAATGCACTCGTCGTATCGGGAGATATTTATAAAGCAAAATACACGGGTCTCTATTGCTTGGGCTGTGAGACTTTCTATACCGAAAAAGATTTAGTAGACGGAAAATGCCCGATTCACCTCACTGTTCCTGAAAAAATTGAGGAAGAAAATTATTTTTTCAAGCTTTCCAAATACACAAAAATAATAGAAGAAAAAATAAAAAAGGGCGAATTGAATGTTGTGCCAGATTCAAGGAAAAACGAAATTTTGGCGTTGCTCGGGCGCGGACTGGAAGACATTAGCTTTTCGCGGCCAAGAAAAACCGTGCCACACGGCATTCCCGTGCCGAATGATCCGGAACAAGTGATTTATGTCTGGTGCGATGCGCTCGTGAATTATATCTCTGCTCTCGGCTATGGGGGATCTGATACAAAAAACTTTGAAAAATTTTGGCCGGCAGATGTGCATGTCATCGGCAAAGATATTTTGCGCTTCCATGCCGCCATCTGGCCGGCGATGCTCTTGTCTGCCGGACTGCCGCTTCCAAAAAATATTTTTGTGCACGGCTTGATCACTTCAGGCGGTCACAAGATGTCCAAGAGTTTGGGAAATGTCATAGACCCATATGAGCTTATCCAGGAATATGGAGCTGAAGCAGTGCGTTACTATCTTGCCCGGGAAATCTCGCCGTTTGAAGACGGGGATCTTACAAAAGAAAGTTTTAAAAATGCCTATAATGCGAATCTTGCCAATGGTCTCGGTAATCTCGCGTCGCGCATACTCAAAATGTCCGAAACTCATCTCGAGGCTCCCGTTTCTGTTGCTGTTGAAAATATAAAAATCCCGGAAGATTATGCGCAGGCACTAGAAAACTTTGAAATCAAGAAAGCCGTCGATGTTGTGTGGAAAGAAATCACCTTGCTTGATGAACGAATCCAAACGACCCAGCCCTTCAAGCTCATCAAGACAGATAAAGAACAGGGTCAGAAAGTAATTAAAGAATTAGTAAGCACGCTTTCCGAAATAGCGTATCTTCTCAGGCCTTTTCTTCCGGAGACAGCAGAAAAAATAGAAACTTCAATCAAAGAAAACAAAATGCCAGCACCGCTTTTTCTAAGAAAGTAAAAATATGTATGACTATGTAGATATTCACTCGCACCTCAACCTTTCCGAGTATGATGCCGATAGGAAAGAGGTGATTGCGAAGCTTAAAGAAGAAAATATAGCTACTATCACAGTGGGAACCGGCTACATAACTTCTAACGAGGCCGTAGTTCTTTCTGAAGAGTACGAAAATTTGTATGCATGTGTCGGCCTCCATCCAATTGATCGTCAGGAGGAAACGTTTGATGAGGCCGAATTTACAAAGCTTATAGCTCATAAAAAAGTGGTGGCGGTAGGTGAGTGTGGCCTTGATTATTCATGTTTGTCGGAAGTTGTTGATATTGAGGCTGAAAAAAAGCGGCAGAAAAAGGAATTTGAAACGCAGATAGAATTTGCTGTACGGCACGACAAGCCTCTCATTATTCACTGCAGAGAGGCATATCCCGATGCTTTGACGCTTCTTGAGAGCAAGAAAAAAGAATACGGTGAAAAATTGAGAGGGGATTTCCATTTCTTTACATCCCCCATTGAAATTGCTCAACAGTGCTTAGATATGGGTTTTACAGTATCTTTTACGGGTCCAATCACTTTTGCTAGGCAGTATGAAGAAGTGGTGGCGTACGTCCCGCTTGAAAAAATGATGGCCGAAACTGATGCTCCGTATGCCTCTCCTAAGCCATATCGAGGCAAACGCAACAACCCTCTTTATGTCAAAGAGATTGTCGGGAAAATAGCAGAAATAAAGAAGTTGGATATTGACATCGTACGAAAAAAGTTGGCGGAAAACGCTTTTTATCTTTTCTTAAGGTCTATTTCATCTTAAATCCGTATAATCTATTGCATAGCGCTATAGTATGTGATAGTCTGTGAGCTACTATGGAAAAAACAGAGAAGACATCAAAAATCTACGAATTAGGCTACCTTGTCGTGCCTACGATAGCTGAGGAGAACCTTATCCACGAAGTACAGGCCATTAAGACTATTTTGGCTGAAGGTGATGCAGTTACCATCACTGAAGACTCTCCAAAGCTTCGCCCGCTAAGCTATACCATGCTTAAGGTGATCGGCAGCAACCGCTCAAAATACGACAAAGCCTATTTTGGATGGATTAAATTTGAGGTGTCTCCAACTGTTCTTGCTTCAATAAAGACAAAAATTGAAAAAATCGAGAGTCTCCTTCGAACCATGATTATTGAAACAGTCCGTGAAAATACAATGGTTGCACCTAAGGTGGCTGTTAGAACTGCCGATACCCCTCTATCTGCTGATGCTCCAAAAAAAGCAGCTTCAGAAGAAGACGTTCATGTTTCAGATGCTGATCTCGATAAGACCATCGATAGCCTCGTAGGAGTTCAAAACTAATTGCATAGAGCCCTAATAATCAATTTAGCCTATAACCAATTATGTACATAAACAAAGCCATACTTTTTGGAAACCTTACCCGCGATCCAGAGCTTAAATCGCTTCCGTCAGGCATCCAAGTGGCAAGTTTCTCTGTAGCAACAAATCGCGTATGGAAAGATAAGGCAGGTGCAAAGCAGGAGGCTTCCGATTTTCATAATATTGTTGTATTCGGAAAACAAGCCGAGCTTGTCGCGCAGTACCTTAAGAAGGGCTCGTCAATCTTCGTAGAAGGAAGAATGCAGACTCGCTCATGGGATGCTGCTGACGGACAGAAAAAGTATCGTACTGAAGTGATCGCCGATCGCATTCAGTTTGGTCCTCGCGCTCAGAGCGGGGGAAGCTACCAGGGTGGCGGAGCATCAGTTCCTGCCGAAGCTGGAGCAGACAAATCAGGTTCAGCGGGAGCTTCGTCAGGAAAGGGAAGCAAGGTTGACAAAAACGACAGTCTTGATACTATCGAATATCCAACAGAAGAAATAAACCCGGAAGACATCCCATTCTAACTAATATCAAAAACCAATCTTAGAAATTTAAACCCATGAACGCCCCTACCACCACAACCATGTCGAATAAGCAGTGCTATTTCTCACAAAATAACATCAAGCATATCGATTATAAAGATATCGAGACACTCAAGAAGTTCTTGAATCCTCATGCTCGTCTTATGTCGGGCAAGCGCACCGGCGTCAGTGCTAAAAGCCAGCGTCAGCTCGCCGAAGCCGTCAAGCGCGCCCGCTTTATGGGGCTCCTCCCGTTTGTTTCGAGATAATTTCTAAAGAATATAAATAAAAACTCCCTAAAATTTAGGGAGTTTTTATTTTGAACTAATTTCTATTTCTTTCTCTATCTAGACTAAATCTGGAATTAAAACCTCTTCTCCCCCACACGCTCTACATATTCGCCAGTATCGGTATTGATGCGGATGACTTCGCCTTCTTCGATAAACATCGGGCCGTTGATGGTGGCGCCGGTTTCAAGCTTAATCTGCTTCGTACCGCCTTTTGCTGTATCGCCTTTGACCGCTGGGAAGGCTTCTATCACCTTTAGATCGACTTTGATAGGGATTTGCACGTCAATGACTTTTTCATCAAAGCTGAGGGCAGTGAGGATGCTATTCTGCTTCATAAACTTGAGCTTGTGGCCGACGAGAGCATCCGGAAGCATAAAACGTTTTGAAGGATCGTTTGCCTCGCAAAACCAGTATTCTCCTTTGTTTGAATAGAGGTATTTAATGTCGCGCTTGCTCAATTCTGCCTCCTCAACCTTTTCAGAGACGTGAAATGAGATTTCCTTGATGTTGCCTGTAATAAGGCTTCTCATTTTTACCGCATTAACCGGCTTTCGCTGTTGTTTGCGGAAGACGTGCGAATCGAGGACTTCGTAAGGCTGGCCTTCGAAGTTGATAATCTTTCGGAGCGTTATTTCGTTGTATTCAAGCATTGCCATAAGCGTAACAAATTTATGTGTAGTCTTTCGATACTAGCTCAACTCTGAAAAAAAGTCTATTGGATCGCGAGCTTGGTTTTGACGAGCCTCATATCATCCTCAAGCTGTTCAACTCGTCCGGACAAGCCTGTGACTTTAGCATTTACGCCATCTATTTTATCCCCGAGCCTTTTCTCAAGCTCATCAAAACGCACATCATGGGCTGCAAGATGATCTTCGATACTATTAAACCTTTTATCCATAAAGGTAATGACTTCCGCCAAGACTTCAGTGGTCTCTGAAGCAGTCAGGGATGCATCTTTATTATGTTTTTGGTTTTTCTTAAGCATGTTTTTTGTGGCTTTTTTCTACTCAGAGTCTTCCGAGCTTGTGCCGCCTTTTACCGCGAGGGTAGAATCATCCTTGAGCTTCTCCCTGATCTTAGCGAGAAGTTCTTCCTTAACATCTTTATTTTCACGAAGAAACGTGCGGGTGGCATCATAGCCGCGGCCGAGCTTGGTAGACCCATATCCATAGGAAGTACCCGATTTTTGAATCAAGCCCATTTTCTCGCCGAGCGCGATGATTTCGCCCTCCTGGGAAATTCCTTCATTATATATAAGGTCGAATTCTGTCTGCTTAAATGGAGCCGCAACTTTATTCTTTACCACTTTTACGCGTACGCGACCTCCGACGATTTCTTCACCTTTTTTAATCTGAGCGATTCTTCGGATATCAATACGGACGGAAGAGTAAAATTTAAGAGCCTTGCCGCCAGGAGTAGTTTCCGGATTGCCAAACATGACGCCGATCTGCATGCGGATCTGATTGATGAAGATTACCATCGTCTTTGACTTTGCGACAATAGCGGTGAGCTTGCGCAGGGCTTGCGACATTAAGCGCGCCTGCTTGCCCATGTGCTGAGCTCCCATATCGCCCTCAATTTCGTCTTTCGGCGTGAGCGCCGCTACTGAGTCGATAACAACAATATCTACTTTGCCGGAACGCACTAAGCTCTCGGTAATTTCGAGGCCTTGTTCGCCTGTATCAGGCTGGGAAATGAGCAAATCATTGATATTGACCCCGAGCTTCTGGGCATATTCTGGGTCCATGGCGTGTTCTGCGTCGATATAGGCGCAAATACCGCCTTTTTTCTGAGCTTCGGCTACGACATGCAGGGCAAGCGTAGTTTTACCCGAAGACTCTGGACCAAATATTTCAATAATTCTGCCGCGGGGAAGGCCGCCGACGCCGAGCGCTGCATCAAGGCCGATTGAGCCCGTGGGTACAGTATCGATATCCACTCTCGGTTTGTCACCGAGCTTCATAATAGCTTCGTCGCCAAACTTCGTCTTAATCTCCGCGATTGTTGCTTCAATCGCGCTGCCTGTCGTTTTCAATTCTTTTTCTTTTTTTGCCATAATATCAATGTTAGCATTCTCTGGATAAAATTTTCCTCAACTTTTCTTAAAGATTAGCTCAATATTTTTTTCTGTGGTTCGGCCAAATTTATCCCGGGCCTCCAGTCTCCAGTCATTATACCCTGGCGCGAGCAGCAAGTCTTCGTTGAATGTGCCGTTGCCGTCAACGTAAATTTGTTGATTGTTTAAGCTTATGTAGGTGATGTTTTGAGCAGATCCGGAAAAATGTACAAGCGGATCTGTAAGTGTGGCCCCGTTTTCAGGGTTTGTGAGTGTAATTTGAGGTCCTTCAATAAGATGTCGAGCCTGATACAATGAATATCCTATGATGCCGACGAAAATCAGCAAAGATGCACCGAGCTTCATATATGTCTTATATCGTTGGTCCATACAGTCGGAGGTTAAGCAGGTATGTCGTGTGATGTATTTTCTCCATTCTCGCTTTCAGTCGATGATACTGCATTTACTGAAGCTGCACCAAGAACCTCTCGAGGCTTTGCACCTTCGCCCGGGCCGATAACGCCGCGTTCTTCAAGGATATCGATAAGTCGGGCAGCTCGTGCATAACCAATTCTAAACTTTCGCTGAAGATATGATGTAGAAGCTTTTCCTGCGGCAATGACTACATCGCGCGCCTCTTCATAAAGATCATCGTCATCGGCAGCATCGTCATCAAACGACGAAGAAAAGATAGCGTCCTTATCGCTCGGGGCTTCGGTGAGGTTGATTTCTTGCGGCAATTCATCGGCGTAATTGTCGGTAAGATATTTAACGATTGCTTTGAGCTCTGATTCGGAAATAAATGCTGATTGGATACGCTGCGGCTTTGACATTTCTCCCGACATAAACAGCATGTCGCCTGCGCCGAGAAGTTTTTCCGCCCCTGCCATATCAAGAATGGTGCGTGAATCAATCTGAGATGCTACCTGAAGAGCGATGCGTGACGGCACGTTGGCTTTAATGAGGCCGGTAATAACGTTGACCGATGGTCGCTGAGTCGAAATTAAGAGGTGGATGCCCACTGCGCGGCTCATTTGAGCTAAGCGTACAATGGCCGATTCAAGCTCGCGGGGATATGCCTGCATCAGGTCAGCCAATTCGTCGATAACAATGGCAACATAAGGCATGGCCTCGGGCATTTGTGGAGGAAGCTCATTGCCGGCGGTGTCGTTGACCACGAATCCATCACCTCTCTCTTCTCGCCTTTTTAAGTGCTGGTGCAAGAATGGTTTTGTGATATGAGTCTATATCACGTACTTTTTCGGCTTCGAGGATATCGTAGCGTCGATCCATTTCCTTGAGCAGCCCATTTCAATGCGAGAATCGCTTTTTTTGCTTCAGTAATAACTGGAGTCAGTAAATGAGGAATGTTATTGTAGAGAGGTAAGCTCGACGCGCTTTGGATCGATCATGATGAATTTGAGATTTTCAGGAGAATTGCGGTAAAGAAGGGATGTAATAATGGTGTGAATGGTGACTGATTTTCCGGAGCCCGTGGCGCCCGCGATAAGAAGATGAGGTGCTTTCGCTAGGTTTGTAAATATTGATTTTCCTGAAATGCCTTTGCCGAGTGCGATAAGAAGCGGTTTGTCGGAATTTTTAAATTCTTCCGAAATCAGCATCGTGCCAAGGCCGACCGTTGTTTTTGTATTATTTGGAATTTCAATGCCGACCAGTGATTTTCCTGGAATCGGAGCTTCGATGCGCAGCGGATGAGCAGCAAGTGCCAGCGAGAGATCATTTTGCAGTCCGACTATCCTTGAAAGTTTTACACCCTCTGCCGGTTTTAAGGCATAGCGGGTGACTGATGGTCCGATCGAAATTTCATCCATCTCGACATTGATGCCAAAATTTTGGAGTGTGCGCTTGATAATATTAGCATTTGCTTTAATGTCTCCTACTCCAGGCTTGCCCCGGTCTTCGTTGAGTAGTGAGAGTGGCGGAGGGAGATATACTTTACCGAAGAAACGGCTGGTAGCGATAGCAAAACCTTCAGCTTCAACTTTCTTATCTTTATCCAGTCCGAGTATTTTTTTGAGACCCTTGCCCGTGTCTTCACCTTTATCCTCAGCATCTTTTTTGTCTTTCTTCTCTAGTATTTCCGGTTCGACAGGAAGAGATACTTTTTTTTCACCTTCTACAATGAGGGGCTCCTTGTCCTCTTGTTCAATATTTTCTTCATCATCGATGGATTTCTTTTTGAAGAGTGTGAAGATAGAGGATACCGAAAGCTGATTATCAAAAAGAATAATTGTGGAAATGATAAGCACACCGACAAGAATGATGACAGTGACCCATATATCAAAGAGTCGAATGAGAGGTGATGCAACAATGGTGCCGATAAGGCCTCCGCGTCCTATACCCTGAGTATCTTTAAAAGTGATATTAATGATTCCGAGGGCTGCAAAAAGAAAGAGGACGGCACCAAGAATTTTTGGCCATGTCACGCTTCTTTTATTGAGAGATTGAATGAGAAGAACAGCAAACACCGCAAGCAGAAGGGGAATGAGATAGTAGCCGATACCGAAAAGAGAATGGAGCGCGGCATACGTATATATACCGATAGGGCCCGCAAACCCCTCATTATTTTTTTTATTCGGAAAGGAAGAAAAGATAAGGAATAACGCAACTACAAAAAGAATGATTGCGTAAATGACGCGAAACGTCTCCTCCGTGAGGGTTGGCTTTCGTCCGAAATCATCGTCATTGTCAAAATCATCATTGTGCCCCTTTCGCTTCCGTTTGTTCTTTTTTGCCATGAATCAGGTACTAAGAAAAATTTATCTAATCTAATTAAGCATATTTTATCACATATCATGAGTTTTGATACTGTACATTTCTGCTCCTCCGTACTGTCATTCCCGTGTAGGCGGGAATCCAGATTTTTGACAATAAGACATTGACCAGCGTATAGTACATCCACGTAAAAGACTTCTTTAAAAGACACCATGATTAACGACAAAAAAGACAATCAAAATCACAAGGACGTATCTCTGTCCGTAAAGATGTACTCGGACATATTTCATGGCAATGAACTATCTTATATTGTATTCAGACAGGCCCAAAATATAGCCTCAGCTCTGTCCTTGCTTTCGTCAAATGTTGTTGGTAATGATATTCTAAAAAAAGCTCTGTTTGAAGGAGCATTATCATGTATTCATTCTGCGAGTGAACTTGTGGAAATTCGGGCACTTCATGGTGAAGAAAAATTAAGAAAGCTGCTAGGGGTTGTTTTTGAACTCCAATCATTGAGTAATGCTGGTTTCTGGACTGGCGACATCTCAGATATGAACAATAATCTCGTCCAGCAGGAAATGAAACATCTAGAAAAAAACCTCTATGATCTTATAGTTAGTCAGTCCAGCAAATTTATTGTCAGTACATCTCTATTCAAGGACACCCACGACCTTGAAGGTGATTTTATGTACATCAGAAAGGATATAAAATATAAAGGACAAGATAAAGGACAATATACGGTAAAGGACAATATAAATATGTCCAATACCAATGTACCACCAAAGGTGAATGCGGTGCGTGAAGATCGATCTGAGAGGCGAGGTACACTCCTAAAAGTTTTAGGAGAACTTGGGCCAGTGAGTATTAAAGATATCGCAGAAAAGCTTCCGAGTATTGGTGAGAAAACAATTCAGCGCGAATTGGCAGCTCTTATAGCTCAGGGTGTGATAAAGAAGGAGGGTAACGGCGCTGGAGTCTCTACTCTTTACCACTGTAAAGTTACTTAATGTCGCGTCTGTCGTAATAATCTGCAGAAGATAGTGATTGTGGATGCTCGCTCTGCGGCTATTGACTTTTCATCTGAAAAGTGTAGTTTTATAGCCGTGGCGAGCTCTTGTATATTTCTAGTATACAGGGACTTATCCACATAATCGCTAATCTTAGGCGTAGTGGGGGCTCATCTGTTTGTGCTATACTCACTACGTTTACTGTGATATATGCCGTTTGCGGCATATATCAGCCGAATAAGAACGTTGAAAATTTAATAGATTAGAGAGTACATAAATTACAGAAAATTCTTTATTCCGATATTTGACTGCAATGAATGAATTTCAGACTAAATTTCACAAGCTATTTTTTGCTTGGTGTCGATCAAGCAAAAAGCAAAAATAGTGGGAGTATGGCGGAGGTCTTGTTTCGAACTTCAGAGATCTCTGCGTCACTGCACATCAGCCGAACGTCGATCGTAGGATGATGCGCAGAATAAAGTTCACACACGTCATAATTCCACCCACATTATTATTAGTAAGCGGGAACGGGTTATGCAAAAATTTAACAACATTATTATAATATGACTAAATCAACACAGAAAATTCTTGCGGGCGTTCTTAGCATCGCAATGGTTCTTACAGTAGTTGTAGGCGTTTCTGTATCTGCAAAAGCAGACACAACAACAACGACAACAACAATGTCTTCTACATACACCCGCGACCTCACTGTAGGTTCAACAGGTGCAGATGTAACGGCATTGCAGTCGATGCTTTACTCGGCCGGATATCTTAAAGTAGCTCCTACAGGCTACTTTGGATCTTGACACAGGCAGCTCTTGCTTCATGGCAGGCATCTGTTGGAATTTCTCCAGCAAGTGGCTACTTTGGACCAATCACACGAGCATACATCTCTAGCATGTCAACAAGCTCAACAAGTACTGTCACAACGACAAGTACTGTTCCTGGATGTGCAGCTGGAGCTGTATACAGCGCAACAACAGGTGCTCCTTGCACGCCAGCAACTTCAACAGTTCCTGGCTGTGTAGCAGGCGCAATGTTTAGTGCAACAACAGGTGCTCCTTGCACATCAACCACAACTTCAACAGTTCCTGGCTGTGTAGCAGGCGCAATGTTTAGCTCAACAACTGGTGCTTCATGCGCTGGCAGCACAACGACCGTTTCAGGTCAGGGTGTCTTGACAGTAACGCAGGATCCAGCAGTTGTCACAAACACAAACATCACCTCGTACTCAAATGTACCTGTCTACGGTCTCCAGCTCCAGGCTCAGCTTGGTACTGTCACCGTCAACCAGCTTACACTTGATGTAAACGACCTTAACGGATCAGCTAACTACGAGAATCCGGGAGCATTCATCAACAACATCAGTATCGTTGATCCTTCAACAAACACAGTTATCTACAATCAGCCAGTTTCAACGGCTAACTTCATTGTTAACCCTTCAAACTCGACTGACTTCTATGTTCAGTTGACAGGTCTCAACTTCCAGGTCCCACAAACAGCACAAAGGATCTTGTTGTTGAGTTCAACACAAGTGGAAGTATTGACAACAACCGCACAATTACTGTTAAGGGCTACAGTTCAAATAGCCTCCAGTACTTCACCGGTAACAACATTGTCAACTACACCGACATTACAGGCATTAACACCGTTAGTGTCTTCAAGAATGCCGGAACAAACACTTCAGTAGTCTTTGGTACTGATTCAACGAACCCAATTGCAGCTACAAACTATGTCAACACAAACAGTGGTGACCAGGGTGTAACCCTCTTGGCCTTCAATGCTCAGGCATCTTCGGGCAGTATCACTCTCACGAATGCTACTGGTACGATCACCTCGACTGCTACATACCCAACAGCTGTCTACCTCTATGATGGTTCGACACTTCTCACATCTGCAACACTCAATGGCTCAAACTTTGTTTTCGCTAACAATTTCACTGATGTCATAACTGCAGGTGTTACGAAGGTCTTCACAATCCGTGCTGACTTCCCATCAAACACAACGGCAGGTACTGTTGCTTATGCAACTCTTGGAAGTGTAACCTACACCACGAGCGGTGACAAGATTACAACGAAAGGAAACCTCGGAATTACTGGTAACAACCAGACATTCTACGCAGCAACACCTGGCTTCACCTTCATCTCTGGCTCTGCTTCAACGCAGACAGCTCAGTATACTGGGTGGCCCAGCAACTGTTACTGGTACGTTGGTCTTCACTGTTAAGCCACAGCCTGGCCAGATGGATCAGCCACAGCCATCAGACTTCTCAGTATACTTGGGAACATCGAATGGTAACGGCGGAATCACTGTTCCTGTAGCAAGTACTTCAATTCAGGTTTCGAACCCTACACCTTCATCAACAACAGCTCAGTTGTCAGCAAACTCTACGTACACTATTACATTGTCAGCAACTGCTAACATTGCAAGTTTGCCGGGCAGCGGTAGCTACGCGTTCTACTTGAGAAGCGCTTCAACGACTGTCTACGACATCAATGGCAATCCTCAGGTACAGACAACAGCTGCAGCTTCGTTGACGAACTTCTACACAACGAACACCTCAGTATCTAAATAATCACTTGTGAGTCTTTGTTAGGTTAAACTAATAGAGATTGATTAGGCAAAACCCCCGTCCGAAAGGATGGGGGTTTTGCGTTGGGGGAGTTTTCCGGATTTTCCCTCCTGAGCAAGGAGGGGATTGAGGGAGGCTGTTCTTCAGAAAATCTTTAACTTTAATTGATGAGAATTTCACCATGAATGCGCTTTGATAGTGGTATGAAAATATATCATCACGTACAATCAAGCAGTGCTAGTTTAGTATTATTTTTTATTGCGAGTCATGTTGTTGTTATCGGTGCGTTGTTTCCGTTGGCTGCGGCTCCAAGCTGTCATTACAATCGGTCCTCGGCCTGTAAAAAATTCAAACGTTATTTTCATTCCCGGCATCGAAGCGAGCCGGCTTTATATGAACGGTTCACAAATTTGGGAACCCAACATCACTTCGGGGGTTATGGGCACCATCAAAAATCTCGATCTCTCATGCTTCAGGGAAAAGCATTAATCCTATTACTACGAAAGATATTGTGACGAGTGGTCTTGGCTACGATGTGTATGGCGGTTTACGACATATATGAATAGCCGGGGTGACCCTGGAACATTTTCTGCATGGGAACCGTTTCGTACGATTGGCGCATGGACGTGCGAGATGTGGTCTCGCAGCCAGTTCAATTGTCGGATGGTACGAGCTATAGTATGGTCTCCGAATTGGCACGCCTTGCTTCCACCTCACCGACAGGTAAGGTAAGTATTATTGCGCATAGCAATGGTGGATTAGTTGCTAAGGCCTTGATTAAATATCTTGAAGATAGCGGCCGCCCCGATCTTGTGGAAAAGATAGATAAAGTAGTTTTGGTGGCTGTGCCTGAGCTTGGCACGCCTTTTGCGGTGCCGGCGCTTTTGCATGGGTATGGCGAAGCAATTTTTGGGGGCTTTGTACTCTCTGCATCAACAGCACGAACGTTGGCAATAAATACTCCTGATGCGTACGAGCTTATGCCGTCCCAAGCATATTTTTCAGCTGTTCCTGGACCTATCATTACATTTGATCCATCAATTCCGAATTCAACAGGTTTTCAGAAGTATGGATCATCTATCAGTGATAGCGCCTCACTCAACAGTTTTCTTCTTGCTGTAAAAGATAAACGGTCACAGCCTGATGCAGATGACACTTTTGATCCGGCAGTACTCAATTCAAAGCTTATTGCAAATGCTGCCACTGCTCATGCTACGCTTGATTCTTTTCAATTTCCAAGCTCCATACAGGTCTATCAAATTGCCGGGACAGGAATAGACACTGTTTCTGGTTTTACGTATACCCTGCAAAACAAATGTGATGCAGACACAACTTGTTTTAAACAAACTCAAGAGCTTGATGAAATACCTATCATGAGCACACTCGGGGACGGAACAGTTATGAGCAGAAGTGCTATAGATTTAAGCACAACAACTTACTACATAGACCTTAATGCATATAATAAAAATCAAAATCAAAATATGTCACATGCAAGTATTATGGAAATAACTGATCTCAGTGAGACTATAAAAGATATTATTACAAATACTGCAGTGGCATACTCTCCATTTATTACTCAACAGCAGATGAGCCTCACGCCGGTTGGGAAAAAGTTTTTGTATGGTATCCATTCTCCGGCAACGCTTGATGCGTATGATGCGGAAGGTAATCACACAGGACTTGTTGTGAATACAAACGTTGTAAATTCTGATGTGCAGCAGATAGAAGAAAATATTCCAAATAGTTCTTATATGCAATTTGGGGAAGGGAAATATCTTGACGTTGATGCTGACAGTGGTTCAAAAGTAACTCTTCAAGGCACAGGGGTTGCACATTTACGCTTGATATGGATACGGTAGAAAATGGAACAACTACTGCTCACGAAGAATTTGCGGATGTACCCGTCACACCAGCGACTATCGCTACAATTATCGAATCGGCAACAAGCAGCGTTCCTGAATTGGCTTTGGATGAAGATGGAGATGGTACAATAGATGCTACGATAATTCCAAATCAGCCATTCGATTCTTTGCTATATCTGCAGACAATGGGAAAGACGGTTGTAAGCATGAATCTTGCACCTTCAATTGAAAAAGATTTGCTCAAAAAAATAGACCGGATGGTACAGTTGATACAGCAGGATAAAACTGAAACAGCTCGAGAAGAAACTTAAAAATCTCATTAAGAATGTTGATTATCAAAAACGACTAAGAAAAATGTCTGATGCCGACAAACAGGATTTTGTAGACTTGCTGTCGGGTTTACTGGATGGCATACAGAGTTAAATGAAAATATATGAAACTAATAATTCTTGAGAAGAGCATCCTCTTGTTTGAGTGTTTAGTTCTTTTAGGATTCGTGCTGTCTATTGTTGTTGTGTTTATAACCAAAAATTCAGGAGATTTTGTCTTGCCATGCCTCATATATTTCTTGTATCCACTCGTTATTCTATCTACGGTATTAATTTTTGTTAAGCGTATGACGTATCAAGCTATCGCACTTACTTCGTTTGAGCTAACCATGCTTATATTGAATATTTTTCTGCTCATTTTACTTAGTGTACTGGTATACATAATTTATTTTACAAACCCATGGCAAAATTTTGGTAGAATATAACACCCTCAGCTTTCCCTTGACCCAGTTAGAATAATAGTGTACTGTCTTTGTATACAAGCCAAAGACAAGAGGCAGTTCGCATAAGCGGATAGAAGTCCTCTCGAGGTTATTGAGGTACTTTTTTAGCAATCTCGTATCTTGAAACGGCCTTGTGGTCGATTTTTTATTGTTAGGTAACAAAACCTATGCCACTCACAAAAACACAAAAGAAAGTAGTACTGGATAAAGTTAATGATATTGCGAGCACCGCAAAGACTGTCGTGTTTGTTAATTTTCACGGCTTGCCGGTAAATGATACGACAGCGATGCGCAAAACATTGCGCGAAGCAGGCGTCGAAGCTTACTGTTGCCAAGAAAACCTTGCAACAAAAGCGTTCACTGGACAGAAAATTGCGGGCGAAATGCCTGAGCTTCTCGGCGAGCTCGCTATTGCGTATGGTGCCGATATTATCGCACCGGCCCGCGAAGTCAGAAATTTTGAAAAGAAATTTGACGGTAAATTCTCAATTTTGGGTGGAGTTTTCGACGGTACATTCAAGTCGAAAGATGAGATGACCGTCATTGCTTCAATTCCATCACGAGAAACACTGTACGGACATGTTTGTTAATATCGTCAATTCTCCAATCCAGAGATTTGTCATTGCAATGGATCAGATAGCGAAATCAAAGGCGGCATACGATACCACCCCGCCCTGACGGGCAGCCACTGCCTCAGGATAAGGAAGGGAAGAACAAATTATTATTTAAATTATCATTATGGCAGAAGAAACAACCCAGGCTGCTCCAGCAGCAGAAGTAAAAGCAGAAATTCCGGCACAATTTAAGACACTCATTGAGAGTGTTGAGAAAATGTCGGTCATCGAGCTCAATGATCTCGTAAAGGCTCTTGAAAAACGTTTCGGCGTATCAGCCGCAGCAGTGCCAGCTCCAGCCGCAGCAGGAGCTGGCGCAGCCGCAGCAGAAGAGAAGTCACTGTTTACTGTACATCTTAAAGAAGTTGGTGCTCAGAAAGTTGCGGTTATCAAGGCCGTCAAGGAAGTCCTTGCCCTCGGTCTTGCAGAAGCAAAAACAATGGTTGAGTCAGCGCCCGTCGATCTTAAGGTTGGCATGAAGAAGGAAGAAGCCGATGCCTTCAAGAAGAAAGTTGAGGAAGCAGGAGGTAAAGTTGAATTGAAATAATTTTATATATTTCTCAAAAAACCGCTTAAAAAATAAAGCGGTTTTTTTGTTGGGCTAGTCAATAAACCTTGTCCGCCAAGTGCTATACTAGGCACTACCAGCAGTTATTATTCAAAAGTAGCCTGTACGAAATATATGATAGAGATGCTTGAGAAACTATTTCGGATCGGCTCGCGCGTGAAGATCATGCGGCTTTTTCTGTTTAATCCGGCTGAAGTGTACGATCTTTCTGAAGTGATTGCACGGGAAAGGTTGGTGCCGGAAGCGCTCGGCATGAAATAGCTCTTCTTGAAAAAATAGGCCTCATACGCAAGCGCAGTTTTTTCAAAGATGTAGTGTCTGCCAAAAAAAGATTCCCGAGCGCAAGCGTGCCTCTGGCTGGGTGCTCGACGAAACTTTTGAATATCTTGGTCCTCTTCAGACGCTTTTAACGCACGTAAGCCCGACCCGGAACAAGCAGATTTTGCACAGGCTTGCGCGTGCAGGAAAATTAAAGCTTGTTATTCTTTCAGGATTTTTTATTCAAAATTGGGATGCGCGCGTCGATCTTTTTATTGTCGGGGACAATCTCCGCAAAGGCACGCTTGAAAATATTGTCAGACTTATTGAATCAGAGGCTGGCAGGGAAGTCCGCTATGCATCATTCGAAACAGCTGATTTCAAATACCGCCTCGGCGTCTACGACAAGCTCGTGCGCGACGTGCTCGATCTTCAAGCATGAAATAATTTTGGACAAACTCAGCTTGCCAGATGTGAAATAAAATTTTCTCGCGCAAGTGGCATACTACTATAGCAATAGGTTCACCGAAGGTCGGTGATTACGTTTTTTGCGGCTACGGGTATAATTAGGATATCTGTATGATTCATTGCTCAAACATTCACGCAGCCCAGTAGGAACAGAGTCGGGTCAGGATTTTGCTAATGTTACTCGGCACTTAGCCAAACTCCTGCATTTGAGATGATCTCATGTTGATCACCGAATAAAAGATTCTTGAAGCAAATAGTTCTGTTCAAGTGCAACAATTAAATGAGCATCGGTGCCCACGCACGATCACATTTAAATCACTGGAGTGGCGCTCCGGGTTGCACTTCTCTTAGTGAGGCTGTCGTATCTCATACAAGAATTGGTCGCAGATTTATCAGCCGGCCTTTCTCCGCCGGCCATTTATCCCATATTTAGGCCTACTATTTAGGCCTTCTGAAACCAGCGAAATAAACCTTATTTATAATGCTAAAAATCGCTTGACACTGCAACTTGCCGTGTATAATGGCTCTTATCCCTGAAATTATGTTAAACACACTAAATCACAAGCGGATATAGCAAGCTTCTCTATAAAAAAGGCTTACTACTCCGCGCAAGCGGTTTTTTGTTTTAATTTCAGACCGACCGTAACTTAAAAATATCCTCGCAGTCTCGATTTTCGTCGGACTGCATTAGAAGGATCATTCTGTCGCAGCACACAAAACTTTTTTCTGGACTAATAAATGGTTCAGAGAGGGTCTTTTCAAGTGTTGCAGACAGAGTAGGTAAACAAACAAAAACAATAAATTGTTATATGTTAGAAAATGGATTCTATGTAACAGAGTAAAACGATATGTGGTTCTTACATTTCCTAATAGGGAATGTAAGGGCATATGGTGGATGCCTTGGCTTGAAAAGCGATGAAGGACGTGGCTGGCGGCGATACGCTTGGGGGAGGTGCCTAGCAACCGTTATATCCCAAGATGTCCGAATGAGGAAACTCCTGCATTCGAATGCAAACGCGTGCGCTTGACGTCTGACGATGCTCACCCAGGGAAGTAAAACATTTCAGTACCTGGAGGAAAAGAAACCAATCAAGAATTTCCTTAGTAGCGGCGAGCGAAAAGGAAGAAGCCCAAACCTAGCCCTCAACTTAGCTCAGCAATTGGAACAATCTGTTTCTACGTTGAGTTGATGGCTGGGGGTTGTAAGACAACAACTTCACTATTTATAGTGAGAAGAGTTAAAAAATTATTTGTTAACAGAAGCTGCTGGAAAGCGGCGCCCCAGTGGGTAATAGTCCCGTACGTGAAAATCAAATAATCTCTTTTGTTGTTGTTCTTGAGTACCTCGAGACACGAATGGCTCGGGGGAATCTGCCGGAACTAACCGGTAAGGCTAAATACTTTCAAAGATCGATAGTGAACTAGTACCGTGAGGGAAAGGTGAAAAGCAGCCCGGAAGGGCAGTGAAATAGACCTGAAACCATATGCCTACAAGGAGTCGGAGCGGGCGCGCAATTGCGTTCCGTCACGGCGTGCCTATTGAAGAATGAGCCAACGAGTTGATGCATGCTGCAGGCTAAGGGCGAGAGCCTGGAGCCACAGGGAAACCGAGTGTGAATAGCGCGAAATTAGTAGTATGCATCAGACCCGAAACCAGAGCGAGCTACCCATGTGCAGGGTGAAGTACTTCGAAAGAAGTATGGAGGCCCGAACGGTTATGTCGTTCAACGCATTCCGATGACATGTGGGTAGAAGTGAAAAGCTAATCGAGCCTGGTAATAGCTGGTTCTCTCCGAAATAGCTTTTGGGCTAGCGTCGAGATGTTCCTCTGGAGGGGTAGAGCACTGGAAGGTTTTGACAGGGCGAAAGCTCGCAAAACCTATCAAACTCCGAATACTCGAGAGTCAAGAGTCTGGCAGTTAGACTGTGGGGGCTAAGCTCCATTGGTCAAAAGGGAAACAGCCCGGATCTCAATTTAAGGTCCCTAAATCTATGCTAAGTGCACTTAAGGTGGTGAAAATTCTCTAAACAATGAGGATGTTGGCTTAGAAGCAGCCATCATTTAAAGAAAGCGTAACAGCTCACTCATCGAGAGATTCTCGCGCCGAAGATAATCGGGGCTAAGCATAGTACCGAAACTGAGGATTATATCTTTCTTCGGAAAGATATAGTGGTAGGAGAGTATTCCATATCTGCGATGAAGGTAAAGGGGTGACCCATACTGGAGCGTTATGGAAGTAAGAATGTTGGCACAAGTAACCACAATCAGTGTGAAAACCACTGACGCCGAAAGATCAAGGTTTCCTTGGCAATGACAATCAGCCAAGGGTTAGTCGGCCCTAAGGGGATGGCGAACGCCGCACCCGATGGACACATGGTTAATATTCCATGACTTTTATGTTATTTGATGGGAGGACGGAGTGTAGTATCGTAAGCACATTATTGGATTGGTGTCCGTGCTTTAAGGGGGGCTTCCAGGAAAATCCGGAAGCACGCCGCAAGGCGACATCCAAGTGGAGCGGAAATGTTGAGGGGCGACCTCGAGCTGATTTTACGAAAGCACGCTTCCAAGAAAATTCCCTAAAATTAACAACATAGAAACCGTACCGCAAACCGCCACAGGTGATCAGCTCGAGTAGAGCAAGGCGAACGGGTGAGAGATCCCCAAGGAACTCGGCAAAAAAGCAGCCGTAACTTCGGAATAAGGCTTGCCCTTCAGCAATGGAGGGGCCGCAGCTAAAGTATGCTTGGCAACTGTTTATCAAAAACACAGCTTCCTGCGAACTCGAAAGAGGATGTATAGGAGGTGACACTTGACCAATGCCAGAAGGTCAAACAGCGACGTTCGTATGTCGCAAGATTATATCAAGCTGATTGTTGTAAGCCCTGGTGAATGTCGGCAGTAACTATAACGGTCCTAAGGTTTGGGCATTATCCGCAAGGATGAATCCAAAGGATTGGGACTGATTACAGATTGTGAATTTGATGAATATAGAGTAGCCGTAATAGTCATACAAGAGGAATTAATTAAAAATGCTGCCCATTTCACGAAAGTGAAGTGTTCACATCTAACTATATGCTTAGAAATCTGAGTATGTCACGGTACTTCGCAAGAAGTAACAATCCGTGAACGCAAGACCATTAGCAGGAAAGACTTGAATCGCAAGATTCGAGAATCCCCAGAAACCAAACGTTAGGTCCCGAGTTAGTCCTCTAGGACGAATCGAGGGGAAGATAGAGTCCGTACTGCATGGCGACATGCAGCTTACAACAATAGCGAAATTCCTTGTCAGGTAAGTTCTGACGCGCACGAATAGTGTAATGACTGAGCAACTGTCTCGGGGACTTGCCCGGTGAAAATACAATACCGGTGAAGATGCCGGTTAC
>CAWDXL010000007.1:0-21660 GCA_963806325.1 Candidatus Parcubacteria bacterium
GGACCCCAAAGCTGATGAAGGAATGCTGATTGGCCGCAGATTTTGCAAGCTCAGTAATATGGACAAACGAGGGACAGATGACAATGTTTGTTTTTTCAGATGGCTTGATTGATTTTGATATTGATAAAAAGATGCGGCACGCGTCTTCGAGAGACTGCGGATTCATTTTCCAGTTGCCGATAATAATTTTTTGCGCTGATGCCATGAGTTTATTCTATCATTTTGCGCGCCGGATATAAAATTTTTCTGCTATACTACAGTCAACCATGAGAAGAGCCGGATTCACGCTCATTGAAGTTCTTATTGCCTGTGCTGTTTTTGTTATTGTCGCGCTGCCGATATATTCGAGCTATGCCACTATTTACAAATTGCTCGGTGCATCACGCGTATCGCTTGCTGCCAACGATCTTGCAACGGAACAATTTGAAATTATCCGCAACATGCCTTATGCCAATGTCGGCCTCATAAGCGGTGTACCTTCGGGTACACTGCCGCGCACGCAGACATTCATACGCGACGGTTTTACATTCCAATCGACAACCACCATCCAAAATGTTAATGACCCTTTTGACAGCAACCCGAACAACGCTGACTACAAATTTGTCCAATTTGATATTGCCTGCACCTCATGCCGCAATTTTTCGCCCCTTTCCTTTTCCGGTCAAGTCGCGCCGGTAGGATTAAATACGAGCATCGGCAATGGTTCCCTTTTCGTTAACGTGCTTGATGCAGACGGCAATGCAGTACCAGATGCCAACATACAGATCGTAAATACCACCACAACACCACAGATAAATATCCAGGATCAGACTGATACTACAGGCATGTATCACCTTATAGACACGCCAGCCTCGGGGAATTCATACCATATTATTGTTTCGAAGCCGGGATATTCTACTGCGCAGACATATCCGCCCGGGGGCGTAAATAATCCTGATCCGGTCAGTCCAGATGTAACAGTAGTAAATCAACAGCTAACCCAAACATCGCTTGCTATCGACAAGGTGAGCACGATGAACATTTCAACCGTACTGCCGGATTGCAGTGCCGTACCAGACGTTACCTATGCAATAAGCGGTGCAAAAACCATCGGCACCGATAATTCCGGCAATCCTATTTATAAATATAGCAGCACGCAAACATCCGACAGCAGCGGCAATTCAATACTCTCCAATATGGAGTGGGACAGCTACAGCATGACACTTAGTGATGCAAATTATGATCTTGCTGGATCAATTTCACAGCTTCCAATCACTCTCGCGCCAAACACAACCCAAAATGTTCTCCTTGTAGTTGCTCCGAAAAATCCAAAAAGTATTATGTTTAGCGTAAAAGATGCCGCCACAGGCTTGCCGCTGACAAATTCGACCGTTACCCTAACAGGAAGCGGGTATAGCAATTCGCTTGTAACGAGCCAAGGATATTTCACCCAGACAGATTGGTCGGGAGGATCCGGAGCAACAAATGGTTTTTCCAGCACCGATGGCAACATAGAGTATACCGCCGTGCCAGGACAGCTCACGCTCAAAAAAAGCGGCAGTGCGTATGCTGCATCAGGCATGCTTATCTCACCCACATTCGATACCGCTTCGACGACAAATTTCTATCAGCTTCTCTGGGATCCTACGGCACAGCCGACCGGAGCAGGCACCCCGAACATCCGTTTTCAAATTGCCACCAACAATGACAGCAGTACCTGGAACTTTACCGGTCCTGACGGCACTGCAGGGACCTATTATGACTCAACACATCAGACAATCAGCGCTTCCAACAACGGGAACAGATTCCTGCGGTATGAACTTCTTATGAATACAGCCTCGAGTACAACAACGCCGATAATTTCTGATGTTTCATTCACCTACAACGCCTCATGCGTACCACCTGGCCAGGTACTTTTTTCCGGACTGGGCAATAATACTTATACCTACACCATTTCCCGAAGTGGCTACCAGACTACGACAGGCACGATTACTATCAATGCAAGCAGTCCAAACTGGCAGAATCAAAATATTCTCCTGCAATCTCAATAAAATAATTATGATACGCATCAGCACAAAAAAAGGAGGGTATACGCTCGCAGAACTTGTTGTGGTTATCGCTATGTCGGTAATCATTGGGCTTGTCATCACCGCGCTTGGCCGCGATGCCTATGTACTTTCCGGCTCAGCACAGAGCTCGGTATTTGCACAATATGACGCCTCCACCTTGCTTCAGCCTACCGTAGGAGAATTGCGTACAGCTTCAATATCTAACACCGGCAGCTATCCGCTCATCACGGTAGGAACATCCACTCTTAGTTTTTACAGCGACATTAATGGAGATGGCACAAAAGAAGAGATTACATATTATTTGAGCGGTACCACGCTCTATAAAACCATTATTGAACCTTCGGGAACTCCTCTGCAATATACCGGCAGCGGCACTCCCGTTGCTGTTATCAGCAATATCGCAAACACCACGAGTACGAGCACTCCAATTTTCCAATATTATGACGGCACCTATGACGGCACGACAGCCCCCCTTTCTCAGCCTGTCAACATTACGAGCGTGCGCCTCGTTAAAATGACGGTTATTATTAATACATTCCAAAACCATATTATAGTACCGATGACAGCCACCACTCAGGTATCGCTGCGCAATTTAAAAAATAATTTGTGAAAAATTTATTCGCACAACAAAAAGGAGCACTGCTGGTCGAAGTCTTGGTATTTTCAAGCATTGCTATTTTTCTGCTCGCAGGACTCATCATGCAGACAGTAGTCGCTTCCCGCTATTCCGACACTATTTACTATCGGGAACAGGCTTTTCAGATATCTGAAGCCGGCATTGAATATTATCGGTGGCACCTGGCATATGCGGCAACAGATTATACGGACGGTACTACGACACCCGCACCATATGTTCATAAATTTTTTGATAAAAATGGAAATGTTATCGGCGCATTTTCTCTCACTATCACCCCGCCGCCAACCGGTTCTTCTATCGTAACTGTTCAATCAACAGGCACTGTTTTAGCTGATCCAAGCATTGCTCGGGAAATTCAAGTCAAATATGCCATACCTTCTCTTGCTCAGTACGCCTATGTAACAAATAGCATTGTCTATTACGGAGCCGGCGACAATGTGACTGGACCCGTCCAATCAAATGCAGGCGTGGGATTCTGGAATGGCAGCCCCGAACCAATTGCTCACAATACCGTGACAAGCGCCGCATCAAGCTTTACCGACACTTCAAGTACGAGCAATTGTCCTGGCACACATTTCGGCGTCTACACATGCGTGCCCGGCACGGGATATCCAAACGGCGATCCGACACCGACTTCTACAGCGTCTGTAGCACCGAGCCGCCCTGATGTTTTTGTTGGCGGCAGAAATTTTCCCGTACCCGCTGTCGATTTCAATGGCATTACTGCCAACCTTTCACAAATTCAATCGAGTGCAGAGAGCAATGGATTTTACCGCGGAGCTTCAGGTGCCAACGGCTATGAAGTAGTCTTAGGGACGGGCAGCACATTCCAGCTCTATAAAGTAAATTCTCTTTTATCTCCCGGCAGCTGTTCAAATTCATATCCCGGCGGACAAACAGGCTGGGGCACATGGAGCGTCAACAGTACTACTCTTCTTGGTACATATTCATATCCAGCAAACGGCTTGATGTTTTTTGGCGACAATATTTGGGTACAGGGGCAAATCAATAAGCAGCGTCTCACCATTGCTGTCGGAACATTTCCCGACAATGTAAACACGCGTAAAAATATTATTGTAAACAACAATCTCACGTATACAAATTTTGACGGCAGCGACGAACTTGCACTTATTGCTCAGAACAATTTTATCGTCGGCATGGCAAGTGCCAATAATTTAACGATTGACGGAGCAATTGTGGCGCAGGAAGGCCAAACACTCCGCTACTACTACACGTGTTCGCCATATGCGGTTCTTTCAACGCTTACAACGTACGGCATGTTTGCCTCAAACGGCCAAGGATATTTCGCATATGGATCGGGTGGCGTAGTGAGCGGGTATCAAAATCAGCCTGCTGCATATGATTTAAATTTACTCTATGGCCCTCCACCAAGCTTTCCCCTCACTTCAGCACAGTATCAAATAATTTCCTGGCAAGAGCTGAAGTAGTTTCTTCTGCTTATATTTATTTAGTTCATGTTATTTCCAAGCGAGTAGATGGGGCCGATGATAGAAACAGCAAAGACTCCTACAACAACACCGATGACAACCATGAGAACTGGTTCGATGATTGAAGAAAGATCTTTTGTTTTTTGATCAACTTCGTTTTCATAAAATGTAGCGACACCAAGAAGCATCTGCGAGAGCTGTCCTGTTTCTTCGCCGACTGAAATCATTTCACCGACAAACGGCGGATAAAGTTTCTCATTCTCACCGAAAACAGTAGCAATAGGATCGCCTTTCTGAATCTTCTCCTCAACTTTCTTGAGCACTGCCCGGTAGTATGAATTTTGAACAACCTCCCCGGTAATCTTAACTGCTACTACCACGTCAACACCTGCAGAAAGAAGGGACGACAGGGTGCGGGCGGTGCGGGCAGCATTCACCTCTTTATTGATCGGCCCAATGATCGGCAAATGAATGAAAAGAAAATCTTTAAGACGCTTGCCTTCTTGTGTACGGAAACCGACAATAATAATAACAATAATGACCGCAAGACTGAGCGCCATAAGTACGATATGAGAAACCACGAAATCACTGGCGCCCAAAATAGCCTCTGTGCTTGCAGGCAGCGTGGCATTCATTTCCTTGAAGGTTGCTGAGAGGATTGGTACGACATATACAAGCATAAAAATACCGATACCGATCATGGCGCAGATGATGACACACGGATACATCATGGCACCACGCACTTTTCTCGAAAGCTCGTAGGAGTTTTCCATCTGACCTGAGACAATACGAAGCGATTGTGAGAGTGATCCCGATTCTTCGCCGGCTTTTGTCATGGAAGTCATAACCTGAGGAAACACATCAGGAAAAGCGGCCATTGATTCATGCAATGTTTTTCCCTGACTGATACTTTTTCCAATCGCCCCAATAACTGATTTAAATTTCTTTTGGCGCGTTTGCTTTTCCATTACCGCAAGCGCCCGCGCAGCGGACAATCCCGCTTCGAGCATTGCTCCCAAATTTCTGGCAAAAATAATTTTGTCGTGAGTCTTTACTTTCCCGCCGAAGCTCAACGAAAAAATGCTCGATTTTTTTGACCCGGCTTTCAATTCTGAAGCTGAAATGAGCGTCTTGCCTTCATTTTTTAAAACGCCATAAAGCGACATCTGGTCGGCAGCTTCCATTTCCTCGGAAAAATCTTTTCCGGCGGCATCAATATAATGAACGTTGAAGCGGGACATGAATTTTTATTCTGAAACCACTCTGAATACTTCTTCGATAGTGGTGAGACCCTGCACTGCCTTAAAAACACCATCTTCGATCATGGTTGTCATTCCCTCTTTGCGGGCCTGATCTTCGATATCTTTTGCCGTCTTGCCCTGCATGATAAGCTCGCGAATTGGCGCCGTAATTTTTAAGACTTCATGAATACCAATGCGGCCTTTATAGCCGTCAGGCGCTTCTGCTGACATGACAGCTTTGTAGAAAGGAATTTTTTTCCATATAGCATCTTTATCAACAATTTTTTCTTCCTTGAGATGGACGAGGACTGCTTGCATGTCGATCACATCAGATAAATGCTTAAATTCAGCATCGGAAAGAAAATACTGCTCGCGATTTTGCGTAAGTTTTCTAATGAGGCGCTGTCCAATAATAACATTGACTGTAGAGACAATAAGAAATGGCTCAGCTTTCATATCAATCAGGCGAGGAATAGCGCCTGCTGCAGAATTTGTATGGAGGGTAGAAAGCACCAGATGGCCAGTAAGCGAGGCGTTGATAGCGAGAGAGGCGGTCTCGTTGTCGCGGATTTCTCCGACCATAATAATATCTGGATCTTGTCTCATGAGCGACCGCAAGCCCGAGGAAAAGGCAAAACCGATTTCAGGCTTCACCTGCGTCTGATTCACGCGTTTCATCTGATATTCGATCGGGTCCTCAATCGTAGAAATGTTAACGCTCGGCGTGTTTAAAATATCGAGCACAGTATATAGTGTGGTGGTTTTTCCTGAACCGGTAGGCCCTGTGGTAAGGATCATGCCTGTCGCAAGCTTCGTGGCATCATGGATACGTTCAAGCCCTCTGCCATGAAATCCCAAAACTTCAAGAGAAAATCCGGAGACATTTTCACGCAGCAAACGCATGACGGTTTTTTCCCCGTAATAAGTCGGCAGCATTGAGACGCGAAACGATACATTTTCACCATTCATTTCTATCTTGAAGCGACCGTCTTGAGGCAAACGCTTTTCGTCAAGCTTTAAATTTGACAGCACTTTGATACGGGCAGTGACTGGCGCCGCAGCAGTTTTTGGCAAAATCATAGCTTCATGCAGCATGCCGTCGATACGATACCGCACCAAGACTTCATTTTCCTGCGGCTCAATATGAATATCGGAGGCGTTTTGAATAATTGCATGCTTGAGCAGCGTCTCCACAACGCGCACCACCGGCAGATCGGAAGCAAGTTTTTTCAAATCTTCGGCAGATTCTGATCCTCCGTCGCCCGATTTATCGGCGACTGTTTTAATGGAACCAATTTCTTTCTGGATAATATCGCCAAATTCCGCTTTGAGACTTTTTTGATATTGCAGGAGTGCCGCCTTGATGGAAGCATCGTCAGTAAGCCGCGGCAAAATTCTTAGGCCGGTTTTTTTCTTGATAAAATCGATTGCCGACAAATCCTCAGTATCAAGCATGGCCACTTCCAGTGTATCGGCAGTCATTTTAAAAGCGACCACATTGTGATTGCGGGCAATCGGTTCGGGAATTTTCGAGAGCACATCAATATTGAGCTTCTGATTTTTTAAATCAACAAACGGAATACCGAGTACATACGCTTGCATGCGGCGCATTTCATCGCTCGTAAGCTTTCCACTGTCGACAAGGACATGCGCAACAGTCTTGCCGGATTTCTTCGCCTCATCTTTTGCCTTCTCAACATCAGAACGCGACGCAAGGCCTGAGTCGATAATAAAATTAAGGAGTTGTCCTTCTTCAATGTGCATAAATAACGTCTATAGTATATCAAATAACATCGCTCGCGTTATGCACATATTTTAAAAACAGCACACTCTTTATGTAAATATCGACCGAAGTTTATGGTATCGAATGCTCGGCGTCAGCAGTATCATCATAGATTCGGCCGGGCGCGAAGTGACAAATGAGACAGCAGATGAGCACAACGACAGTGATATTATTCTCGAACCGGTAGACGCAGGAAAATAAAAAATTGACAAATACTTCATATAGTGGCAATCTTTAATACCAGTAATGTACACAGCACTCAAGCCTTCGCTTGTGGCGAAACCTTGAGTGCTGTTTCACCCCCCCCTTATAAGGAGCAACCATGGTTGCACGCAGTCTTCTCCGCGTCGTTTTTCTCTTCGCAGCTGGCACATTTCTCACCGGCTGCATCTCTGCATCAAACGGCCCCGCACTGGATTCCGGCAATATCGCCAAGCTGCACAAAGGAATGTCTCGTGTTGAAGTCGAGACACTCCTGGGGCCGCCTTCGCATGTGGTAATGGCCGGCAACAACGGTGAAAGGACACTCATCTACAACCATACTGATATGAGCGTCAAGAGCACCACTTTCGTGCCGATTGTCGGACTATTTGCCGGCGGCACAGACACCCGCCTGCAGAATGTCCAAATCATGCTAGACGCCAACGGCATTGTAAGAGATTTCGAGTCGAGCGACAAAACCCAAGATGCCAACTCGAGCGTTTTTACCGGCAGCCATATCACCGAGCACAACAACACTGAGGCACCTCAAGGACCAACCGCAAATGGCCAATAAAGGGATTCCCACGGATGGAGCGAGTAATGAATGTTTTTTATGGTTTTGTAGATAGAGAATGGACTCAAAATGTCCGGCGCCTGCCTCGTGCGTCCGGACATTTTTATATAATTTGACTTTCTTCCTTAATAGCGATATTGTGTAGACATTACAGGTTCGCCCTCCCCGGCGGACTCGTTTTTTTAGGAAAATTCACATTTTGTATCAGTAGTGTAAATTTTTATTACAATTAATCATTAAATGAAGCCATTATGTTCGATTTAAAAGTAATTCATTCAGTCCTCGATCAGCTTGAGGAGGAACGAGGTATTCCAAAGGAGAAAATCATCGATGCTATCGAATCAGCACTTGCGACTGCGTACCGAAAAGACTACGGCAAACGCGGCCAGATCGTACGTGCAAAATTTGATTTAAACACCGGTGCAACCGAATTTTACCAGGTGAAAATCGTCATTGATGAAAAAGACATCATCACACCAAACGAAGATGGTACGCTTCCCGAAATTCCTGAGATCAAAGAAGGCGAAGACGATAAAATTATTTTTAATCCTGAGCACCACATTCTCCTTTCCGATGCACGCAGAATTAAAAAAGACGCAAAGATTGAAGACGAAATCGTGTTCCCTCTTGAAATGAAAGACGATTACGGCCGCATTGCATCACAAACAGCCAAGCAGGTCATTATTCAAAAAATCCGCGAAGCAGAAAAAATTTCCGTCATGGGAGAATTTGGCAAGCATGAAGGCGAGATTGTCTCCGGCACCGTCCAGCGCAGCGAGCGCGGCAACATTTTTGTCGACATGGGCCGCGCTTCCGGTATTTTGCCGTATGAAGAACAAATTCCCGGTGAACACTATCGCCAAGGCGAACGCATCAGAGCTTATCTTTACCGCGTCGAAGAAACCCCGCGTGGCGTATTTCTTCGACTTTCCCGCTCGCATCCAAAATTTTTAATCAAACTTTTTGAAGTTGAAGCACCTGAAGTAGCCAGTGGTGCCGTAGAAGTAAAAGCGATTGCCAGAGAAGCCGGCTCACGTACAAAAATTGCTGTCGCATCAAATGATGGCCATATTTGATCCTGTCGGATCAATCGTCGGAGACAGCGCGGTGTGCGTGTATCCCCGTCATCAGTGAGCTCGGCGGCGAGAAAATTGATATTATTGAATGGTCTGCGGATCAGAAGCGTTTTGTTGAAATGCGATTGTCCCCTGCCAAAGTCATCAGTGTAGAGATGGACGAAGCCAATAAGACCGCCAAAATAAAAGTAGCTGAAGATCAGCAATCACTGGCTATTGGAAAAGGCGGACAAAATGTCCGCTTGGCCGCAAAGCTCACCGGCTGGAGAATTAATATTCAATCGACAAAAGGTGAAGAACTTGCAGCAGCCGAAGCAGCTAAGCCGACTGAAGATGTTCCAAAGCCGCTTGATGTAGGCAGTGTAAGCAGCGAAGTCGCTCAGTAGTTTTTCTATCTTCATTTATTATTATTTAAAAATAAGGCTATGAACTTATGGAAAGATGTTTCATTAGGTAAAAAGGTTCCGGGAGAATTCAACACTATTATTGAAATTCCGAAGGGTTCGTTCAATAAATATGAACTTGATAAGGAAACAGGCCTGATCGCCCTAGATCGCGCAAATTTTTCCTATGCCCCCTATCCGTTTGATTATGGCTTTGCACCACAAACACTTTGGGATGATGGCGATCCGCTTGATGTCATTGTGTTGACGACATTTCCTCTCGCACCTGGTATTTTGGTAAAAGTTCGCCCTGTCGCTGTCATGGATATGACTGATTCCGGCGATTCTGATTATAAGATCATTGCCGTACCCGTCGATGACAAGCGATGGGACGATACTCATGATTTGGCGGATTTAAACAAGCATATGATCAAAGAATTTACTCACTTCTTTGAGACCTACAAGATTCTTAAAGGTAAAGGCGATATTGTAAAAATAAACAGCGTCATGGGAAAGAAAGAGGCGGAGGCAGCGGTACTTAAATCAATCGAACTCTATAAGCAAAAATATTCTAAATAAAAGAGGTACATGAGCTACGAAAATATCAAAGTAACTGAGAAGAAAGAAACGTCTGAAGTTGAAATTACCGGATCAATTTCTCTTGCTGCAATTACTGAATATAAAAAAAGCCTTGAAAACAATTGGTGAGCAGGTTGAAGTTGCCGGCTTCCGCAAAGGACACATCCCTGAAAAAGTGATTGTTGAACGCTACGGCGAGGTATTTGTGCTGGAAGAGGCTGCCGAAATCGCCCTCAAAGATATTGCTCCCGAAATTATTGAGAAAAATGCTCCGACTTATATTGGCCGCCCGCAGATCGGCATCACAAAGCTCGCTCCCGGCAACCCGATAGAATTTAAAATCGCCATTAGTGTCACACCAGAAGTAAAGCTTCCTGATTATAAAAAAATAGCGAAGGAGACAGCCGTCGAGCTTAAAAAAGCTGACAAAAAAGAAAATCATGAGGTCTCTGAGAAAGAGATTAACGATGTTATTGAAGAAGTGCGCAAACAGCAGGCTCACAAGCAATATCATCTCAATAGTAAAGATGTAAACGATCACAGCCACAACAATGAGGAAATAGACAAACTCAGACCTGAATTTACTGATGAATTTGTGAAAACCCTCGGAGGTTTTGATTCGGTAGCAGATTTCAAAGCAAAAGCCAAAGATAATATTCTTAAAGAAAAAGAAAATAAAATAAAGGATAAGAGCCGCTCAGCACTTCTTGAAAAGCTTGTCGCTGAAACAAATGTTGTCATCCCCCAGCCACTCATAGATATTGAACTCAATAAAATGTTTGCTCAGTTTGAAAATGATGTTCAGAGTATGGGTTTAAAAATTGATGATTATCTTAAACATGTCAACAAGAAGCCTGAAGATTTGGCAAAAGAATGGGAAAGCTGATGCTGAAAAAAGAGCCAAGCTTCAATCTCATCCTTGAAACAATCGCCGGCCCAGGAAAAAATTACCGCCGACAGAAAAGGTTGACGAAGAAGTACATCATCTCACCGCCAACTATAAGACATCGACGCCGGCCGTGCGACTATCTATGTCGATCACATGCTTAAAATAGAGAAGGTTGTAAAATTTTTGGAAGAGCAGAAGTAAAATTTAACTTAAATTGTAAAATAAAAAAACCGCTTCATATTATGGAGTGGTTTTTTTATTTTACAAGATTATCAGTGCACTGATCACAATCGCCGCGGTTTCTGCTTTCAGCACTTGTTTTCCTAATGTATAAATAGGAATGTTTTTTGATTTGAATAGTTCTACTTCCTTCGGAGACCAACCACCTTCGGGCCAACAAAACTCCCAACTTTTTTTTTTTCAGATGAGAATTTATCGATGAATAATTTTTCTTTTATTTTTTCATCAAATGTAGCCATGTCTGAATATTCTGAATCAGAATGAAATGCAATAAGAGAGAGATTTTCTGCATCTGCTTTTTCTAAAGCTTGTGCAAGATTCGATACTTCGCCAAGTATAGGCATAATCCCCCTCTCAGACTGTTCTGAGGCTTCTTTGATTATTTCTGCGCTCTCTCTATATTCAAATCTTTCTTCTAGATATTTTTTGTAAACAACAGGAATAAAATGCGAGACGCCAATCTCGGTACATTTTTTCCAAAATCCATTCGTAATTGTCTTTTTTGATGGTACCAGAAGAGCGACATCTTTATCTGGAATATTTTCTAAGATGTGTCGTATATAAAATAGAAATATCTGCTTGCCCTCTCGCCAAAAGCTTTATCTCAGCTAAAAATTCGAAGCCTCGATTGTCGAGCAAAAGCACCTGGCTTCCCGCCCGCAGGCGAAACACATCTTCCCCCACTGATGAATAACCTCATCATCGTAGAGAGTAATCTCTTTTTTTATTTCGCATCTGCTCTTCTATGAAGAAGCGGTGGAGTCGCATGAAAAACATACTAGCACAATTCTCGGAATTTTTTGGGCCTCCCCTCCTTATCCTAGGAGGGGTTAGGGGGTGGTATTTCTTTTAATTTCTTCCACCACTTCTGATAAATCCTTATTAATTTCATAGTTTGCCAAAATCTCAAGACTTTATAGCCAAGTGTTTCAATATATTTTGTTCTCTCATTGTCATATCTTTTATTTTCTAAATGCTGAGAACCGTCCAATTCAACAATCAGTCTTTTTTCTTTACAGTAAAAATCAACAACGTACGGACCAATCCCATGTTGCCGTCTAAATTTGCATCCGAGATTGCTCCCACGTAAATATTGCCATAATAATATCTCTTGTGGCGTAGAATTATTTCGTAGATACTGCCTCACTTTTCTTAAATCTTGATTATTAAAAAGCATTCCTAAGTATAAAAATACATAGATGAAATAAAGCTCAAGATCAACTACCACCCCTCAATCCCCTCCTAGGATAAGGAGGGGAGGAACTTGCGCTGATTCAAAAAAACATGATTTGCAAATCCTCTTTCACAGAGTATACTTATCGCGTTCGCTTAATTTAAACCATCAAAACTATGAGCTATTTAATCCCGACAGTCATTGAAAAAACAAGCTTCGGCGAGAGGGCATATGATATTTATTCCCGCCTTTTAAAAGAGAGGATTGTGTTCCTTTCCGGCCCCATTGATGACGGCGTAGCGAATATTGTCATTGCCCAGCTTCTTTTCCTCCAATCGGAAGATTCAAAAAAAGATATCTCTCTTTATATCAACTCTCCTGGAGGATCGGTAAGCGCTGCACTTGCCATGCTCGATACTATGAACCATATCAAGCCGGATGTTTCCACTACCGTAGTAGGAATTGCCGCATCGGCAGGTGCGCTTTTGCTCTCAGCCGGCGCTAAAGGCAAGCGTTTTGCTCTTCCAAACGCAGAAATCATGATTCACCAGCCGTCAGGAGGTACTGAAGGCCGAGCATCCGATATCGAGATCACCGCAAAGCAGATCATGAAGACCCGCGAGCGCCTCAATCAGATTCTTGCAAAAAATACCGGGCAAACCGTTGCTCGCATCGAAAAAGATGTCGACCGCGACTATTTTATGGACGCCGAGGAAGCAAAGAAGTACGGAATTATCGATAAAGTTATCTAGTCTGGCCTCCCCTCCTTATCCTAGGAGGGGATTGAGGGGTGGTAGAAAATTAGACAAGAAAGCTAAAATCTTGTACTATGAAACCATTATCCAGATTAATTAGTTGCGCTGTTTCCGTCTCGAACGTATGAATCCCCTTTCCTCTATTCTTTCTTTTCCATATCTTCACACACCAGGCACTGAAGCAGCGCCGCGTTTTATATGTCATTATCATTAGCGTTTCTCTTTGTAGCCCTTGTCGGGTGTATAGGCATCCTCCTCGGTTACATTTTGAGAATACTCATTGCCCTCAACCAAAAGGGATCAGTTGAGCAAGAAATCAAGCGAATTTTATCGGCCGCAGAAGAAGAAGCAAAACGAATCACCACTGAAGCGGAGCAGAAATCAATCGACACATTAAGGGAGGTTAGATCAGAGATAAAAGAAAAAGAAGATAAACTCAAAAAAACAGAGGATCGCCTCATTAAAAAAGAGGAGCTTTTAGACAAGCGGCAGCTTGATATCGATACCGAGGTTGAAAATTTAAAGCTTAAGATAACAGAGATCCGGGCAATTAAAGATAAGACTGCAGAGCTTGAAACTGAACAGCGCCGGCAGCTTGAAAAAACCGCAAATCTTTCTGAGGCGGAAGCAAAGGCTGTGCTTATTAAAATTGTCGAGCAAAAAAGCGAAGAGGATATCTTGGTGCGCTTACAGAAGCTTGATATGAATGGCACTGAGCGCTACGAACACCGCGCTCAGGAAATTTTGACTGCTGCTATCCAGCGCATGGGCAATTCTGTTGCCTCTGATGTCATGTCGACCAACGTTCAGATTCCAAATGATGAGATCAAAGGAAAAATTATCGGCAAAGAAGGCAGAAACATCAAAGCATTTGAACGCGCCACCGGTGTTGAAATCATTGTTGATGACACTCCTGGTTCTATCACTATCTCGTCATTCAATCCTCTTCGCCGGCATGTAGCTAAGCTCGCCCTTGAACAACTTATTGCCGACGGCCGTATTCAGCCTGCAAAAATCGAGGAGGTGGTTGAAAAAGCTAAAACCGAAATTAATAAGATTATTAAAGAAAAAGGAGACCAGGCTGTATACGAATGCGGAATTTTCAATCTTGATCCGCGTATTATTCAGGTTTTAGGGCGCCTTCATTTTAGGACGAGCTATGGACAAAACGTGCTTCAGCACTCGATAGAAATGGCTCACATTGCCGGCGTTATTGCCGAAGAATTGGGTGCAAATGTACTCGTTGCCAAGACCGGCGCGCTCGTCCATGACATCGGCAAAGCTGTCGATCATGAAGTACAAGGTACACACGTTGAAATTGGACGCAGAATTCTCCAAAAATTTGGTGCTGATGAAGCCGTCATTAAAGCAATGCAGGCACACCACGGCGAATATCCGTATGAAACCGTCGAATCTATTATCGTTCAGGTCGCTGACGCAATTTCCGGCTCACGTCCGGGCGCCCGCCGCGACACCATTGAAAATTATCTCAAACGATTGGAAGATCTCGAGAAAATAGCAGGTTCGTTTAAGGGTGTTGAAAAATCCTTCGCTCTCCAAGCGGGCCGAGAAATAAGGGTTTTTGTCACGCCAGCCGATGTTTCCGATCTTGACGCTCGAAATATGGCCCGAGAAATCGCCGTACGGATTGAAAACGAATTGAAATATCCCGGGAGAAATAAAAGTCACGGTCATTCGCGAAGCTCGCGTCATAGAATTTGCCAGATAGTCAAATTTGTTTCTTATTGTAAGGCCTTGTATAGCCGTATTGCACAAATTTTGGCGTATTATATACTTATACCAAGCAACAAGTATTACCAATTAACGTACATACTATGAACAAAGCAAGTATTGTTGATGCAGTTCACGCAGTGCTTGGAGGGACAAAGGTCCAGGCAGAGCAGGCAGTAGAAACAATGATCACCACGATTGTTGAGGCTCTCAAGAAAGGCGATGAAGTTTCAATCGCAGGCCTCGGTATTTTCTCGGCAAAGCAGCGCTTGGCTCGCAAGGCTCGCAACCCTCGCACCGGCGAGATGGTAGATGTCCCGGCAATGCGCGTTCCAAAATTCCGCGCAGCAAAAGGCTTGAAGGATGCAGTAAGATAATTTTTTCATTCTCTTTCAAAACAAAAACCTCTGATAAATAATCAGAGGTTTTTTGTTTGTTTATTTTCTGTGCGGGATAGGGGAATCGAACTCCTGCCAACAGTTTGGAAAACTGCTGTTCTGCCACTAAACTAATCCCGCATGTGTTTCGTATACTATCAAACCTTTCACTCCCCTGCCAGTTTTTTATTACTAAACGTTCGCCGCTTTTTTCTTTGCGATCTCTACCACTTTATCAAAATCATCTTCCGGACTCACTTTATTTTTCTTTCTATGGCCGCATTTTGTGCATACATGAACAATATAGTACTCCTGCGTTTCATGAATAACGTCCATAGGCTCCATAAGCCCGCCACAGGCCGCTTCCCTATCGCCCGGGTGCACATCTACATGTTTTGACCACAAACACGCAGGACAATGGTTTGTGAAGCCATTCCCCTTCACCGCTTTTCCACAATGCTCGCACACAAAGTCTTCTATGTTCTTTTTAAACGTCAGAGACATTGCGATAAGTATTCTGATCTAAAATGTCGGAGCGCAGGGATTCGAACCCTGAGTCGCCTGTTCCCAAAACAGGAATGTTAGCCGTTACACCACGCTCCGAATGTTCTTCATACTAACACACCGGGTACCTATTACAAGGCTTTTTCAGAATTTTATATAAATATTACAAAATAATATCCTCAAGCATGTTTATATACGCCTTTCTCTCTTCTTTTACAAGATAGACAGTAATAACGTTAAACTGCCATGCTTTGTCCCCTATTCGCTTTTCAAGGACATACGCCTGAATAACATTGCTTAATCGTTTAAGCTTATACGCATGAACATTATCTTCTGGCCTATAATTATCAGATGTTTCATGAATAACATGCCTGAGTGGTGCTTTACGTGACAGTTTTTACTTCTATGAAATAGATTCTTTTCTTGCTTTAGAGCCACAATATCAAGTTCACCATAGGGTTTAAGATAGTTTCTATCCATAATGTCATATCCTTGTTTCATGAGAAACCTGACTGCCACATCCTCGCCAAAATCCCCTATTTTTCGCTTTTTTGTTCTTAAATCTTGCTTTTCTTCTTTCTTTTCCACCTTTTCTGCGCCAATAAGCTTGTTTTTCTTCCGTTTTGATGATTTTTTGTTATTCATGAAACAAATCATACTCTAGAGACATGAAATAAAGCTTTATTAAATATAAAGTTTCATGAATAACACTGCATGACTATATTTTCACGTGAAACGTAGTATATAGGTAACTCAACCATTGTCTTATAAAAATAAGGCTATAAATATGAGTTTATATTGTTTCCTTGCTATAAAAAGTCTGTTTTTAGGGACAAAATAGGGTGTCTTTTATACACATATCCCCATAGTTATCCACAGTTTGTCCAGAAATGTGGCTTTATTTAATGAGACTCATTTTAGGAGAGAAAATAAAAGACAAGACGTGACAGCTTACTTCTCGGAGACTTTGTGTGCGGGCAGGGAGAATCGAACTCCCGTCTCATCCTTGGCAAGGACGTGTTCTACCACTAAACCATGCCCGCATATGTATTGTTTAGCTATTATACTTGAAATATCATACTTATCAAATTGTGCGCCCGGCAGGACTCGAACCCACAACCCCTTGTTCCGAAGACAAGTGCTCTATCCGTTGAGCTACGGGCGCATTGTGCCATTATCATACCTATAATTGGTAAAAAAACCAAATATAACGTAGTATTTAGCTATAAAAGGCTCAAATTTCTATGAACACTAGTGACATTATCAAAAAAATTCCGCAGCACGTCCTGAAAAACGTTGCCATCCTGCATGAAGCAGGTCTTGAAGCGTGGCTTGTAGGAGGCTGTGTGAGAGATTTGATTATGAAGAGGGAACCGAGAGATTGGGATATTACAACCAACGCTACTCCTGAGCAGATAATTGCTCTTTTTCCAAAAACATACTATGAAAATAGCTATGGGACAGTAGGAGTCGTCGACGAAGGAGAAGATATTCCTGAGTCCTTGAAAGTTATTGAGATCACCCCTTATAGGACAGAAGCTGGGTATGCTGATAAAAGACATCCGGATGCTGTTGTGTTTAGCCAAAAATTGGAAGATGACCTTAAAAGACGCGATTTTACCGTTAACGCTCTGGCTTTAGACCCTTACAAGCTGGAACTTATTGACCTGTATAAAGGACAGGACGATATAAAAGACATGGTCATTCGTACCGTTGGAATTGCTCAGGAGCGTTTCACTGAAGATGCTCTTCGCATGCTCCGAGCGGTGCGCTTTTCATGTGAATTAAATTTCACCATAGAATCTTCAACGGAGAAAGCAGTTGTGGATAACTCTCATCTTCTAAAGATAATTTCGAGGGAGCGAATCAGAGATGAATTTTCAAAAATTATCATGTCTCCACACCCAAAAAAGGGATTGGAAATGGCTGCTAGGCTTCAGATACTGAAATACATTGTCCCTGATCTTGAAACAAGCATTGGCATTGATCAGGGAGGAGTACATGTATATGATGTGTGGGAACATTTACTGCGTGCCTTGCAGCTCACTGCCGATAAGGGGTGGCCTCTTGAGATAAGATTAGCCGCACTATTTCATGATATCGGCAAGCCTGCTACCCGAAGAAAAGGGGAGAAGAAATGGACATTTTATGGCCATGAAGTCGTTGGTGCAAAAATGACCAAAAAATTCTGCAGGATTTAAAATTTCCGCAAAAAACTGTAGATAAAGTCGTAAAGCTTGTCCGCTGGCATATGTTTTTCTCCGATACGGAAGAAATTACGCATTCGGCTGTGCGCAGGCTTGTCGTGAATGTCGGCAAAGAAAATGTCTGGGATCTTATGGATATCAGAGTCGCAGACCGTATCGGTACAGGCCGGCCTAAAGAAAATCCTTATAGATTAAGAAAATATCACGCAATGATAGAAGAGGTTATGCGCGATCCTGTGTCTGTCGGCATGCTCAAGATAGACGGAAAGGGGATTATGGATGCGATACATGAGAAACCAGGCCCAAAGATAGGCTTTATTCTGCATGCTTTATTCGAAGAGGTGATTGAAGACCCTAAATTAAATACAAAAGAATATCTGGAGAAAAGGGCACGGGAATTGGCTGCACTTTCTGAAAAAGAATTAAGGGATTTGGGAGAAAAAGGCAAGGCAATTAAAGAACAGGAGGAGATTAAAGAAGATAGAGGAGATTAGAAAAAAACACTTTGTGGAGTAATAAATAACGAGCCTTGGGGCTCGGGAAGAGTGTATGGTAGAGTTTAAACAAATAAAAAAACACCTGAGCGTTCACAAGAAGTGATTGCTGCGGTGTTTTTGTTTTGTACGGTAAGATGAAGGGTTGTTTGTGAGGTGATGTCAGAGTTTGATAAAGGAAGATTCCAAAATCAAACTCCGGCGCCTCACAAACTAAACTTCACTTACTTGGACTGGAACCAGTGTAGTCTTTTATTTAAATAGTGTCAACAACTATATAGCGTTTAGATATATTAAATTACCATCGTCAATACACCATCCTAAAATAACTATATTTACAAAGAATAAATTAGTACAGAAAAATCTAAATTTTATTTCAAATCTATATTCAATTCGAGAGGACAGTGGTCTGAACCAAAAATTTCACTGAGAATTTTTACGACTTCCGTTTTTCAAAAGAATCTTGAAAGGAAAAAATAATCGATGGCCAGCGAACATTTCTTTCCCGCGCCGCAGTTTTCATATCCCAATATGTATAGGCACCAATCTTAGTGGGTAGTAGTGCCTGAAAATATCGACGTAGCCGTGATTCACAACTTCATCGAGCCACGCTCGCTCTTCCGGAAGGAAACCTGTATTCCCTTCATTTTCTTTTGTGGTCTAAGCAAGATCGATTGCTTCATGGGCAGTATTTACATCGCCGCAGAAAATAATATTCCCTTTGTATTCTTTTTAACTTTTTCAATATGCGATAAAAAAGCATCATAAAACCTAAGTTTGTAGTCGAGACGCACCGGCCCGCCGCCGCCATTTGGGAAATAAACATTGAATATACGAAATTATCAAAATAGACACCCAGAAGCCGGCCTTCTTCATCAAACTCTTTAATCCCCATGCCATATTCAACTTTTTTCGGCTCTTTTTTTGTATATACAGCTACACCGCTATAACCCTTTTTTACTTTAGAAAAAGCAAAGTATGCGTAATATCCTTCGCTTTTTCTAATTTCATCGACAAGCTGGTCGGGATGAGCCTTCACCTCCTGAAAACAAAAAATATCAGGGGATTCATTCACAATCCAAGAAAAATTTCCTTTTCGATGCAAGGCGCGCAAGCCATTCACATTCCATGAGATGATTTTCATCCCAACTATAATACCAGATATTTAAGAAATACTTCAGAGGATTAGAACTTTACTGTAAGCGGGCTGCCGAGGCCAGTGACATAGTCGTAGCGCTTGCGGGCTGTGCAAAAATAAGTGCATGAACCGTTTGAACCGCTGACAATGTCGCGAAAGAAGAGGGAATTGGCATCGGTCGCTTTGTCGGCATAAAAGCGGGCATTAGTAGCAAAGGTTCCGGCAAATCCGAGCGCTCGTATTGCTGCCCACTGCGGAGCACCGGCAGATGTACCGCCAAGCGTAAACCAGCCTTTCTGAGAGTTGTAGCCATAGCTATCGTAGACAGAAAATCCTGAGACCGGGTTGGCATTATAACTCACATCTGGAACTGCCCGCATACCTTGCGCATTTGGAATTGAGTATGAAGATTGGTAGATAGGTTCCTTAATATATTTACTTATCCCGCCGCCGCTGCCAGACCACGCGCTTTCTGATATAAAATTTTTTGAAGCATCGAAGGTAAGGTGAGTGCCGCCAACCGCCACAACATGTGCGGACACTGCCGGCCAGCTTGCACCCGCACCATTATCACCCGATGAAGCAAAAAATGTGGCGCCATATTTGCTTACAAAATAAGATTCCTTGCTTGCTTCAGTTTTAAATTCCGGCCCGCCCCAGCTCATGGAAACCGCGACGACATCAGACTGGTTTCGGGCATAATCCACAGCAGACAGAAGATTGGTGCCGCTGTCGGAAGCTGCTTCCACCAGAAGAATACGGGTGTTTCGTGCGATAGCGTGCGCCCATTCTATATCCATCGAGGTTTCAAGCGCCCAGCCAGCATCACTTGAGGTATTCGATTTCATAAGATGCTTTGTTAAGCATTTATTTTTTATGGTGCAAGCCGGAAGATTGAATTGCGCATCAAAAACACCAAGATCGGCTTCAATATTGGGATCGTTATACGCGCCAACAATGGCAATTGTACCGATCCGCCTGATTGAGGTAGGTGATAGGCAGCTTTTATCACACTCGGACTCAAGCCAGACGGAGCCGAAACGGATGATGGATATATATGAAGAGGAGGTTTTGCTTTGAATGTTGAAAAGTCTTCTGCATATGCCAAGCTCACATTTGAGCATAAAATCGCCAAACCAAAAATAATAATAAAATACTGATATAGATATAGAAAATATTTTTTCATGCCTTAATGTAAACACATCAGACATGAAATAAACCTCAAGAAAAGATAAAGAAAAATACCGGGTACTATCTTTTATCGTTAAAAAACATATTAAAGAAATCGAAAATAGATAAAAGCCGAAGCCGCAGGGGAGTAAATATTCCTTCAACAACAATCGAGCCGGTAATTTTTGACTGACCAACTTCCCGTTCTTTAAATACAATTGGTACCTCGATATATCGGGTACCAGCTTGCATGCAGGCATATTTGAATTCTATTTGATAGGCATAACCGGTAGGACGAATGTGTTCCAAATTTATTTTTCCCAAAAAACTTCTGTCGAAGGCCATAAAACCTGATGTCATGTCCTTTATTGGAATCCCGGTAACAATCCGTGCGTACACATTTCCCCAACGACTCAAAAGTTCACGGTGCAGCGGCCAATGGAGTGTGCGGCCGCCAGGTATATAGCGTGATCCCACTACAAGATCATATCGCTCACGCTCACCGAGCAATGTCTCGAGAAAAAGAGGATCGTGTGATCCGTCGGCGTCCATAGTGATAATCGTCCTAATAGTTGGATCGAACGCAACATATGTCAGCGCATATCTATACGCCGCGCCAAGACCTTCTTTTTCCTCTTTTATGATAAGCCCAAGATGGCGGTATTTTTTCGCCATCTTTTTTACCTCGGCAGACGTACCGTCGGGAGAACTGTCATCAACGACAAGAATAAATACGTTTGGCGTACGAGCAAATATTTTTGGGATAAGCAGGCGGATATTGTCCCGCTCATTGTATGTAGGAATAATAATAACGTCGTGCATGTATTGCTATTTGTTTTTAGAATGAAATTTTTTGTGGATTTCCTTGAGATGCTTGTCGGTCACGTGCGTATAAATCTGGGTAGTACCGATATTAGCATGCCCGAGCAGCGCTTGCACCGAGCGCAGATCCGCGCCGTTTTGCAAAAGATCGGTGGCAAAGCTGTGGCGCACTACGTGGGGCGTCACCGT
>CAWDXL010000008.1:0-28178 GCA_963806325.1 Candidatus Parcubacteria bacterium
GAGTAGTTTGTCGGAATAATGGAAGATGAAAGGATAATCGTATCCGACGGCTTAAGACGGACGTATTTATGAGTCTTATTTGCAATACGCATAAGAGCGGCAAATTCTTCGCCTTGAGCGCCGGTGACGAGCATGATAATTCGGTCGGGCGGATATTTTTCAATGTCTTCTATCGGAATAATATTTTTCGGTTCAAGGAGCTTGAGATACTTAATGATCTCAAGGTTGGTCTTCATCGAGCGGCCTTCAACGGCGACTTTTTTATTGAAGCGGTCGGCGGCTTTTATAATGCTGATGATGCGTTCCACTTGCGACGCAAATGTGCCGATGATCATGCGGCCTGTGGCACCGCGCATGATTTTTTCGATGTTTTCAATAACAGTCGTTTCAGAAAGCGAAAAGCCGTGCTTTTCGATGGATGTGGAATCCATTGTCAGCAAAAGATATTTTTTGTCTTTAAAGCGCGAGTATTGGGCGACTTCTTCCGGTGTCGGCACGCCGGCTACATTGTCGACGCGCACATCTTCGATAAATACAATATTGCCGATCGGGGTCTTAATAATGAGTCCCATCGAATCGGGAATGGTGTGTGAAATAGGAAATGTTTCCACAGACAGTGTTGGACTGATGACAATCGTTTCTTTGTTGCCGATGATCTTAATATCGAGCGGCGGCAAATGCGGAAACTCTTCCTGGCGCTTCTGAATCATAATTGCACCGAACTGTCGCGAGTAAATGACGGGATTGCCGATAAGCGGCATAATGTAGGGAATACCGCCGATGTGGTCGAGGTGTCCGTGTGTGATGAAAACGCCGCGGATTTTATCCTTGTGCTCCTCTACGTATTTTGTATTAGGTAAAATATAATCGATGCCCGGAGTACCCTCTTCTTTAAACTGAAAGCCGATGTCGATAATAATAATGTCGCCCTTGTATTCAATGGCGGTCATATTCTTGCCGACTTCTTCGACTCCGCCGAGCGGAATAATGCGAATATTGTCTCCTGATGAGGGGATTTTCACTTCTTTTTCAGCACCCTCTTTTCCTTCGGGTTTTGAAGTATGGGTTCTCATGCCGCTACGATCCGGCGGCGGGCTTGGACGCCGCATCGAGCGCTTGCCTGCAAAACCTCCGCCTCGCGGACGGTCAGATGAAAATGATCTCATTCGCTGTCCTCCTCCCATTCTCTGTGGATGGGCTGCTGCCGGCTTTGCTGTGTCCGAGGTACTCTGTCGTTGTGGTTCCATATAATGTGGTTGCTAGTATGTATGATTATTATTAAATAAAATAAATTGTATGTTTGCGTTATGAGTGTGGCGCGAATATGTTCCACATGGTATCCGTAGTTGTATACCATGTATATACGGCTCCCAATCTGTCGCTTGGTGCGGTGACTTGACTGAACAGTGCATTTTTTACGTCGGGGGACTGAATGTAAATAAACTGCGGCGAATACAGAAATACTGCGGGCACGTCTTTTGCTATCTGCATTTCGAATGCCTGGTACTCCTTTTCCCGCAAACGTGGATCAAGTGTCACCCTCATAGCCTGAAGCAATTTGTCGGCGTTTGTATTTGCATACTCGGCAATATTGAGCCCTGGATCGCTTATTTGCGATGACTGCCAGAACGCGAATAAATCAAGGTCGGGGTTGATCTGCTGGCCAAACAGCAACGCATCATATTTTCGCGGCTGAATGATGTTTTGATCCAGATAGCCTCCCTCGAATACTTTCACGGTCACATCCGCGCCGAGTGCCTGCCACTCACTCTGAAGAATCGTGGCTACTGCGGTAAGTTCAGGCGAATCAGATGTTGAGATCGAGAACGCAAGAGGAATGCTGCCCTGAGCCGTTTTCTTTGTGCGAATGCCGTTTGCTCCGAGCACCCATCCATCTTTTTCAAGAATACTGATTGCACCCGTTGTGCTTGCCTGCACAGGAGCCGGTATGTTTCTTGATGTCCCTATAAATGCCGAAGGCATGGGACCATAGAGGGGATCGGCGAAGCCGTGAAAAACTGTATCTACAATATACCCTTGATTGGTATTCATGGCAAGTGCTTGGCGAACAGCGAGGTCGGCAAGCGCCGGGTTGCTGGCCTGATTGAAAAAGGTACCGAAGACTCGGGGCAGCGCAGCGGTGACCACAGTGCTGCCGCTGTTTTTTAAATTGAAAGCGTCGCTCGTTGAAATACTGTTGATATCATCAACATCGCCATTTCTGTAGGCCTGCAAAAGATCCTGATTAGTATTAAAAAATTTCATTGTCAGTGTGCTGATATAGGCACTGCCGAGTATAAAATGATCGAAAGGCTTGAGAGTGTAAGAATTTATTTCTCCTTGGGCATCGCGCGATAAGGAAGCGATCATATATGGTCCAGAACCTATCGGATATGCAGTGGCGGATTGAATGTCCGTGTTTTCGAGCTCTTGCTTTCCAAAAAGATGCTTCGGTAGAATGCCAAGCGTTGTGTTCTCGATGAAAGGTGCATAGGGAGCACTCAGTGTAAACATGACTTCACCCGCGTTTACTTCTTTCACGGTCACTCCCTGCCATGTATCGTATTCCGTGCTCTTTATCAGGGGGTTTTGAGCTGCTTGAATGGTGAACACGATATCATCAGCAGTTAATGGCGTACCGTCCTGAAACGTAATATTTTTTTTGAGAATAAAATCATATGTTTTGCCATCTGCCGATACGCTGTAATGATCTGCAAGATCGGGGATAAGTTCGCCGTTTGGCAGACGGCGCATGAGTCCGGAATAAACGAGCGCCACCATATCCTTGTCGCCGTCGGTAACGGCAAACAACGGATTGATGAAATGAGGTATGCCGACAACACCTTCTGTAAGCGAGCCTCCACGCTGCGGAATAGTGACGAGAAATGAATTACTAACCTTGAGAAGGAGGGTTGCCGCCGAAATAAAAAATATGCCGCAAAGTACGTAAAATATGAGCTTGGCAGTTTTGGAGAAACCCGCAATTTTGGCGTCAAGCCAATGTGAACCTGGAAATGTATACGTTCGGGTAAATAGATTCTTCATATAATGAAGCGTCCGGAGTTTTTTGGGAGAGGTGTGTTTATCTCACGACAAGCGCGCACAATGATGTGGCGGCAAAAAGAATGCCGATAACGATTGTTGAAATAAAGATAAAACGCTCAAAGCCTCGGCGGGTGTGGGCTGGAGAGCTTAGGGTGTCGGTACCGCCAAATGCGCCGCCAAGATCGGCGTCGGACTGCTGTAAAAGAATGAGTGCCACCAGAACGACCGCAAGGACGATCTGGATATAAGGCAGTATTTTCGCAATAATTCCCATAGGGATTTACTATAGCATGACCTTGAGTTTGTGCAACTAGATCATAAGAGTCCAATGAATAATTAAATAAATGAGCTGTCATCTCCTGAATTTCTGTCATCCCCGTGAAAACGGGGATCCAGACTCCAAATACTTTGTATCGTGATTATGCAGAAAAAGTGGTAACTAGATTCCCGCCTGCGCGGGAGAGAATCTAATGATACGTAAAACAGTCACGTTATATTGACAATTAGATTCAAAAGGTGTATAATATAACAAGAATAAAATGCTGTGGCAAACACCACTTCGGTGAAGCCCCAAGTCCCATATCGGGAACAGCAAACACGAAAGGAAGATGACGCCATGACTCAACTCATGACCCCATCCGCTGAGCGTTCCGTAATGACCGATGGCCAGATCGACAAAGCTGTCGATCTCTACCGCGCACTATTGCGTAAGCATCACAGTGAGTTCGCCTCCAATGCTGTCCAGCAAGTTCTCGGCCAGCCCGAGTACGTCGCTGATCTCGTTGCGGTGCTTCGCACTCGTGTAGAAGCTGTCAGCAATCTGATCGTCCGCCGCGTCAAGGTCAACCGCGCCCTCACTCCGCAGCAAGTGCTCGACGCCACCGGCCGCAAGCAGTACACCGACCAACAGGTCGTGGACAGCATGCCTCACGGCGAGGGTGACGAAGTGGATATTATGTTCTTCAAACCCAATCTCAGCGACCGCGACGGTTACATCTCGGACGCCGATCTCGACGAGGAGTACGAATTGCGCGGGCTCATCCCCGCCGATCCGTATTCCTTGGCAAAGGTTAACGAAGACGATTCGGCTTTCGCCGACACCAAGCCCAACGCCACCCATTGGAAGGATTCCAAAGGAAATTGGTGTTTCGTCTCGTTCCGCCGGTGGATCGGCGGCGAGCGCAACGCGGGCGTCAACTGCAACGTCCGCGACTGGGACGACGACTGGTGGTTCGCGGGGCTTCGCAAGGCCTAGTTCTTTGACTTCGAGCCTTGGCTCTTTTTAACCCTTCGGCTCTTAGTCCTTTCGGTACCCCCCCCGCCAAGTTCGAGAGAACAGCTATAAACTCTCAAGCCCCGATACAATTGTGCTCGGGGTTTTGCTTTTATTGAGAAAATCTTTGACACGTCCTTGGAATATTCTATACTAGGAGTCTAAAAAAATTATTAGCGTTAACCACTACTCAAGCTATGAAAAATACACCCAAGGGTGCGGCGGAGAAAAAGATCACACCGCTCGGCGATCGAGTGCTTGTGCGGCAGATTGACGAGCTCGACGTTAAAAAGAATTCAGGAATCTTTATTCCTGACAGTATTAAAAAAGAAAAGCCGGAGGAAGGCGAGGTGATTGCCGTGGGCACCGGCAAATATATAGACGGCGAGCTCATGCCGCTCACGGTAAAAGTGGGTGATACGGTGTTGTTTTCAAAATATGGCTATGACGAAATAAAAGTCGATGATGTCGATTACATAATTCTCAAAGAAGAGAATATTCTGGCGATTATTAAATAAATTACTATGTCAAAACAAATTATTTTCAGCGAAGATGCCCGAAAAAAGATGAAGGCTGGCGTCGATAAGGTGGCAGATGCGGTCAAAATTACGATTGGTCCGCGCGGCAGAAATGTCGTCCTTGATAAAGGCTACGGCAGCCCGACTATTACCAATGACGGTGTTTCGATTGCTAAAGAAATCACGCTCAAAGATAAATTTGAAAACATGGGTGCCGAGATTGTGAAAGAAGTAGCGACCAAAACAAATGAAACGGCAGGTGATGGTACTACCACATCTGTCATATTGACTCAGGCTATTGTGCACGAGGGTATGAAGCACACAAGCATGGGCGTCAATGCCATGGGTATTCGCATGGGTATTGAAAAAGCCACGCAAGATGTTGTCGCTGCGCTGAAAGATATGGCGAAGGAAATTAAGACGACAGAAGAAATCAAACAGGTTGCAACTATTTCCGCCGAGTCGGCAGAGATTGGCGCAAAAATTGCCGAGACTATCAAAAAAGTCGGCAAAGACGGAGTGGTCACTGTTGAAGAATCACCACTTTTTGGTATTGAGTCTGAGGTTGTGGAAGGTCTCGAGTTTGATAAGGGATATGTATCAGCCTACATGGTCACAAATTCCGAGCGGATGGAAGCAGAATACAAAGATCCGGCTATTTTGATTACCGATAAAAAAGTTTCGGGCATCAAAGACATTCTTCCATTTCTCGAAAAGCTCGTGCAAAGTGGGAAGAAAGATCTCGTATTGATTGCCGATGATGTTGATGGAGAAGCACTCACTACTTTTGTATTAAACAAGCTTCGAGGCAGCTTCAATGTGCTCGCTATCAAAGCTCCCGGCTACGGAGACAAGAAAAAAGAAATGCTTGAGGATATTGCAGTCATGACAGGTGCACAGGTTATTACCGACGAGGTAGGGCTCACGTTTGAAAAAGCCGAGCTCGATATTCTCGGCCATGCGGCGCGCGTGGTGGCTACAAAAGATAGCACCGTTATTGTTGGCGGCAAGGGTAAAAAGCCGGCTATTGCTGCACGTGTAGCCCAGCTTCGCAAACAGCTTGAGCTTACGGAAAATAAATACGATAAAGAAAAAGTAGAACAGCGTTTAGCCAAGCTCACGGGCGGCGTGGCGGTGCTCCGCGTTGGCGCAGCCACTGAGACAGAGATGAAGTATTTAAAATTGAAAATAGAAGACGCTGTGAATGCGACAAAAGCCGCCATTGAAGAGGGAATCGTGCCGGGCGGCGGCGTGGCATTTATTAAAGCAGCTGAAAAAATCAGCGCGAGTTCCGCGAAAAAAGAGCACATGACACTCGATGAAAAAGTCGGCTACGATATTGTTGTCAAAGCGCTCGAAGCTCCATTGAAACAGATTGCGGCAAACGTGGGCAAAGATGACGGCTCAGTCATTATCGAAAAAGTAAAACATTCAAAAGGCAACGGCGGCTATGATGCGCTCAAAGATGAGATGGTAGCCGATATGCTCGCGGCCGGTATTATCGATCCGGTGAAGGTGACGCGCAGCGCTATTCAGCACGCAGCATCTGCAGCAGCCGTACTTTTGACGACCGAAGCGGCTATCACTGATGAGCCTGAAGAAAAGAAACCGGCTGCTCCGGATATGGGCGGCATGGGGGGAGGAGGAATGTACTAAAAAATAATCGAATGTGCCCTATATTACGCGCAAGCAGCTCCCTCCTTTAGGAGGGCTGCTGACTCAAAAAACCACTGAACAATAATTGCTTACAGAGGTTTGTATTAAGATAAAACCAAATGGGGAGATTTGAATGTAAACATCAAATCTCCCCATTGGAGCACATGTTCCTTCTGCACTTTATTAAACAATTAATGTTCTGTAATAGTTTGGGAATGTTGCCCTCCTAAAGGAGGGAGCCACTTGCAGAGATAGTCACGCAATCATTTTCTTTTCCGTAAAACAATGGTATAATAACGCGGTAAAAAATATAGACCAACATTATCATTTACCACGTATATATCTCTATGATCTACATAATTTTAGCAATCGTCGTCATTCTTGTTATCTGGTTTATCGCTTCATATAACGGTTTTATCAGCCTCGTCAACAGAGCAAAGGAAGCCTGGGCAGATATCGACGTCCAGCTCAAGCGCCGCTACGATCTTATTCCAAACCTCGTCAATACTGTCAAAGGCTACGCTGCACATGAAAAAGAAACGTTTGAAAATATTAGTGCTGCGCGCTCTACAGCCATGGGCGCTCAAAGCATGGGCGATAAAGCAAAGGCAGAAGATCAGCTTACCGGCGCAATCGGCAAATTGTTTGCCGTTGCCGAAGCATATCCTGAATTGAAAGCAAATCAAAATTTCCTCTCGCTCCAGACCGAGCTTTCCGATACCGAAAATAAAATTCAGGCCGCCCGACGCTTCTACAACACAAACGTCCGCGATCTCAATACAAAAATTCAGTCGTTCCCGTCAAACATGATTGCTGGCACATTCCATATTTCAAAAATGGATTTCTTTGAGCTTACCGATGCCGATGCAGCCGCCCGCGAGCCTGTCGCTGTAAATTTCTAATAATATGGATCAAGATCAAAAAAACGAGTTGATAAAAAACGAAGTTATTAACTCTGTAAGTGTGAAATTGGTACTTGTAGCTCTCGGATTCTTTCTGCTTGGTGGTATTCTTACGTTGATAGCTGTTTTTTCGCAAACATCTTCAATCATCTATTTTCTGCCAGGTTTTCTTTTTCTGCTCATTGGTCTCTCTCTTACCAAGATTCTCTATATGCGTTCCCGACGCATAACATCTGATATAAACAATTCAACAACAAAATAGGTGTATGGACATCTACCACGAACAATCGAAAAATGTCTGGAAAACATGGCTGCTCATGACTGTTTTCCTGGTGGTTATTGTCGCAATCGGATATGTCTTCGCGGAAGCATACGGTGATATCGATATTCTCTATATTGCCGTCGTCTTCAGCCTCTTCATGAATTTTTTCAGCTATTGGTATTCCGATTCAGTAATTCTCAAACTCTACAAAGCTCAGCCGATATCGCGCGAATCTGACCCTGATCTCTGGAATGTCGTAGAAAATCTTTCCATCACCGCCGGTATCCCAATGCCGAAGGTGTATATCATTCCCGATCAGGCACCAAATGCGTTTGCCACAGGCAGAAATAAAAATCATGCGGCAGTGGTTGTTACTGCCGGCCTTCGCCAAATTATGAATCGCACTGAGCTCGAAGGTGTCATTGCGCATGAGCTGTCGCATATCGGCAACCGCGACATCCAGCTTTCCACTATAGTTGTAGTGCTTGTCGGTTTCATTGCACTCATCTCCCATTGGTTTCTCTACGGCATGGCATTTGGCGGCGGCAATCGAAGAGGGAACAATCGTGACGGTAATGCCGGAATTTTTATGCTGATCGGCCTCGTGCTCGCTATTCTTTCACCGATTGCGGTCACGCTCATTCAGCTCGCGATTTCCCGCAAGCGCGAATATCTTGCCGACGCCTCTGGCGCATTGCTCACGCGCTATCCGGAAGGCTTGGCGTCTGCGCTTCAGAAATTACAAAACTATGCCCAGCCGATGAAAAACGCGAGCGAAGCCACGGCGCATCTTTTCATCGCCAATCCATTCGGCAACGCCGGCAAAACCATTTCGAATCTTTTTGCCACTCACCCTCCTATCGAAAAGCGCATCGCCATTTTGGAGGGGATGGAGAATAAATAAAAGGAGGGTTCGCATAGCGGTCTAGTGCGCACGCTTGGAAAGCGTGTGTGGGGAAACCCACCAAGGGTTCGAATCCCTTACCCTCCGCCATTGACAGCTAGCATGATACGTGTCATTTAAAAGCATATCGTGCTAGCACTACTATCCAGTTGGAAGTGATTATGATAGTGACTTTTTTGTTGTATCACTGAAACCGAGGCGCCGTGTGAAGTTTGCTGGAAATTAATATAACAGAAGTCCTCAATAATTCTTACATCTGAAGATGTATATAGGAAAAAGCTCACCACGTTTGATTGTGGTGAGCTTGGCTATAACTGCTCCCTTCAGTCTTCCATGCTATCAATTAATTCTCCAAGCGTCGGTGAACCTGAAAAAATATCATCACCTTGCCTGCCTGGTCCGCCGTAACTCTTATGATTTAATTCCGGTTCCATCTTTCTCAGTCGTTCCAGATCACCCTTATAGACTCTAATGATTTTTTCCCAATCCTCTCTACTCTGAACATTTTGAGAAATTTCAGGATACATACCATCGCCAACGAAATAGAAATCTTTCCAAGCCATATGATCCTCCGCGCAAAAACAATTTTCTATTTGTTATCTTACGCAAATTTGAGAAGAAAAGCAATAAAATTTATGATACAAAATATAATGAGTCAGTTTAAAACATAGTTTGTTTTTGATATACTTAACATATGGAACAATACAATGATTCAATTAAAGAAAATGCCTTTAATCAAGATGTAGAATTACAAAAGCGTATTCACCAGAAAAATGCAGGCACTGTTATTTGGTGTTCTGCTCTATTATTAGCTTGTGGCAGCATCTATTTATTTAAAAGCGGTACAATTTTTGTAATAATTCTCTGTATCGGGTGTCTTTGTGCGTTTGTCTATACACCATCACGAAAAGCCAAGATGGCTGATCAAGAATCAGGCAGATACTTCTGGTCTACATACTATATCGGCAGAAACTACTCCTGGTTTGAGAGTATTCTTATGGTTGTGGCTATTATTGTTGGTATCGTAGGTATTGTATGGTATTTTGGGCATAATTATTTTGGAATTTAAATTTTTAATATTTCATATCATATATGGGACAACCCTATAGTTCTACTGAGACATCATTATCTATACCACAGTCTGTTATATTTCTGCCATGAAAAAATTCAAGCCACGTTCTGGGCAAGTTGATTTCACTACTATCCGCTGGGCACCAGTGCTTAATTGTGTAGTCATGCATGAGGGCAAGATATTACTTGTCCAGAGAAATAAAACTATGCGCCTTTATCCTGGATATTGGAACGGTATCTCAGGATTTCTTGATGATCATAAAAGCCTCGAACAGAAAGTTCATGAGGAACTGCGCGAAGAGCTTGGTTTTTCCAAAAAACACATCCTCTCACTTCGGCTGGGAAGAATTCTCAATCAGGATGCACCTAAGTACAAAAAAACGTGGATCGTGCACCCTGTTTTGGTGAAAGTTGATACAAATAAGATAAAGCTTGACTGGGAAGCGCAAAGCTATAAATGGGTTAAACCGAGTGAGGCAAAAAAGCTTGCTCTCCTGCCCGGATTCAAAGAAACGCTGAATGAGGCTCTTAAAGTCAAGAAGAGTAGGTAAAAACTTTGTATTAATGGGGTATTCGAGATTTTTGCCAAATTAAAAAGCTTTCGTGACTGACCACGAAAGCTTTTTTAGGAACTGTTACCGTACACACTTATGTTGCTTTGAGTCCGACACCAAGGAAGAAGAATCCAGGCTGCCACATCCCTTCTGGTGGTGTTATAAGAGTCAAAAGCCGCATGTTCTGCTCCTTGTTGTATGTCAGACAGGGAAACCATACAGTACCCGTCTTGTCTTGAAGTGCTGAACCTGGAGCAATGATCGCAAACTCTTTTTGAAGATTCGGACATTCGCAGCCGACGATGAGCAGGTGCTCAATTCTTCCCAAATGATCGTCCTGTGCAATTGTTGTGCTGACAGTTTTCCCGTCAACGTCTGAGTTGAAACCGTACAGATTATACCGCTTCTCCCGAGGGAATTTTCTGACGAGGAATTGCGATGGATTGATATGCGGATCAGTGCCGTCGTAGTGTCCCGCTGCAATCAGGACTTTGAGAAGGTTGGGTCGTACTGCTCCGAGCTGTGAACACATGAACGAAGGCTTGCTGAAGACTTGCGTTGTTGCCGTCATAACGTACTCCTTGTTAAAGTCTATGCTCACCATAGAAGAGTTTTGTGAAAAGGCAAGATATAAAAACCTCATCAGGTACAGGATAGTAATATCTTGTCTGATGAGGTTTTTGATCGGAACTACCTCTCTACTAAGGATCAGCGATTCGGGTCGCCCATCATGTTATCCGCAACTTCAATGAGTCGTTGATGACTGACGCCGCTTACTATTTCGGCCTCGTCTTCGGCAAAACCAAAATAGTTGCCCACCTGCGGGAAACTTTTCGACTTCCACCATGCTGCTGCCTCAGGCCTCTCTTGCTCAAGAATCATGATTGCCTGATCTTGAGGAACACTGAAGCCGGAACGACCGCAAGCAGGGCATCCGACTGGCGTGCTGCTCAGGACACCAGTCTCGATGCCGCTGTCGGGTATTCCAACGTATGGATCACATGGCAGGACGAGACCTACCCAGGCCTCCCCGAATTTTAATCGGCACTTCGCCATCTGGAACCTTAATGATTCGGATACGACCAGTCGATTTGTTCTTCTGCATAGTATGCCCTTTCTTGTGAATGATTTGTGTCTGGCTAGGATACTATCAGAAACACTTTAAATTACCAGATAGCCAAAACTTACGAGTATTTTCAAATAAGTTGTGCAAACAAAAACCCCATATAGTCGGGGTTTGAACTCCAGTTTTTTTACATACTCTCTGATGAGTAGCTGATAGACCGTACTATCATTATTGCAATCAGTTTGGCTTGCCCACTCTCAACCATCCCTTTTCACATGCCTCAATACCTTCGTCCATAAAAAGGATGGCGGTAAATTTTTGTGCAAGATTGGTCATGATACAGAGCGGTTTACTGCTACTCTTGTACATTCCTACAACACTAAATTCACTAACTCCGTCTCGTACGTATCGATCATTATCATCCTTTTGACTCTGGATGATGTTGCCCCAGTCGCCACGAACGTATCGGCGATAGAGTATCTTGTTCAGCACTTCATGAGGCGTTAGGGCATCAACGACCGCGATTGATATCATCACAATATACAATATCAATCTGAAAAAGTGGAGTACCGTACTTTCGTAGATCCTCCGCCGCCGGCTGGAAAATATGCCATCCAACATCAGATGATGTCGGCAGCACCTCTCTGCAATGTTGTCGAAGTGTGTCGGTAACAGGGGACTTTGGAAAATCATCAAGAGCCATGGTTTCTCCTAAAATGGGTCTTTCGGTAGGATACTATTTGCTGTGCGGTAGTGTCAATGTTGTGTGTATGCATGTGGATGAAATAAAAAACTGGGAAGCTGTGAAATTAGTTTTAGTATTGATATACTTTTATATATGAAAAAAATTGAGAAAAAGGCGTGGCCAGAATATTTCCAACAAATTGTCGACAACAAAAAGACTTTTGACCTTCGGCTTAATGATTTTGATATTACTGAGGGCGATATACTGCTCCTTAGAGAATGGGATCCGACATCAAAAAGCTATACCGGCAAAAAAATTGAGAAGCAGGTTGGATATGTGGGCAGGTGGAAAATTGATGAACTAACGACATTTTGGCCAAAAGAAGATATTGATCAAAAAGGCATACAGGTTATTTCTCTAAAAGATCCATTGTAGGTGTGCTGAAAGAAGTGGTCTTTAAAGACATTGTAAATTAATTACGCATGAAAAATTTAGAAATAAAAGTGAAGTTTGAAGATCTCAGCAAACTCAAAAAATTAATGGCTGTGCTCGGCGCTGAATTGATGGAAACCATGCATCAAATCGATACCCACTTTAGTGTTCCTCAGGGAAGATTAAAACTTCGAGAATTGGGTAAGCTTTTGTGCAAAAAGAATTGAGCCACTCCAACGAGGCTAGATTTTTCTATGATAATTCTATAAACTTCATATAGATTCACCGTTTTGGGAGTAATATATAATGGCTGCAAAAAAGTATAAATTTTTGACTGTCCGCGAGGCCACTATTTTGGCAATTATACAGAAAGGATCATACGCGCCATTGATTGTTTGTGTTATCTACAATCAACGGACTAAGCTCAAGGCTCAAGACGAAATCTTGCTTCGTACGATACGACAAATGATTGCTAGGGGTTTGATCAAACGTTCATTTGGAGGTGGTACGGTTAAATTAATTACAATCACAACAAAAGGGGAAAGGAAACTGAATTCATTCAAACAAAAGCACAAAGGTTTCTAGGGAATGAAATAGAGGGATAAATAGGGCCAAAGTTGAATGACCTAGGCTCTTTCTTTTTATCTGTATTTCTGAAAATATTTTATATACCCATATATAAACAAAAACCCGAGTTATTAGCTCGGGTCGATTCTTGTCGTTTGGGAACGATGATGACGTTTGAAGGTAGTCATCAGAAGACCTTGGGGTCTCGTCCTGGTAGGGTACAGGATTTTCAAATCCTGCGATATGGTCAATCGGTTGTCACGACCCGTCGGCAACTTCCCCGGCGATGTGGAAACTAAAAACTGGAATCAGGTTACCACACTAATTGTATTTAAGTCAAGCTTTTTTGAGGGAGGAATAAAATGCGGGAGAATGAAAATAACCTTGCTATATACAATAATAGGTTTGTAAGTAACACCAGAAGAAGGAAAGCGGATGCCTAAAATATCGACACACAGTACTAATTATTGTAATTTAGTTGTTAGAAAATAGAGAAACAAACACGTACAGAAAGGAAACACATGTCGCTCACACCAAGCGTCTTTCAGCTCAAGCGTGACTTTCGGGCAGTTGGGGAATTTTCTGAGCTTGTTGCTCAGGCGGAGATCGGAGATGTCATCATTCTCTTTGATCCCGACGACAAGGCCCTACAGGCTCGTTGCGGTTCAGACAAGATTAATGTTAGTCACGGCAATTCATTCGTTGCACTCAGCGCCTCGACTCAGATTGAGGAACAGGAGCATCTCTGGCTTTATTGCTACGATGGAATGCTGTTATCGGATCTTGGCGTTCACACCGTCGGCAATTTCATGCCAATCGGGACGCGCGGCGTCCTGTCGTGGAATAATCACGGACAAGAGGATTCACCACCGTGGCCAGCAGCTACGATTACACTGATCCGTACCAACGGGTCAGAAGAGGTTATCTTTGTCGGTTTTTTCAATCATTTTGAAACCGACAGTGAAGGCAATTTGTATATCCTTCAAGATAAGTCTTTGCTGCGTATCAGTGTCACGGAACACGAAGTACGCAGGGAGGAATATTTTCAAGGACATCCGATGTTTTTGCGGCAAATGCCTCCGCTGCCTCGTTCTGCAGAGCTGGAAAAACTGCTCGGGCCCGCCTCTTCCGAACCAGAGATGAGAGACCTGGATGTTCTTATTTCAGGAAATTCTCTCTGGATTTATGACACAGGGTATGACTTTCTGAGAGTGGGTCCTGATGGAACTGTGACCACAATCCCAGCCTCGCTTATCACCAACAATGTCAAGCATTGGTACGCTCAGGATGAATGGCTGGTGATCCTCGGAGAAGCCGAAGAAACCTTCCAGGTGTTTAAGGATGGAGTTGCTTATGTGACTCTCTCCGTTACACATGAGCCTGAGCATCTGATCGCCGTCGGGCCTCGTGGTATTGTGTACGGTACAAATTGGGACGGTGGCTATAGCTACTTCCTCATGACTTTTGAAGGCCGTGATATTCCACTGACGGGCTATGAAGAGTCATACTTCTGCGTCACTGTTCCCGAAGGTGTCATTATGCCGCCCCGCGAAGAGAGTGCTTGGGAGTTGTCTATCTCTCATGGTTTGGAAGTGATGTTTCAACAAGTTCTTTACAAACAAGAAAGTGAGGTCTGTATGGGCCACATCATGAGATTCGAACGACGTCTTGAACGCGAGAGTCGTTCGCTCGACAAAATCTTGGCTATTGCACGGACGGGGGATGAAATCACTCTTTCCGACTTTGATCTTGATGATGAAGATGTTGATCCTCAAGACATTTATTCAGCGCATGGCTGCTTTGTTGTTGAACTCAAGGAGGGTAAACTTTCGCCGAAAAGCGAGGAGTTCTTGAAAGGCCCCGTAAAACTTGGAGAGGAATATGTGTGGGGTGATGAGGAGGGTCGACCGTATCGGAAAGCTGACCTTCCAAGTCGTTTCTACCTTCTCTCGCAGGATCTTGGCTCAGCGATTGACTGTGGTCTCCATAACAATGTCCCCCTAGTTTTTCCAACCCCATCAGGAATCTTCTGGTGTGATCGGAAGGGCGAGGGAATCTTTTTTTCTGGCTCTCGTGACCAGGTTGTTCCGGTATATGGCCAGTTTCTTCAGTCGGCTCTTCGCCCGCCGCTTGAACCGATAGGAGGAGGTCATTTCCTCGATACGTTCTTAGAAGAAGGCGGTCTGTTTGAGGCCCACATTCGAATCAAGAAAGATGTCTGGCAGGTTGACTCCCTCGGTACGGTCTACATCAAGACTCCGAGCGGCTTTACTCGGATTCGTACCAATGATGGTGTGCCGACTGAGACTGTTCATATTCTCCCAGAGCTTGCCAAGAGGAAGGAATTCTATGACTTGGAATGGGGAGCGTATGGAGATTCTTTATGGATTCACCATGCAGACGGCTTTGTTCGGATAGGGCCCGACGGCAAGGAGAACTTCATTCCTCTTATTATTGATTTTGATCGTCGATGGAAACGGGAACAGAAGCATCAAGCGTGGGTAGCCAGGGATGGTTACCTTGCAGTGAACGTTGAAGGCGTGGTGTTTGTTTTCAAGGGAGAACAGAGGATTGTACGACTCGCTGATTTTTCCGGATACCAACAGTTCACGCTGTTTCAGAACGAGGACTGCTCTATTGCTCTTCGGATAGAGGATATGGTAAGGGAATGTGGACGCTTGCTAGCTTTGGTGGCAACGCCACCTCTCTTTATCTGCACTCACACCTTGATGATTGCTGGATCACTGACGGGGCAATTCGTTGCCTCGACATCAGCAATCGGCCGACGTTGCTTATCATCAAGTGAAAGTTCTTTTTTGTCTTTTTACTAAAACCTGCGCATGAGTAGCGCAGGTTTTTCTTTGATTAAAGAGGTAAAAAAGTATAAGAAATACCCCACCATACATTTCAAGTATGGTGGGGTGGGGTTCATGCTGTCTCGAATCTAGGTGTTGCTCATGTCGATGTTTGTGTGCTGGGACGCTGTGAGTCTCTGTTGGGCGTTTTCCAACTCCCTCACTTGTTCGGGTGTCGGGGTGAGGTTGACGTCAAACGGAAGCGGAGCGAACGGATCGGGAATCTTGGCGATCTGTAGAACATATCCGAGGCGTCGCAAGCCTTCAGTCAGCGTCTTGATTGGTACGCCGGGTTTGCCGTGCTGAATTGCTTCCCATTCGTCAAATGACCAGCCGGTGTCTCTGCACATATATCCGTGCACCGCCGCACATTTCATGTGGAAGATTCCCAATGGTCCTGTGAGCTGGTCGAGATAGGTTGGCGGAGCTACTTTGTCGGTCTGGATAGCCAAACGACTTCCAATATCGCCAGCGACCTGGAAAACCGCGGACTTTGCAGATTCAGAACGGGCAATCGAACGGCTGTCGTAGAGGGTGCCGAGCTCCCTCATCCAGAAGGTGCTGTACTCGTCCCAATTGTGATGATCGAGCGCAAACCGCTGGAGACGCTCCAGCATCTCTCGTTCAGACGGGTCGAGTTTGGTGAGATCGACATCTTCACCACCGACTGTCCGATAGATAGCGGGGAATACGGGCGTAGGGGATACAGGCATAGTGCCTCCGGTTAAAGGGTAAACAACTTTTTTCTGTTTGCTATATTACTTAAATAGTGGGGAAAGGCAAGAAAATATTTCTAAACTATATAAAAAAGAAATACCCGTGGCAGTTGCTGCGGGTATTTGGTCACTAGTTGTTTTTTTGGCACTAGCGCATAAATTTTCGAGCCTGCCGCCATTTAAGGGGCAGTGGAGGAGTTTTTCCTTTATTGAGCAACAAGGCGACCACTTGGGTGTGGGATTCGATCGATGCCTCGAGTCCTTGCTCTGCTGTCTTCTCATGCGACATCACAAACGGGAACTCGATTGATGTGATTATCCACCCGCCATCTTTAGCTCGCTCGAACACGTAGTGGTACGTGTCGGCGATCTTTTTTGCTTGAGTCAAGAACAATTGCGCATCACTCCCGCGGTCTGAGTTACAACTTGCTGGCATAAGATATACTCCTATCTGAGGGTATTCCACCTTCGGGTGGACGGTTCTATTGAGAATATTACTCAAAAAGAGGGGAAAGGCAAGAATATATATAAATAAAAACCCCGACCAGTGTCGATCTGGTCGGGATAAAAAATTACTTCATTTATATTTAGAACTCTTCCGGCATCTTAACGTTGATACCACGCTTCCTGAGCCGCTCAGCCAATTCCCGGATCGTATCGCTGTCATTCATGACGGCATCAACCTCTTGACGCTCATGGCTGTGATGATGGTAGGCAAGCTCGAGATCTTGGCGAGTGAGCTTGATAGTGTCAGGATCTCCTCCATCAAGATCAAGAATCTTCTCGAGCTTGCTGCGTTCGACTACTTCACGAATAAAAGCAGGTGAACACTCTTGGAGTTGGGTAGCCAACTGATTAAGTCTTTCTTCGGGAGTAATAAGACTCCCTCCGAAATGACGAACCAGTGCCTCGGCAGCTTGCAGATCCGGGCGGTCAATCTCAATAATAGTATCCATCCGGCCTTCCCGAAGAAAGGCAGGGTGAATCATGTTGAGATTGTTGGTCGTGAGTACTGTGATAATGTCGAAGTTTTTGCTATCAACACCATCAACAGTGTTTAAAACCTGATCCATCTCTTCGGTCCGGAGACCAAACATGACTCGATCGATATCTTCACCAAAGATTAGGGCAGGGCTGTAGAGTTGGGCGAAACGAAGCGCATCGTCGAGCTCCGCAGCGTTCCTAACGTAAATGAATGTGCGCCCGACAGACGTCGCTTCCTTTGCCATCCAGCGTGCAGTGAGCGTCTTTCCACTGCCGTAGCCGCCCGAGAGAAGCACTCCGCGCTTGGCAGGAATTTTCAGTTTCCTCACAAGTTCTGCGTGCTTGATTGGCACGAGGATATTCACTTTGATCTCGCGCATCACATCTTCCGAGAAGATGACGGTATGATCGCCAGAGAGATCCATAAAGGTAGGTGGAACAATGGCAAGTTCTCCTTCCTTGTCTCGAAACTGTACCATGACCGCTTTGCCGCGGTAGATACTTTCCTTCTCGGCGATTTCACGCGTCCGGTCGGCAAGTCTCTTGATCTTGTCCGAGTACTTGCGCTTGACTCGAGCACTCAGCTTCATCACGATCATGCCGTTTTCTTCGGTCTGATGCGTTTGGAACTCACCCTCAATGTCGGGGAGATGGAATGGTCCCCAAGGGACTTGTACACTCTCGATGGCTGAGATCGGCACACCGATGAGCTTAGTGTCGATCCGTCCTCCCATTGGAAGCGGAATATCGTGACCGATGGAAACACCGTGGATTTCCTTGATCGCCTTCGAGAGAGCATATGCTGCCTCAAATGGAAATCGGTGGATGATCTCTTCGATGGTGACTTCCTTTTCTCCGTAGGTCAGGATCTCTTTATCTGCTGAGATTCTGGTGATTGCCTCGTCGTGAGTCATTTCCTTCGGGAGAACAATCCGGTCAGTACCGTTTCGATCAATCTGACTTTGCATGAGACTATCCTTTCAATGTTCAGGTCTATGCACTTTTAGGGTGGCATGATACCCGCTTGACAATTGGTTCTAGAGCAAGACTACATAAATGAGGTTAAAAAATCAAATCATGTGAAGGTTTGAAATAAAAAACTTCACGCGGTATTGGAAAAAATAAGCAGGTTACTATTTAAATAAAATAAAAGCGACGACCTCGGTTGAGGTGTCGCTTTAGTGAAGACTTGCATTATGCCGCGGAAGATTGTTGGCGGGAAAAGATGTGTTGAACCCTATGTCTCAGAATCATCTGCTCCCTCCATGCTTCCTGAACGCTTGGGGTGTAGTAACTAGGGTATGGTTTTTGTCCCTCGTTGATAAGGTCATTGATAACCTTTGCTGCACTGATGCTGTCGATATCGTGAGCTAAATGCAACAGCATGTAGTCTTGCTCGACGGGGGTTCTGTCTCGATAGACAAAATTGCCATTTGCAAGATCTATAGATATTTCGGGCTTGTTTGTCCCCGATGGCCACGGTAATATCCACCTGCCGTATTGGTATGCGGTGGCCAATTGCTGCGAATAACCGGTGCGGCCGTCTGCATGCACAGCGAACCATGGTATCGTTTGCCAGTATGCTGCTTGGCTCTGGGAGTATTTACGAATATTCCCTGCAAGATTTTTATACTCAGTCATGATTTCTTCGAACATGATACAGTTCTCCTTTTTGTTTGAGGTCTGTTGAAAATATTACTCAAATAGGAGAGAAATGCAAGAAAAAGCCACCCGAGATTTTGATCTTGGGTGGCTCTGAACTGCCTTAGCTCAATCGCGGGTGGGGCGGGTGCTGATGATGTAACTTATGGTCGGTAATTCCTCAGGCAGTGGTCTGGACTTCCCAATCAACGACTCGGGTTCTCTGATCTTGTCGATCCGTTTCCAGCTCTTCACCCAATTGAGTGATTGCTGGCGAAGCCGATAGTGTCGGCACGAAATGGTAATTTCCATCACGTCTCCGCATGCAAAGGGAAGTTCCCGAGAACGAAGATGGATATGAATCCACCTTGAACCAATAAAAACACCAAACGGACTCCGTGGCTCGATATCCATTCCGAGAATGAAATGTATCTTTGATACACCACAGGCAAGACGCTCGCTGTAGTGGCTGGTCCACCCTTGAAAAGTATCTTCTTTCCGGACATAGGTCAGGAAAGGAAGGGGAAGCCAGAAGATGGTACCGACCACGACAATGAGCACGATCAGAGCAAGGATGCTGAGAACGATGGGTATAAGGATCATACGACCTCCGGTAAATGGTTTGTGCTGTACTGGAGTAATACTAGCGAAAAAAGAAACAAAGGCAAGAAAAAGCTCGACTATTGTCGAGCTTTGGTCTGAAGGTTCAGTTCGTTCACTTTATTTTCTATAAGGAACCAGCTTCCTATCATTGTCACAGATATAAACGCCAGGTTCATATCTTGAAGAGAGATCAAACAGCTTAAACTTAAGAATTGCATCCTGCTTCATAATTGTCCAGTAACTGTGCTCTACTAGCGTTACAGATACAACTTCATAAATATGGGCTGGTTGAAGCTCTTCTTGATAGCTGGGTTTTCCATTACCATGGGTAACAACTAACGCAGACGCTCCACCTAGAAGGACGCCAATAATAAAAGCCATCAATACCGCCAAGTGCTCGTTCGGATCAGAAAACATGTCATGCTCCTGTAAAAATTTTGGACCTCTTTGTATAAGTGTGGTTTTTAATAAATATATGTCAAGTGGTGTAAAAAGAAAACCGCTGACAACCTGTTGAATTGACAACGGTTTTCAGCGATCTAAAACCAATCAGTGGAGGCGGAACCATTTGAAATTTGTAGGAGGTACAGGGCTCCATTCAGGCGGGAACGTATCATGCTCCGAACAAGTGATTCCAATTTGAGTAATGCCGATAAGTGCTTTTGCGGCAGCAAGCTGATCTTCGTAGAGGGTCCTGAAACGTTCTCTCTCAGCAGGGGTATTAAAAGGGTCAAACCACTGATCGATACCAGTCATTGTCACCCCTTCTCCTGAACCGTTTTGTTTGATGCACAAATACATAAAGATCTCCTGTTGTCTTGGTGTTGTGTGTAAAACTAAATACTCTAAAGTTATATTAATCAAAAAGGGGAGAGATTAGCAAGGTTTATTGAAAATAATTTAATTTCGATAAAGATATAAATAAAAAGCCACCACGATATTACTCGGGTGGCTGAGTCTTCATTTTCCCGACTTGTTCTAGTTAATCGGGAAGAATATCTTTGACAACCTCGTTCCAATGGCTCACCACCTTCACGCCACATGCTTCTGTGATGAATTGCCGTTCAGACTCTTCATTACGCGGGCATAGAGCGTACTTGTGAGGAACCGTCGTCATGTGATGCAAAACTTCCAGTCGATCGTCGACAAAGTGGGTAATTCCCAGTTCCTGACAAATCAATGCTTTGTCAGCACGTTCGCGGCAGAAACGAACATTCTCGCGCTTGATTCGGGTATAATCCCAGAAGTTCCAGTGATCTAAAAGATGCATAATGCGCGGCTCTGCCTTCTCACTGCACTTCGAGACGATCCAGATCTGCCGGCCGAAGTATCCTTTTGCGAGACGCTGGAGGGCATCCATCACACCGTCGATCATTGGCCGCTCAAGATAGTGCTCATCTTCGCTCATGCGGATAAACCCATCTCGAGGAGAACTAATCACATATCCAAAGTCGACCCCGAGGCGTTCAAGCGGATGAGGCTTGTCAAAACCTCGTTTCACATCTTTCCCAATCAATAAGAGTGAATCCTGATGACTCCACTCATGGTGGTAGGATCGAGGCTTGGTATATTCCCATGACTCTCGAGGAACCTCAGTCTCAAATGCTTCCATCTGTGCGAGCATCCAGCCAACACGGCGGCCAGCCTCAGTGGCTGCTTCCAGTGAATCTGTCGGAAGATTTTCCATTTCATCACACATCCAAAGAATGTGGCTGAGCGGAGCGGGACGCTCATAAAGAGGTTCGGAGGCCTTAGGCTTGGCATCACTGCTCCAACTGAAGATCCGAGAACGGATCGCATCAATCGTAAAGGGGTAGAACATACAATGCTCCTTTCATTACCAAGGTTGCTTTACGGTACTTTGACTACACCCCATACTACTCATTTAGTCAATAAAGGCAAGGGTCTGAAAATAGTTCAAATGTTTGCACCCTAGTAGAGTGAAACGAAGAATCTTGATCTCACGTCTAGATTCAAAAAAACTCTGAATGAGATCCTTAAGGTTAAAATGTTTTGATAGCATATTGTTGTCCATAGGATGGTGGTAAATAAAAAATAAACAAAAAAAGTGCCGCATGATTCATAGATCACACGGCACCATACTTTTCTTCCTGATATCGAGATTACTTCTTCTTCATTGTTGCCTCAAGGAAAGCCATCTTGATCCAATGAGGCCGGAACGCATGCCCGCTGTCGGAAAGGCATTCGACTTCACCAACAGGAATGTTCCCGGCGGAAAGTCTTTGAGCGGTTCGTGGACTGAAGCTTCGTAGCCCAAAGCTTTCAATCCAAGAACGAGTTCGTCGGCAGCTCTCCTCCGACGCTCTTTATTCCATACGATGTCAGGAGCGGACATTCTTCGGGAGTTCGGCCAGCCCCGGCAGATCATCGAAGTAGGCAATGACCGTGCCTCCCCGGAAGACCTGCTGATGGGTTCCTCCCGAGTTGATGACGTTCAGTGGCTGTAGTGTCGTGTGTCGCTTGATGATATTTGTCATTAGAGCCTGCACTCTCGCATCTTCGACACCGAACACCGAATGTCCACGTTCTCGAACAAACCGCAAAGGAACATGATGAACATTCCTAAAGCAACCAAAAGCAAACTGTTAATCACGACTATCTCCTTGAACTATCTGCTATTCACTCCGCAGATAAGAGTTTTTATGGTTTACAAACTGGCAATACACTAACGTTTTTAAGTATATTTGTCAACAAAAATAACGGCACCATTACAAATTAATATTCCTGCTTTTATATAAAAGAAAACCCACCTGCTACAGAAGTGAGTTTTCTCAAGTCTATAAGGTGAGTTTTAGCCTTCTAGGGCCATTGTTCGATTAGAACACCGCCAGAACCGCCCCTCATGTTTCTAGCGTCCTTGCATAAATAACCGAGCACTCTGCCGTTCCCGCAGTCGAAGACAGCCTGAATCTTAAGCAGAAGTTTCTCATGCTTTGTAACGAGACCCATTTGAAAAATTGGATCTCGACAAAGAAGTGGTGGCTGGACTCCCAGTGATCGACTGAGACAGCCATGCGGATGTTTCGGGTTTGCAGAACTCCAACGAGCATCTCATTGAGCGAGCTGCCGCACTCGAAGAAGTCGTTGAGGTAGGAATCATGTCTGTATATGCTCTTCTTGTCTTTCCCGCATCCTTGATTTGACTCCAGCATGAAGATTTCATAGGGCAAAATGATGCTCGCCTGAAGAAATCCTGAAACTTCCGCCTGAAGCGGATTTTCCATCCACTCAAGAACACTCTTGCTCCGAACGAGGCTTTGACGCTTGATCACGTGATTCTCCTTGTAAAGGGGTGGCTCACTTCGGCCAGGATAATGTAAGTGATACAATATCACTTTCTGTTTCTATAATAGCATATATATTATATATGGTCAAGTAATATGTAAATTTGACTAAATCAGTAATATGATATATAATAGACCAAGTTAAACCTTTAACCAAAAGAGTTCTCATGACAGTATGTGATGAATTGGATATTCAGGTGGACGGTCACCGGTGCTACCCTTCAATGTGCTGGAAGGAGGCGATCAGGGATTTCCTTGATCAGTGTACCGGCACTGGCGGCAAGATCTGCTTCGGTGGCAAAGAGGGATTTTGTCTTTATCTCGACTGGGAACCTGAATCCCTGCCACACGAGATGAACTGCGTCATCAACCTCTGGTCCACTGCAACGCCGCCGCCAATCCACACGCTAAACGGTACTGTCCTGTATTCCAATTCGGAATGGGGCAGAGCGGTTCCGTCACTTCAGCAGTTTGTCGACGATGACAGTATTCAAATGCTGGTCATTGTATGCAGCCATACTGGTACGCGCGAATTTCGTCTCTGGAAACAGGACGACGGTTCGCTCGGCTTCGGTGGTACGTTCGGCAATCAGTCATAGTGTTTGCTCGTTCACTGGCCAAACGAGTCCGCTTCGAAAGAGGCGGTTTTTTTATCTACACAGCCAGCAATTTGACTAATCTATAAATATATGATAGTATCCACACTAGATAATATGCCGACTTTCGGCTACCCAACTGCGGGGTAACGCAGTCATTCTAATGATGCGCTCTATGACAAGCGTATACAGGAGCAGATCACGTAATCTTCAAGCATGCCGCCTCTATCTCCAAAAAGTGTTTGTTACGATGGAGACGGTGAGCCGTACATTCGAACATAAATTCGAATCCGGCGAGCTTAGCAGGGCCGTCGCTCATTTCATTGATTACGAGCTCAGCGAGCAAAATGGCGCGCCGAAACCCGAGTTTCTATTGTCAGCTCAGGTCTTGATCGAGAGCGCCGCAGCTCGGTGCGGCTTCACGCTTCAGCCCACCCAGAGCGAAGTTGAAATCGTGGAGTATTATGTCGAACTAATTCTCAAGGATAAGAGGATTAGAAAGTTTGTGGGTGTGCCGAAAGGAATCGATTGCAAGCAGTATGTCACGGCTCGCTTCGGAGGAAGCGAGAGCTTTCTGGATTGTCTGGTTCACGGAATTGTGTCTTCTGATGAGGAAAAACAACTGATCAGGAGTTCTTGGGATTCAGCGCGATCACCTGAACTCACGGAAGATGAACTGTGGCTGCGTGAAGAAGATCCGCGCATCAGGGCTTCTTGCTGCATTTGAATCGATTATCGATCAGCAGGAACATTTTAGAAGCCAAAAACCCCGAGACCTTCTAAAATTCATCATTGATCATGCCCGCGCGACTGAGTTCGTTACATCCCCGGTACCGATCAGGGAACTGAAGAGGAGGCTTAATTGTCCGCGGGGCATAGATATATATCTCTGGCATAGGAATGGTTTCGTATTCGTGCTTATTCAAGACAGCGTACGTGCCATGATTTTTACCAGAGATCTTCAGACTCCTGCTGTGTGGGATGATCATCTGAAGGTGCTCGATGAACCAGGCATGCCATGGACGCCCTTACGGCAGACATAGAAGCATTGCCGAAGAATACGTTCTTTTTGGAGGTCTCATTATTATGAAAACAAAACCCACAGTTCCATACTGCTGTGGGTTTTTTTATTTCATCTCCTAAACCCCGCCCGGAGCATTCACGAACAAGATCCCCTGACCGAACTTTGGAGGGCGGGGATTCAGAATATGCACCACCAGAGCCTCAAAACGTGTTAGGCTGGTTCCATGAGGATTCGTCGTCTCAATCACTCTACATATCAGCACCAATACCACATCGTCTGGGGCACCAAGTACCGAAGAAAGATCCTGAAGCCGTATGTGCTCATTGAACTCAAAAAGATACTGTACGCCACGGTGAAGAAATATCCGACACTCTGGATACTAAACCTCAACACCGATCAAGATCACATCCACCTGCAGCTTGAAATTGCTCCAAATACCTCAGTCTCAGATGCCGTCTCGAAACTCAAGTCAGCCTCAAGCAGATTCCTGCGCTCCAAATTCAAATTCATCCGTGAGATATACCTGGAGAAAGACGGCATCTGGAGTGTCGGATATTTCTCCTCAACCATCGGTCTGAACGAGTCCCAGGTGAAGCGATACATCGACTGGCAGGGAAAGAAAGACAAGCCGCAGAACGCTCGATTGTTCGATTAGAATCCTCATGCCACAAAAGGAAACCCCGGGCGCAGTGAAGCGGAGCCCGGGGAGGAGGTCATTGCTCACAATTGTTCCAATTTTGTACTACGTGGTCAACATTCTTGCACGTCATACAACATTTCTATTTCAAGAAGAAACCCTAATCACCTTGTTTTTCAAAATAATCTTGCTCTTGAGACACCCTAGTAACTCTCGTTTCTCGGCAGTCGTGCCATCCTTTAAAATAAATTTTGCGTAGTTTCTGATATCAATATCGGCAACTTCTATCTTGTCTTTCACTCCAAGCAGAACTCGCTGAAACTTCTTGAATCGCTCCACTTCAGCTTTAATCTTAGTTTGTATGCCAAGCTCATTGAGATTAATTTTCTCAATCAGTTGTTCAAACTGCTCAATGAGATTATCTTCATTGATATACCCGCATCTGCAATTCTTGTCTTTCGATTTGGTACAGCCGTAGTAGATATGTCGATTAACGTTACCATTTTTCAGTTTCTTGAATTTCTCATCAGCAGACACTCCTGATCCGCATAATCCGCAGGTCATGAGATTTGTAAAGGCAAATTCTTTGTTTTCTATCCGTAGTACATTACTTCTCGTCTGAGCCTGTACCTGATCAAATAACTCTTTGGTAATCAAAGGTTCATGCTGGCCAGTATAGAAGTTACCGCTCTGTTTCGGGTATTCAAAAACTCCATAGTAGAAGGTATTCTGGAGGATCCGGTAAATATTGCCAAGCGAGAGGTGATGTTTGCTTGGAGTGGTAAAGTTTAATTCAAATCGGAGCCAATGGTATATCTTGCGTCCAGACCATTTTTCATATGCCACCCGCTCAAACATCTTTTTGATAATAGGCCCTCGTTCTGGATCGATGAGTGACTGGCATTTTCGATCCATCCGTTTTTCCTTTTGGTATCCTGTTGGAGCAGGACCAGGCCACAAGCCCATCTCTACTCGTGTTCGTAGTCCACGTTTTACATTGATGCTCTTGTTGTCATTCTCAAGCTTAGCCTGAGAACACAAAATCATCAACAGGAACTTCTCATTCGGTGAGTTCCTAAATTGCTGTCCATATGTGCGAATCTCAAGCAGAAGCTTCTGATCGATGAGATCAACAAGACTTCCGAGATCACGGCATTTCTACTCAACCTGTCTGGTGCCCACGTTAATATTCCATTAAATCTATTTCTTCGTATATCTTCTAGTAATTCTTTAAATACTGGTCGTTGTCCAGAATCTTTGGCTGAGTGGGCTTCTCGTCTGATCTCAACAATTTCCAAACCGTCACGTTCTGAAATAGCCAGCATTTTTTAATTTGAGAATCAATGGACAATGCTTGTTTTTCGTCGGATTCAGTACTTTTTCTAGCGTACAGGACATATCTCACTTTTATCACCGGCACCACTGCTGGAGTGCCTATTTGAGCATTGGTTGCGTATGTTTGCATACGACATTAATGACAGACCCAAAAACCCCGCTATTGACATGTATTATTAAAAGTGTTGTAAATTTTTTTCTCAATCAAGCCAACAAAAAAGGCACTGGAGAATCTAAAAAAATATATCCACACATTGAGCATTATTTTGCTAGTCTGTGTCTGCAATAGTGGTATTATTTTACTGTTGAGACGGTACGCCTATTTTGATACAAAGTATCGCTGCATTAATAACATAATACACAAGACGTGAATACAAAATATAATAAAAAAACACTCATTATTCTTATTTTAGTACTGGCTGGCGTCATATTGTTTTTAATCGGACTCTGGGTAGGTGTTGACCGCCGCGGCATGTTTTCTTCCCAAACCACAAAAACTTCCCTTGTCAGCACGCTCTCCTCAAAAGTCGTTTCCTCCATCACTGCTTCTGGGCGGGTGACGCAGGTACAAGGCAACACCGTTACATTGAACAGTGGCGGCGATAGCTTGACGATTGCTCTTGCGCCTAAGCCAATATTTTTTCTTTTGCTGCTCCTACTCTTTCATCGTCAACCAGCACTAAAAAATTAAAACTTCCTTCTCCAGTCCAAAAAATTATTGCTCTCAGCGACGTAAAGGTGGGTGCTACAGTCAATGTTGTTTTGAAGCTCTTGCCGAGCGGCGAGATGCAGGGCCTGTCGCTCATCGTTCTTCCATCGCAGACGAGTAATTAATCACCATAGAAATGGGGTTTCATACAAATTCTACACCATCCAATCGTACCCTGTTTATCGCAGCTATAGTTTTACTCATCTTTATTGCCGGCGGTTTTGCCGTACAGCGGCTGTATGCTTCTTAAAAATAAATTCTGAAACGATCAAGTCATCGGTCATTACGCAGCAAGCTGCCGCTATTGTCGCCGGGGAACCCGTCCACTGGACGGCACTCATCAAACGCTCTGATATTACAAGCGGCCAGTATCTTCTCTCACTTCCAAAATCCGCCAAAGTTACCAGCATCTCAATTGTCAGTTCAAAGCAGGCAGCATCAGTGCGTGCTGCACCACAGACTCCATCTGTTGCCATATCTGCGCGGGAGAAGCTCGCTGTAGCTCGAAGCAACGCTGTCGCACCAGCGAGCGAGCTTGCCAGCGCGTTTCTTGCCGATGCCTCAGATGCAATCGATAGTGCCGTCTCAGCACTCACGCCGGATACAACGGTGGTAGATGTGTCGTCGGTGGCACCAACACCGACACCGACAGAGACTCTAACCCCAACTCTAACCCCAACCCCAACCCCAACCCCAACCCCAACCCCAACCCCAACCCCAACCCCAACAGAAACCTCCACTCCCGGAAGTCACAGTTTGTGACTTCCAATTCAAGCCTTAAACAAAGCCTTAGAAAGTCACCATTAGCCTTTACCGAGCAGGGTATTGCCATGCTTTC
>CAWDXL010000009.1:0-3229 GCA_963806325.1 Candidatus Parcubacteria bacterium
GCCCGAAAATGGTGCTGTGATTGTGGTGTTGTCATAATTTATCTGGGCTGCCTGAAGCGCTGCTTCGGCAGAATCAAGGCTTGCTTTGGCTGAATCAAGTGTGTCGGGAATAGCGGGGGCAACTTGAACGGTGAGATTTGATTGAGCGTCTTGAACGGCTTGGATACCAGAGGCAATAGCTGAGACGGCGTTTGCGGTCGACGCAGCAGTGGACGCTGCGGTGCTTGAGTAGGCATTCATAATGCTCTGATATTTTGGCTCATTGAGCGAAATTGAATTCACGACAGAAACAGAGATCAGATGTAAAATTTTGAATTTTTGCAAGATATGTTTGAGAAGTTGATGCCAGATCCTCTGCGTTGTCGAGTGATGATGATGCCTGCGCGATTGCGGTTTGCCATGCCGACAATGTAGTGCCAATAGCGGCACGTTCTGAATCGAGATTGAGATTTTTATTTTCATCCGATGCCGTCAGAGTAATTGGTGAACCTGTCGATGGATCAACAAATGTTATTCCGAATTGAGGAGAAAATGAATCAGCGTTGGTAAAAAATTGATCGGCGCTTGTATGAATTATATTATTTATTGCCGTGTACTGTGTATTGATCAGGTTGGCAAGGTTTTGCTCGGCATTGGTGATTAATAGCTGGCTCGCGCTGATGCTTTCCGGGGTATTGGAACCATTGAGCACTTTGTCATAGTTTGCCTGGGCCACAGCTACAGCTGCCTGCGCCTCGCTGAGTGCTGTTTGTTGGGCTGAATTATCAAGACTTGCAAGTGGCTGCCCTTCAGTGATGATTTGTCCTTCTTTTACATTCACCGCTGCTATTTTGCCTGATTCCTGAAAAAGGAAGGGAACCAACGCTGTTGCCTGAAGATACTGTTCCTGGGATATCTAAAAATGAAATAATATTACCGCGTGTGACCGTGTAAAAGCCAAGTGCAGGTTTGGTGTTTGAAAAAATGTACCAGATTCCGCCGCCAATAAACAAGGCAACGATAAGTAAGACAAAAAAACGGATATGATTGATAAAAAACTGTTTCATAAAATAATGTTAATACTATGACGATTATATAATGGATTGCTCATCATCTCAAACTTGGATTTTTTCAAAGAAATAACTGCCGATCCACGAGAGCAGCGCCGCAGTGACCGCAAGTACCACTATGTCGCGTCCCAAACCCAAATCGTGATAGCCAATATCGGAAAGGAGAACGCGCAGTCCGTCGACACCATAGGTAAGCGGATCGATGCGTGAAATAACCGAAAGTTCGATTGGCAATCCCTGCAGTGGAAATAAAGCGCCCGAAAGAAAGAACATCGGCTGTACAATGAAATTAAGGATAAGTGAAAAAGCTTGCATGTCGTCAAGAAAGGAAGCGATGATGGTGCCGAAGGACGAAAAAATGAGGGCGATAAAAAACATGATGAGTATCGCAGGCAAAACCAGTGTCCAGCTCACCGGTCGAAAACCAAAGAAGAGAGAAATGATAAGCACGATGGTGCCTTGGATAGTGGCTACTGTTGCGCCGCCGAGCGTTCTGCCGAGCATGACGTCAAAACGCGACATGGGAGCTACTAATGTTTCTTCAGAAATCGCGAACTGCCGATCCCAGATGACCTCCATTCCCGTAAAAATTGCCGTAAATATGATACTCATTCCTATAATGCCAGGCGCTAGATAATCGAGATAATTGCCTCCGGCTGCCGAGAATGTATTGCCGAAGCCGTAGCCAAACATAAGGAGGAAAACAATAGGCTGAGCAAGGGTGCCCACCATGCGCGCCCTTGATCGTATATATTTTTTGATTTGCCGGAGCCAAAGGTAATAAATCTTTTTCATTAGATATTTAAATATTATCGCCGCATCATGCGCTGCATTGAACGTGCGTGGTCTGAAGGGTCTGCTTCTTCTCCGCGAATATTCTTGCCGGTGAGCGCAAGGAACGCGTCATCAAGAAACGTAGTATTTGTCTGCTGTTTAAGCTCTGCTGATGTACCCATCGCAACGATTTTTCCATGATCCATGATGGCAATACGGGTGGCGATTCTGTCTGCCTCTTCCATTTGATGCGTAGTAAGAAATACGGTCATTTTTTCGGTTTTGTTGAGATGCTGCAGGCGGTCCCACAGCAGACTTCGTGTCTGGGTATCAAGTCCTGTTGTCGGTTCGTCAAGAAAAAGGATTTTCGGCTCATGCAAAAGTCCACGGGCAATTTCAAGCCGGCGCTTCATTCCTCCGGAAAATGATTTAACAAAACTGTCTTTTCGTTCCCATAGATCGACAAATTTCAAAAGCTCCTCACTTCGCTGCCATCGGTCTTTGTCGGGTACATCGTAAAGCACGCCGTGCAAATCCATGTTTTCCCAGGCAGTCAGATCATCATCGAGGCTAGGATCTTGAAAAACAATACCGAATGTCCGGCGCGCTGCCTCGGGATCTTTTACGGGATCTATATTGTCGAGCATGACAGAGCCTGAAGTGGGGTGGAGGAGCGTCGTAAGCATTTTTATAGTTGTACTTTTTCCCGCGCCGTTTGGTCCAAGAAATGCAAATACCTCTCCATCATTTACGGTAAAAGAAACATTATCTACTGCTACAAAGTCGCCATATTTTTTAGTGAGATTGCTTACTTGAATCATGTGACTGTATTATAGTCTTTTTTAATTTTTTTAAAAAGTATTTTGTTGAGCTTCAATTTTCCAATTTCAATCAATTCATATACATAAAAAACTCAACCAATAAAAAGGACCGCTTCCGGGGGGAAGAAGCGGTCCGAGGGCGGCCCATTGGGGGGAGATGGGCCAGGGCTGTGGTCCTAGTGGGGAAGGGGGTCTAGGACCAGTGGGATCAGAATGATGAACAACGGTCTATACACCATACTAGTCTAATTGCTGGAAATGTCAAGAAGCTCTCATTTTCTCCAAGGCTTTGTCTTTTATCTTCCGAATCTCTTCAGGAGTCATGTTAAATTCTGATTTTTTAAGGTCACCAGGAATATCCATGGCTGTCTCCAGACAAAGAGCCGTTGTCTAGACAATGTAGACTGTCTACTTGTCTCATGCATCAAAATTTACTTTTAATACTATATCATCTAAAACTAATTATGTAAAGTGTTTGTTGAATATAAAAACAACCGCTCGGCATGAGCCGGGCGGTTGGGGTTAAAAAGATCAACACGACGTAACGAAGTTCTGCTACTTCTCTTTGAATTCAATCACGATCTC
>CAWDXL010000010.1:0-13433 GCA_963806325.1 Candidatus Parcubacteria bacterium
CTCTCTCTCTCTCTCTTTCTTCTTCTCCTTCTTCTTCTCTCTCTCTCTCTCTCTCTCTCTCTTTCTCTCTCTCTCACTTCTCTCTCTCTCTCTTGCTTTCTTTTCCTTTCTCTCTCTCTTTTTTTTTTCTCTCTCTCTTTCCTTCCCTTCCTTCTCTCTCTTTCTCTCTTCTCTCTCTCTCTCTCTCTCTCTCTCTCTCCTTCTTCCTCCTCCTTCTCTCTCTCTCTCTCTCTCTCTCTCTCTCTCTCTCTCTCTCTCTCTCTCCTCTCTCGGGCAGAGCGTCGAAGATTTGGAAGACAAGCTTCAGCTGATCGCCAAGTATGTCGATATTGTTCAGATTGATATTATGGACGGAAAGTTTGTGAAATCTCGCAGCTGGCCGTATATCGGTGACCGCGGTGATTTTGAGTCGATTCATTCACAGGAACGCGGCATGCCGATGTGGGACAAGGTAGATTTTGAGGTGCATCTTATGGTCTCGCATCCTGAAAATGTGGCGGAATCATGGATTGATGCCGGTGCTAAAAGAATTATTGTCCACGTTGAGAGCACAAAAAAGATTCCCGATATTATCAATATGATTTATGCTCGGTTTGCGGCTCGTGCCGAAAATGAAACTCCCGAAGTGGAGCTTGGTCTCGCGCTTAAAGCTTGAAACGCCCACCGATAGTATTTTGGAATATTTAGAGGATATAAATTTTGTTCAGTTTATGGGTATTCCTGTGCTTGGTGTTCAGTCAGCGGTGATGGATGAGCGAGTGATAGACAAGATTCGTGATTTTCACAATAATCATCCGGAAGTTATAATAAGTATCGATGGCGGGGTGACGCTCGGCAATGCTCATGCGCTTATCGAGGCTGGCGCAAAGAGACTTGTTTCGGGCTCGGCAAATATTTGAAAGCGGCAATGTTCGATCTGCCGTTCAGAAATTTAAAAAGATTTAATGCACCTTGAAGAACAAAAAGTAAAAGAGCTTGAGACAATCGCAAACGATATTCGCGAGTCTGTTGTTGAGATGCTGTTTGAACAGGCTCAGGGCACACGGCTGGACCCTTGGAATGGCTGATATTTTTACCGTGCTCTATTTTCATATGTTAAAACATGATCCCAAAAAGCCAAACTGGGCTGATAGAGACAGGCTATTCTTTCAAACGGCCACATTTGTCCGGTACTATATGCCGCAATGGCGCATGCGGGCTATTTTCCTAAAGAAGAGCTTGCGACGCTGCGAAAATTTGGATCGCGCCTTCAGGGTCATCCTCACCGCGACTATTTGCCGATGCTCGAGACAAGCTCGGGGCCTTTGGGTGAAGGCCTGGCTCAGGCTGTGGGCATGGCACTTGCCGAGCGGATTGATAATGCCCGCTCTGAAAAAATCTTTTATTGCCTCATGAGCGACGGGGAATTGGACGAAAGGCTCGAGCTGGGAGGCGGCAATGCTTGCAGGCAAAGAAAAACTTGGCAATCTTATTGCTATTATAGACAGAAATAATATTCAGATAGACGGATTTACCAATGATGTTATGCCGCTCGAATCTCTGAAAAATAAGTGGGAAAGTTTTGGCTGTGCACGTCTTGAGAATAGACGGCCACAAATTTGACGAAAAACCGGTGCAATTATTCAGGCTGAAAATATTTCTGAAAAACCTTCCGTTATCATTCACTGCCATACTATTCCTGGAAAGGCTGAAAGAATTTGAAGCAAAATTATGACTGGCACGGTAAAATACCAAATAAAAAAAGAAGAAATGGAAATGGCATTAAAAGAACTGAAAGCTGAAGGTGAAAAAATAAAAGCAGAGCACGCGTATTTTTAAGTACTATATCAACCCTCTCTCAAAACTCAATCCAAAAATTTTTGATGCTGATGTGGAGCAAGTTTGACGCGGACAGGTTTTGGCGAAGGTTTGGTGCTCGCCGCGGATGCCGATAAAAATGTGGTTGGTCTCTGCGCTGATCTTACCGAATCGACGCAAATGCATCTTTTTAAAAATAAATATCCGGAGCGATTTGTGGAAATCGGCGTGGCCGAGCAAAATCTCGCCGGTGTAGCGTCAGGTATGGCGGCGATGGGCAAGATTCCATTTATGGCTTCGTATGCGGTATTCGGCCCCGGCAGAAATTGGGAACAGATCAGGACGACAATATGCTACAACAACAGGCCGGTAAAAATTGTTGGATCTCATGCTGGAATATCTGTGGGTCCCGATGGCGGCAGTCACCAGGCGCTTGAAGATATTGCTCTGACACGCTCGCTTCCAAACATGGTGGTAATTTCTCCTTGTGATGCTGTGGAGGCGCGAAAGGCTACACAGACGATGGCTGCGACAAATATGCCGAGCTACATCCGGCTTGCTCGCAATCAAGACCCCTGTTGTCACCACAAAAGAAACACCATTTGAAATCGGCAAGGCAAGTATTTGTTTTCAGCCAATCACCGGCAAGCCAGATGTAGGTATTATTGCGACTGGTCCACTTTTATATAAAGCATTGAAAGTCGCTCAGGAATTGGAAAAACAAAAAATTGGAGCAGTGGTTCTAAACCTTTCCACGATAAAACCTTTGGATGAAAAAGCGGTGATCAGACTGGCTCAGGAAGCGAAGGCTATCGTGACCGTGGAAGATCATCAGATTGCCGGCGGCATGGGCTCAGCGGTGGCGGAATGTCTTGCTCAGCACGCTCCGACACATATTGAATTTGTTGGGGTCAGGAATTTGTTTGGACAATCAGGCACGCCCGAAGAGCTCATTGAGCACTACGAAATGGGCGAGACGCACATCATATTTGCGGTCAAAAAAGTTCCTGATGAGAAAAACCGCTCGGCACACTTGCTAGATTTTCACCGGCTTGTAATCCGCTGGAGCGTTTTTGAGATACTCTTCAATTTTGTTCTGAGTGAGAAGGCCTTCCTGCGCGCCGACAAAAAGCGTGACGGACATTGAGTTGATGGGAGCCCACAGAAGCGCTTCTTCAAGCGTCTTGCCCATGCGAGGCTGCGGTGATTGTGGAGGCGAAAGCGTCTCCGGCGCCCGTGCGTTCAAACGGCTCGTGCGGATAGATAGGCATAAACCAGCTATCGGTGCCATCGTAGGTATACGCGCCCCTGTACCATCAGTAATAATCACAAGTTTTGGGCCGAGAGCGGCGACAGCCTTCATGAGCTTTTTTATATCTTCCTCCTCGGTATGTAAAATTCTTTGAGCCTCTTGTACATTGCAGAAAAAAATATTTGTGCGAGCATAAATATTTTTCAGAGCCTCGACACCTGACTTTTATTTGAAATGTGCCCGGCTGGAACGCAAGTTTTCGTATCTGGATGATCTGCAAGATATGCCGAAAGCTGATTCATGGTATCCAACGAATTTTCGCCGAGCGAGCTGAGATAAATCCATTTCGGTTCATTCGGAGTTCTGGAAGCGCGTGGATATTTTTGGTGTTTACCAAAATAGTCCTTTCAGTCCATACCAGAATACGTAATGGTAATTTGATTCCATATCCGGATGATCGTGACATAATCACCGTATAACTTTATTGTTCGGCCTAGGGTCGCAAGAGATTTCTTTGCCATCATATCACTGCCAATATCGGCGATGAGCCGGTCGCAATGCCAAGCCGTGCGGCTGATACGGCGGCATTAGCACTATTGCCGACGCCTTTATAACTTTACGAAATCGTAGGGTACTTTGTCTCCGAACGTGAACGAAAGCTCTTTGCGAGCTGTGATCCATACTTCTTTGAACCCTGCGTCTCTCAGAGAGCCGGATGAAAGCATCGGTCACCATATCGCCAATGGCTAAAAAATCAAAAGTGTTTTCCATAGTAAATCATCTTTACAATTACCTCACTACCATGTTATAATTATGCGGATGAAAACCCTTCGAGAATACATTAACGATGCCTGAGAAAAAAAGGTCGCCATCGGCCATTTCAATATTTCAAATATCGAAGGATTATGGGGCGTTTTCATGCCGCTAAAAAATTGATGTGCCGGTCATTATCGGCGTTTCGGAAGGCGAGCGTGATTTTATCGGTATTCCCCAGGTTCTCGCTCTGTAAAAAGTCTCTCGCGAAGAGTTTAATTATCCGGTTTTTTTGAATGCCGACCACACTATTCTTTTGATCGGGTGAAACAGGCCGTGGATGCAGGTTTTGACGCCGTCATTTTCGATGGCGCCCAGCTTTCTCTTGAAGAAAACATCAAGCAGGCCAAGCTTTGTGTCGCCTATGCCAAAAAAGCCAATCCAAACATTCTCATCGAAGGCGAACTCGGCTATATCGGTACATCGTCAAAACTTCTCGATGCTATTCCCCAAGGCGTTGTCACTTCCGGCGAAGGACTGACTACTCCAGTGAGGCTGCGCTTTGTTCGGAAACCGGCGTTGATCTTCTCGCTCCGGCTGTCGGCAATATCCACGGTATGATGCAAAGTCGGCAACGATCCGCGTCTTGATATCGCCCGTCAAAGATATTCGCGAAGCTGTCGGCGTTCCGCTCGTGCTTCATGGCGGGATTGCACAGTAGACCAGGATTTTACTGACGCAATTGCTGCGGGTCTGGCTATTGTCCGGTATAGGTACCGAGCTCCGGGTCGCATTCCGTAAAGCTTTACAAGCCTCCCTTTCCGCCAATCCAAATGAAGTTGCGCCATACAAGTATCTCAAAGCTCCTGAGGAAGCGGTAGAGAAAGCGGCGTCAGACAGGCTCAAGCTATTGAACGGGATTTGATATTTTTTGTAACCTATGTATAATGGTGCGCATGCTTACGTTAGATTTTAAGAAGTGAACTTCAGCCGAAAAGCTTGGTGCATTGCGCCGCACTGGTGCGATGCCTGCTGTATTTTATGGCCCAAGGAAGCCTCCACTCCAATTTCATTAAACGTTGATCAGTTTCAAAAAGATTAAACAAGAAGCTGTGCAGCTCTTCCATTATCACCTTGAAAGATGGTACTGAAGAGCATGAGGCTCTTATTCAGGGTGTTGATGTTCATCCATAAAGCTGCATACCTCGCCATGCCGATTTTTATGTTATCGAAAAGGGTAAGAAACTCCAGATTAATGTTCCGCTTGAATTTACGGGTGTTTCTGAGGCAGTAAAGAGTCTCGGTGGCACACTTGTTAAAGTGCTTCATGAGCTTGAAATTGAAGCGTTGCCGAAAGATTTGCCTCACAATCTTATTGTGGATATCTCAAAACTTTCAGCGCTCGATAGTCAAATTTTAGTAAAAGATATTTCACTTCCAGCCGGTGTCGTGCTCTTGAGCGGTCCTGAGGAAGTTGTTGCTGCCATTTCTGTCGCTCAGGAAGAGCCCGAAGAAGCTGCTCCAGCCCCATCCATTGCAGACATTGAGCTTTCTGTTGAAAAGGGCAAGAAAGAGGAAGAAGGTGCTCCAGGTGAGCCTGCTCCAGAGAAGAAAGAGGATAAAAACAAGAAATAAAAATTCAAGACATGATATACTAAACTACGCAGTGCGGTCACTGCGTAGTTTTCGTTATGTTCTGTTTTTATGTCCGGTTTTCCCGAGATTGTTAAAAAAATAAGCGTAGGCATTATTTCGCTATCCTTAGTGGTCACGAGCCTTGCAGGAGGTTTTTTTAGCGTATCAGCACCTATTGTGCGGGCTGATGTCACTGCCGATCAGGAGGCAGCACTTCAAGCGCAACTTGCCCAGGTTTTGGCTCAGATTGCGAGCCAGCAGCAGGTGCTGTCGGCTGAACAGCAAAAAGGCGCATCAATCCAGCGTGACATTAATATTCTCGATGGCCAGATCAGTGAAGCTCAGCTTGAGATTCAGGCGCACAATCTCGCTATCCAGGCTCTTGGACACGATATTAATGTAAAAACAGACACTATCAATACTCTCACTGGCAAGATTAGTGATGCCGATGATTCGCTTGCCCAGCTTGTGCGCGAAACAAATGAAATGGACGCATTCTCGCTCCCTGATGTTGTGCTAAGCAATGAGAATATTTCTGAATTTTTTCTTGACCAGGATGCATATGATACCGTGAAGCAGTCGATTCAGACTGCACTTGGTCAGATTAAAGAAAGCAAAACTGCAACTGAGCAGGCGCGCCAAGATCTGAACACTCAGCAATTGCAGCAAATTGATGAAAAGATTTCGATTCAGACTGAACAAGATAAAATTAAGAGTTCTGAAAATCAAAAAGCAAAGCTTCTGAGCTTAAGCAAGGCGCAGCAGGCAACCTATACGTCAGTTATCAAGCAAAAAGAGGCCCAAGCTGATGCTATTAGAAGTGCACTTTTTGCACTTCGTGATACGACCACTGCCATCAACTTTGGTCAGGCTCTTCAGTATGCTGAGCAAGCACAGAAAGCTAACAGGCGTTCATCCGGCATTTCTTCTTGCTATTCTTACTCAGGAGAGCGATCTCGGCGAAAATGTCGGCAGCTGTTACGTTACAGATTTGGTTACGGGTGACGGAGAAAGGTAAGCACGGGGCTCAAGTGTCAGGTATCATGAAGCCAAGCCGAGACTTGCAGCCATTTATTACAATTGCGAAATCTGTTGGACGCGATCCTACACAGACGCGCGTATCGTGTCCGCAGGGCGGTGGATACGGCGGAGCGATGGGTCCTGCCCAGTTTATCCCGTCGACGTGGGTTTTGTTTGAGCCTCGCATTGCAAGCGCCCTTAGTATTTCAAATCCTGATCCGTGGGATCCACTCGATGCATTTATGGCTTCTGCACTTTATCTTTCCGATCTCGGTGCGTCTGGCAGTGATGCTGCAAGTGAGCGCAATGCTGCCTGTAAATATTATTCAGGCCGATCATGCGATTCCAAAAAGCCAGCGAATGCATTTTATGGCAATGATGTCATGGCAAAAGCCTCATCAATTCAGGTCAACATGATTGATCCTCTGGAGGGGAACTAAATCCACAAAAAATAAAAATTCTGATATACTGGGCCAACAACCGCACTCGCCTAAAAGCTCTTGTGGTTGAATCAAAATATACTACAAAATCACAACTATAATCATGAACGAATCTAAAAAATACAGCGGTCTTATTATTGGAATAGTCGGTGTACTAGTCATTGGTGCCATTGTTGTTGGCGCTTTGGCTTTTACAGGGAAATCAAATAACGCTGTAGCAACAGCAGCAAATCCAATGCCATTACCTTCAGCTACTCCTGTAGTTTCAACAACGCCAGCCACTACACCATCCTTGTCCTCAGCATATAAAGATGGCAGATACACTGCCTCAGGGACATACACTTCTCCTGCGGGCCAGGAAGCTATTAATGTCACCCTCACACTTTCAAACGGAACCGTGACGAGCGCGTCTGTTGTGGCGGAGGCAAATGATTCAATGTCAAAGCGATATCAGGATAAATTTATTTCAGGCTTTAAACAATATGTCGTGGGCAAAAGCATCAGCAGCCTCTCTTTAGGAGCTGTTTCGGGCTCGTCGCTTACGCCTATTGGTTTCAATAATGCCGTGGCTGCAATAAAAGCTCAGGCACAGTCTTAATCTTATTCTATGGCGTCTCAATTTAGCTTTGAAGCTATTGGCACGCATTGGCATATTGTCATTCACGATAAACTCGATGCGCAAAATGAGCAGCAGCTTGTACGCATCATTAAGGAACGTATAGAAATTTTCGATAAGGCATACTCGCGTTTTCGGTCTGATTCACTCGTTATTGAAATGTCTAAAAAGGCGGGAGTATATACTCTGCCAGGTGATGCAAAAAAAATGATCGATCTGTATGCCGATCTCTATACTCTTACCAAAGGCCACATAACTCCTCTTATTGGTCAAGTGCTCGTGGATGCCGGATATGATGCGGTATATTCGCTTACGCAGCACAAACCGCTTGAGCAGCCGCCTGCATGGAATGATGTACTTGAATATGTATTTCCCACACTGACTATTAAAAAGCCCGTGCTGCTTGATTTTGGCGCGGCAGGCAAGGGATATCTCATAGATTTGATTGGTGAATTGCTCATCAAAAATAGTGTTACAACATTCTACATAGATGCTGGCGGCGATATTTTGCATCGCGATAGTGGGAGTGCTGCGCTTGAGATAGGTTTGGAGAATCCTAAAAATTTTGATGAGGTGATTGGCATCATCAAGCTCAAAAATAAAAGCCTGTGCGGTTCAGCTGGCAACCGAAGGAAGTGGGGAAATTTCCATCATATTATGAATCCATACACACTCTCTTCTCCGCGTGAAATTATTGCTACGTGGGTAGTGGCTGATAGTACACTGCTTGCTGATGGGCTGGCATCATGTCTCTTTTTTGTTGCACCTGGTACGCTTACATCATCGTATGCATTTGAATATTTGGTAGTATACTCTGATATGAGCATTGAAAAGTCCGGAGGATTTCCAGGTGAGCTGTTTGCACTATAATGTCATAGTCATGAAAAAACTAAGCCTCTATCTCTTTGGACTTTTAAACATAGTCATCATATTGTTTTTTTGGTGGCAAGGCTCAAGTTTCCTTGTTCAGGCAGGGGATTCGAGCAGTCTGATGATTGCTTTCGGCCGTTTGTTTGGTCTTTTCGGCCAGGCTGCTATTCTTGTGCAGCTCATCCTTATTGGAAGGGTTGTGTGGATAGAGCGTGAATTTGGTCATGACAAAATGAACAAGCTTCATCGAACGCTCGGCTACTCCATTGCATTCTTCTTTTTCTTCCATCCTTTTCTGCTTGTCTGGGGCTATTCCGCGCAAAACCACGTTTCCTTTGCATCTCAATTCGCAACCTTCTTGTCGACGTGGCAGGATGTTTTTGCTGCTTTTGCGGCATTTGTCATCTTTACCGGTGTCATCATTCTCGCCCTTCCTGCAGTACAAAAGCGATTGAAATATGAGCACTGGTATTTTACTCATCTTTTCATTTATCTTGCTATTGTTCTTGTATTTTCTCATCAAATAAATACGGCCGACGTGGCTTCGGGTCTTGCACTTTATTATTGGCTTGCGCTCAACTTCGGCATCGGTGCACTCTATGTGGCCTATCGATGTATCCGGCCATGGTACCGTTTCTACAAACACCAGTTCTATATTGATAAGGTCGTGCAGGAAACATCCGATGTGTATTCCGTGTATATACGAGGCAGATACATGGAAGAGTTTACGTTTGAGGCAGGTCAATTTGCCAACTACACGTTTTTACAGAAAGGAATGTGGTACACGCATCCATTTTCTTTTTCAAGCGCTTTTAATGGAGAGTATATTCGCATTTCTATAAAAGGAGTCGGTGACTTTACAAAAAGAATTTCTGAACTCAGGCCGGGAACGAAAGTTGTCATTGATGGGCCGCTCGGCATTTTTACCGAAAAAAGTTCTCATAAAAATAAATATCTTCTGATTGCGGGCGGTATCGGCATTACTCCTGTCAGATCACTTGCTGAATCATTAGTCGGGGAAGACAAAGATGTGACGATTCTTTATGGCACAAGGTCAAAAAAAGATATTGCTTTTCGGGAGGAACTTGAAAACATGCCTCATAAAAATCATTATGTTATCTCTGAAATTCTCGAGGTCCCTGACTCTGTATTTGAGCAAGGCTACGTAGATGCGGAAAAAATAAAGCGGCTCGTGCCCGATTTTATGGATCGGGAGATATACATATGCGGGCCGGTAGTCATGATGAATTCAGTTATTTCTTTGTTTGAGCGCTTTGGAGTGCCCCAAAAACAGGTTCACTTCGAAAAATTCGGATATTAGGCTGACAGTTGCATCAATTAAAACTCTCTGATATAGTACTTCCACTATGAAAGCCGATATCCACCCACAATATTTCGAGAATGCAACCGTCACCTGCGCCTGCGGTGCCACGTTTACCGTTGGCTCTACAAAAGAGAAAATTTCTGTTGAAATCTGCAGCCAGTGCCACCCATTCTATACAGGCAATGAAAAGAGCATTGATGCTGCCGGCCGCGTTGAGCGCTTCAAGGCTCGCGCCGCAAAATCTACCGCTTCCAAGAAAGCCACTACTCAAAAAGTCGAAGAAAAATAATCCCAATCATTTTTCTTCTGTCATCCCCGCATAGGCGGGGATCCAGATTTTTTGGTGCCTACTAATAGATTCCCGCCTACGCGGGAATGACAGGGTTGAATAGTAATGACAGAGTTTAGTAGGAATAACATAGTTTTGTATATGCTACACTGTTAATTATCTATGATAGATATTGAAAGTTTTAAAAAAAATCAAAAAACAAGCTATTTAGCTGAAATGTATGCGAAATTGGATCAAGAAGAACTTGGTCTTAAAAGCATGTCTGCGTCCGACCCTAGTATGGCTGAGCTTGCAGCGAGTGATCTCGAAAGCATTGCTTTGCAGAAAAAAGAGCTTGAGCAGCAGATGAATGCTATTGCCGATAGTGAGAAAGAGGAAGAAGAATTTCCAAACGAAGTTATTCTCGAAGTGCGCGCCGGTGCAGGGGGCGAAGAAGCTTCTCTTTTTGCTGCTGAGCTTGCTTCGATGTATTCAAAATACGCCACGCTTCAAGGCTGGAGTTTTAAAAAAATCAGCGATTCGGAAACAGATAAAGGCGGCTACAAAGATGCCACGTTTGAAATACGAGGCAAAGATGTGTATAAAAAAATGCGCTACGAGACAGGTGTGCACCGCATTCAGCGTATTCCAGAGACAGAAAAAGCCGGTCGGGTGCACACCTCGACTGCTTCAATTGCAATTTTACCTATTAGGAAAAAAGTTAAATTTGAAATCAATCCGACCGACCTCGAATTTGAAACATCCCGTTCGGGCGGTGCCGGAGGACAAAATGTAAATAAAGTCGAGACAGCGGTGCGTGTCATTCACAAGCCGACAGGTATTGATGTGCGGTCTACTGCTGAGCGCAGCCAAAATGCCAACAAAGAAAAAGCTTTGGGTATTTTGTATGCCAAGCTTGAGGCGCTCAAAGAGGAAGAAGAGGCAAAAAAACATGCTCAAAATAGAAAGGATCAGATTGGAACAGGGGATAGGTCTGAAAAAATCCGCACGTACAACGTGCTTCAGGATCGTGTGACTGACCACCGTCTCAAGCGTTCATGGCACAATCTTGAAAGAATCATGGCAGGGGAGATCGATCCTATCATTGAAGCAATGAGCCAGCCCATAGATCTGGATGCAAAGGATGAGGAAGAATAGACCGCTCTTGCCTTGAATAGCGCCCTATGCTAGACTCTTTACCACTATGCCAGAAGAAAAAATAACACTAAGTCCAACGATTGAGCGGATGTTTAAAGCCGGAGCGCACTTTGGCTACTCAAAAGCCGCCGTCATCCTTCGGTAAAGCCCCTCATTTTTGGAGCTAAAAATAAAGTAGAAATTTTTGATTTGGAGAAAACACAAGAATATCTCGATCATGCGAAAGGAGTTTGTAAAATCTATCGCTGCAAAACAACGGTACGATTCTTTTTGTTGGAGGTAAGAGCGAGGCTCGTGATGCGGTCAAGAATATTGCTTCATCACTCGATTTACCCTTTGTTGCAGGCCGCTGGATTGGGGGCACGTTCACCAAATTTGGCCAGATTCGCAAGCGAGTTGATCGCATGGAAATGCTTCTTGCTCAGCGCGAGAAAAGGAGAACTTTCAAAATACACCAAGAAAGAGCGTTTGCTTATCGATCGCGAAATTGACAATCTTCACCGATATTTTTCAGGCATTGTTTCAATGAAGGAAATGCCAAAAGCTGTCTTTGTTGTTGATTCCAAGCGCGAGCATATCGCCGTCACCGAATCTCACCGAGCCAGGATTCCTGTCATTGCCCTTTCCGGCGCTGACTGCAATTTAAAGATGTTGAACACCCAATTCCCGGCAATGACTCATCGGTGTTGAGTATAAATTTTTTCCTTGCTGAAATTGCCCAGGCATACAAAGAAGGCAAAAAACTCCGCGTTGTTCAGCCACAAACTGCAGCACAGCCAAAGGTCTAATAACTGACGCTGATAGAGTCGTCAGGCTGTGGTAGTATGTATGAAAATTAAGCAGATATTTTTATATAATTTCCTATGGCAATCACAATCATACAGAACAAATTAAAGAACTTCGAGATCAAACAGGAATATCGTCATGCAGTGTAAAAAAGCTCTTGAGGAAGCGCAGGGAGATATGGCGAAGGCAATGGTTATATTGCGGCAGAAGAGCAAGGATATCGCTTCAAAAAAGGGCGACAGACTTTTGGTGCCGGTGCGATTGCTTCATATGTACATTGTTCAGGTACTGCTCGGTACATTGGTAGAGCTTGTATGTGAAACGGACTTCGTTTCAAAAAATGAGGAATTCAAAACACTTGCTCGCGATATTGCTATGCATGTTGTGGCCTCAAATCCAGAATCTTTAAAGGCTTCAGACATTAGCGAGGATGTGAAAAAGACTGCCGTAGAAGCCTTCAAGAAGGATGTAGAGGGTAAGCCAGGAAGCATCAAGTCACAAATTCTTAGATGGCAAACTCAAAGCTTTTTTCAAAGACAGAACACTTTCCGGATCAAGATTTTATTAAAAATCCTGAGACAACTATTGCAGGATTAGTAGAATCTGCAATTCAAAAGTTTGGAGAAAAAATTGAAATTGCTCGATTCACTCGATTTGCAGTTTTGGAACGCTAGGCAGATAGTTTAATTCATTGACGCCATGTTTTTTTCTCTTTTGGCTCTTTATACTTTCGGGGGCGAGTATTGTTATTTTTCTTACGGTAAAAGTGCTGCAGGAAAAATACATATTTAATTTTCCGCTGCGGGCCTGGCGAGAACGTTTTGAAAAAAAGCTGGATCAGGCATCTGAGGGAACTGTTCATTTTATAGAAATTATCAATCTCGGCATGGCTATTGATTTTATTCAGTTGTCCATTGGTATCAATCAGCTGTTATCTGCGTCAGCGGGCGCTGTTTCAGTCATTCCCCAACCACCACCGAGCGGCAACTTGGTCAACCCCTTGATCTTCTGCTCCACTTCGACCGGGCAGGGTGCTCCGCCGGATGCCAGACGGTCGAGGAGGGAGGAAGTCACGCTCTCGATGCCGGGGAAATTCGCCAACGAGATCCACATCGTCGGCACGCCAGGAAAGAATGTGATCTCTGCGCTTCGATGTCGTCGATCACGGCAGCGACGTCAAAGCGGGGATGGAGAACAAGTTCGGCGCCGTTCTGGATGGTCGTCAGCATGATCGCCGACAGCGCGAATATGTGAAACAGCGGCAACACCAGAAGTACCCGCCCCTCGCCCTGCTTGGCCATGCCCTGGGGCTCGGCCCAAGCGTGGTAGATTTCGACGGCCGAGTGGAGGTTGCGGTGGGTCAGGAGCGCCGCTTTCGGCAACCCGGTGGTACCACCAGTAAACTGCATCAGCGCCACGTCTTCGGGAGCAACGACGGGAAACTTCTCTTTGAGATGGCTCGGCATCGAGCAGTCAGACACCGGAAACCAAGCGCGCGAGTTCGAATACTCAAG
>CAWDXL010000011.1:0-17227 GCA_963806325.1 Candidatus Parcubacteria bacterium
CAATGGTTATATTGCGGCAGAAGAGCAAGGATATCGCTTCAAAAAAGGGCGACAGGACTTTTGGTGCCGGTGCGATTGCTTCATATATTCATTCTTCAGGTACTGTCGGCACGCTCGTCGAGCTTGTATGCGAAACTGACTTCGTTTCAAAAAATGAGGATTTCAAAACTCTTGCCCGCGATATTGCTATGCACATTACTGCTTCAAATCCGCTCTACCTCAAGGCTTCAGACATTCCCGAAGATGTGAAGAAGACTGCCGCCGAAACCTTCCAGAAGGATGTTGAGGGTAAGCCGGAACTCTCAAGACACAAATTCTTGGAGGTAAGCTTGCGGCATACTTCAAAGATCAGACTCTCCTTGATCAGGATTTCGTTAAGAATCCTGAGGTCACCATTCTTGGGCTTGTTGACTCTGCTATTCAGAAATTTGGGGAGAAGATTGAAGTTGCCCGCTTCAGCCGTTTTTCAGTTTTGGAACGCTAGGCAGATAGTTTAATTCATTGACGCCATGTTTTTTTCTCTTTGGCTCTTTATACTTTCGGGGGCGAGTATTGTTATTTTTCTTACGGTAAAAGTGCTGCAGGAAAAATACATATTTAATTTTCCGCTGCGGGCCTGGCGAGAACGTTTTGAAAAAAGCTGGATCAGGCATCTGAGGGAACTGTTCATTTTATAGAAATTATCAATCTCGGCATGGCTATTGATTTTATTCATTCTGCCATTGGGTATCTGAAGCAGCTCTTTTTCGAGCACAAGCATTCGCTCAGAGAAAAAGCTGAAGCCTTGAGCCGGCGGATGATTGCAGGCAGCGAAGAATCGGAGAAAAAGCCGTCATACTTTCTCAACAGCATTAAATCGTTTAAAGATACATTTTGGCAGAAATAAATGATAGGATCAAGTAGATAGTCATAGTTGTATACGCAGTAATGCCGCCTTAGCTAAGTTGGTAGAGCAACTGTTTTGTAAACAGTAGGTCCCCAGTTCAAGTCCGGGAGGCGGCTCAGATATTATTGGGATACGTGTGGAGTAGATGTAGCTGTGGATGTAGTAGCAAGGAGGGGATTGAGGATTGTCTGAATATCATTAAGATTTGCAAAGCTTGAGTATTGAATGCCGTTGATAAGTATGACAGGGGGTGTTGTGGTTGCTGGCAGCGCAAGAGGTACAAGGGATGTGAATGCGGACAAGTCAAGATTATAATCAAACGAATAAACGCGTATTTGCGGATATTTTTCCGATACCGCCTGAAGAATATACTGATCATTTGTGCAGCTGCTGCAATGTTGCGCCGTATAAAAATAAAGGATAAAGATATCATTCCTTTTGCATTCAGCCGACGCCTGTTTTGTAAAGCAGGTAATCCCGCGTTTCAAGGAGGGCATAATAGCGCTTAAGCCTGAATACATCGGGATTTGTGCTGCCGAGCTGTTCTTCCATAAATGAGAGCCTGCTTGAAAGCTCATCGAGTTCGCTGCGGAGCGTGGAAGTAGTGATAGAGCTGCACGTTTTTTGTTTCAGGGCGTCAAGCTGGCTTTCAAGCGACAAAATATCCACGGTGATTTTATCCTCGGTATCTTTAAGCTCGGCAGTTTTTTGCTTATTGATATAGCTGTTTATACCAAATGCTGCGGCAAAAATAAGAGCAGTTGCCACAAGAGAAAAAATGTAGAGTTTGAGGCTTATGGGTTTCATCGCCAGCTGGTACTTTTAGAAAAAAAGAGCGTTGTATATTGATTTGATAATCCAGAAAGGCGACACAAAAGGAAAGACTATGAAATATAGAAGCATTGATGTGGAGATTCTGGCCTTTTCCTCAGAGAGCCTCTTTGCTTCAATAATAAGCGCTGTCATGAAAAGATAGACAATAACAATAAGAAGGACGTGCATTTTCTGTGCTGATGTAGAAAATACTGAATTCAAAGTGTGGACGTATAAAGCCTACTGCTCTAAATTCCTCATATTTATTAATTATTGATACAGATGTGTGGTAGATGAGAAAGCCTACTGAAAATGGAACACCGATCAGAAGGATAAAGCCGATTGGCAGGGTGAAGAATCCAATGTTGCCGTAATCGGCATTGAAGAAAAGATACTTATAATCTCTGATATTTTGTATGAAGCCATATGTCCATCGCAGTCGCTGCTTGTATAATTTTTTTACGGTGTTGGGGCCTGTAGTGTAGACCGATGCCTGATGCATGTTGTCGATTTTCATATGGTGAGCCTGCATGCGAAAAGCGATTTCCATATCCTCGGTATTGTGAGCTTTTCTGAAAGGTCCTATTTTGTCAAAAACACTTTTTCTGAAAATAGTGAATGGTCCCGGCGTGACGTGAATGGCGCCGATCAAGGCCATGACTTTTTTGGCGAGAATGCCGAATATATACTCGGTGCTCTGTACCATCTGAACAACGGTTGTGGGATTGTATATTTTCATGGCTGGAGTAACAGCCATTGTTTCCGGATCATCAAAACGGCACATCATTTTTTTGAGGGTGTTTTTATCTACAAAAGAATCAGCATCGAGACAGCCGATAAATTGGGTGGTGGCCCGTGCGATGGCGTAATTGACGGCTGTATGTTTGCCGCCATTTTCTTTGTGATAGAGTGTAATGCGGGGATTATTTTTATACTGCTGGATGATATCCCACGTCGTGTCGGTGCTGCCATCATCAACAATAACTATATTGAGCTGCTCCGGTGGGTAGTCGAGATTGAGGAGTGATGAGACGGTTTTTGCGACGGTATTCTTCTCATTCCACACAGGCACGACAATAGTGACCGAAGGCCATTCGGAGCGATGCTCATCCCATCGTGTGTCCGCTTGTATTTTCTTTCGGTTTGAAAGATATGTTGCAACAATAAAAATTTGGTAATACAGGCCTATAAATAGGAGAAAATAGAGAATAATGGCTTGAAAAATCTGCATAGAGCTTTTGACGGGAGACGTTCAGAAAGTATGTCACTTTTGAGCACTTTTTACAAGTGAGAAGCTTTGCTATATACTTTACACCATTATGCCAGAGTTGCAGCTTGAGAAAGGTCACTTGCATCCATTGACGCACGCAATTCGCGAGACCCATCGTATTTTTTCTGCGATGGGTTTTGAAATAGCGCGCGGACCTGAGCTCGAGACCGAATTTTACAATTTTGATGCGCTTAATATTCCGGCTGATCATCCGGCCCGCGACATGCAGGATACATTTTGGATACAGCAGACATCTGAACAAAAAGAAAAAAATAAAAATAATGTATCGGGGAAAAGTTTGAAGCCTGTATTGCGCACGCATACTTCTCCCGTCCAGATCCGCTATATGGAGTCCCATAAGCCCCCATACAGAATCATTGTGCCAGGAAAAGTCTTTCGCAACGAGGCCACAGACGCGACGCATGAAGCGCAGTTTCATCAAATAGAGGCACTTTGTGTTGATACCACCGTCTCCCTCGCGCATCTCAAAGGAGTCCTCATTAAATTTTTTAAAGAATACTTTAATGATGACAATGTTGAGATACGATTTCGTCCAAGTTTTTTCCCCTTTACTGAGCCGAGTGTCGAGGTGGATATGAGATGGAAAGACAGGTGGCTTGAAATGGGCGGGGCGGGGCTTGTGCATCCAAACGTTCTCAAAAGCGGAGGAGTGGATGATGCCATGTGGCAGGGGTTCGCGTTTGGTTTTGGTATTGATCGGCTGGTCATGCTCAAATATGGAATCAACGACGTCAGAATGCTCTACCAAGGAGATTTGCGTTTAATAAATCAGTTCTAGCTATGAAAGTTTCCTACAATTGGCTGCAGACATATTTTAAAGAGAAACTTCCGGAGCCTGAAAAGCTTGCGGAGCTTTTAACATTTCATGTGTTTGAAATTGAATCGCTGGAGCATATCGGCAACGATTGGGTGCTTGACGTTAAAGTTTTGCCTGACCGTGCCCGCTATGCGCTTTCGCACAAAGGCATTGCCTATGGGATTTCAGCCATTGCAAATATTCCGCAAAATGACGTCACTTCACTCGTATCTGGTTCGGGTTCCCCTCCTTACGAAGGAGGGGTTAGGGGAGGTGTTGAAGCAATTGTACATGTTGAAGATAGCGCAGCATGCCCCCGCTATGTAGCTCGATATGTTGCGGGTGTCACCGTCGGTGATTCACCGGCATGGCTCAAAGAAAAACTCGAAGTGCTCGGCCAGCGCTCGATAAATAATATCGTTGATGCTGCAAATTACGTCATGCTTGATATTGGTCAGCCTCTGCATACTTTTGATGCAGATAAAATCAAGGGTGCAATTTCAGTGCGAAAAGCACGTGCTGGAGAAAAAATCACTACGCTCGATGGAAAAGATATTGCGCTCGATGAAACTATTTTGGTGATAGCGGATGAAATTGGACCGCTCGTAATTGCCGGCATAAAAGGCGGAGAAAGAGCGGGTGTCACGGTGGCCACGAAAAACATAATTATAGAATCGGCAAATTTCAACGCCTCTTTGATTAGAAAAACAACGATGGCTGTCGGTATCCGCACCGATGCTTCCAAGCGGTATGAAAATGCTCTGAATCCGGAATACGCAGAAGAAGGAATGCTTCACATGAGCGCTCTCATAGCAGAGCTTGCAAAACCCTCATCAATCGGACCTGTTTCCGATACATATCCGCACCCTATCAAATCAGTATCCCTTTCAGTTTCCTCAGGCTATCTTACAGAAAGACTCGGTGTAGTCATTCTAGACAATGAAATATCGGCTATTCTCAAAAGACTTCTCTTGTCTCATGAAGTATCAAAAGGAACTTTTATTATCACGATTCCGTCATGGCGAGGAGATCTTTCTATACCTCAGGATATTGTAGAAGAGGTCGGCAGGATTTATGGCTACGATAAAATTCCTGCCCAACAATTGCCGGCAACATCATTCAGGCCGAAGGCAACGAAGCATTTCTATTATGAAAACAGTATAAAAGATATTTTGACCAGTCTCGGCTTTTCCGAAGTGATTACCTACATATTTGGCGCGAATGGGGAATTGCAGCTGGAAAAATCTCTGGCCTCAGATAAGTCTTTCCTAAGATCGAGTCTTGCGGATGGCATTAAGAATTCACTTGAATTGAATGCTAGAAATGCCGATATTCTTGGTCTCGACAAGATAAAGATTTTTGAAATCGGCAATGTGTTTACAAAAAAGGGCGAGGAATTGCACCTCGCTGTCGGCGTTAAAAATATAAAGAAAACAAAAATAAAAGAATCTGATGAACTGCAGGAGGTGGTGAATTCCCTCACAACTTCTTTGGGAAAAATTATGCCTGAAATAAAAGGTCGCATACAAGACTCTGTTTTTGAAATAAATCTTGATGAATTTTTGGCCGTGCTTCCTGAGCCCGCAACAGATTATATGTCTGAAAAATCTTCTGAACCGGTGAAATATCAGAAAATTTCCGCATATCCATTTGCGGTGCGCGATATTGCAGTCTTCACGCCGGCAGACACGGAAGAAAAAGCGGTGCGGGATATTATAGAACAAGAAGCGGGCATACTTCTCGTTCGCAATACTCTTTTTGACGTATTTACCAAAAAACTTCCCGACGGTACGAGCAAAATATCGTACGCATTTCGCCTTGTCTTGCAGTCTCAGGAAAAAACGCTTACTGAAGATGAAATAAATAGTATAATGACGAGAATTACAAGCAGTATGAATGCCTGCGAAGGGTGGCAGGTAAGATAACTTTACAAAACATATGGCATTTGAACATTTTCAGGAAACCCCTCCAGAATCAGAAGCGGGCGATTCTAAGATAGAAAACCATAATTTGCCGCCGGACAATCCAAAGGAAGCAAAAAAGAGGGTACAGGAAATAAAGGCTGCGCTGCAGCATGAAGGTCTAAAAATGTTCTCTCATGCGTATCAAAGATTCGAGGAAAATCGAAAAACTAAAAAATCAAGCCGAGCGCACGATTTGTATGTCGAAAAAATATCTAATAATAGCGCAGTGAAAAGCTATCTAGATGTTAAACGTTCTATTGAAGCGCTTGATGTAGAAAAAGATTATGGCGATCCAAAAAAGAACGAAATAGTTCCTTCCTTAAAACAGGATCTGGATGATCTTATTGCATCTGCTCTTGAATATGTGAAAACATCTGATAAGGAAGAAGAATATGCCAAACGGTATGGTTCTATGATTACCGAGGAAAGCAAGGCAAAACTTGAAGAGGTGGGTAAAGATAGAACGGCAGCACATAATATTCTCATGGGAAACTTAAATATAATAAAATTCTATCTGGATATAATGGGTATTGACAACAATTTAATGCGTGCTATAGTGGGAGAAGACAGAAAGCTTGATTTAAATGACAATCGTGCACCAATTCCTCAGATGAAGGATCCCGGAGGTGATCGCAGAAGAGTTGAAGTGTGGGCTCGGGCCATCGCCGATTATTTGGCTACCGTATCAGAGACTACCGCAAACTAATCAAAGGAAAGGTGAACTCATGGCGGAGAATATTACCGGCCAAAATGTGTTTAGCCTATGCCAAGAAAAAGGATGTCTTGAACTCTGGCATAGGCTATGTGTGGCAGCTGTTTCTCTTTACCACTCAAATGCCCAGAGGGGTCATCTTCTTTCAAGCGGGTATATTATTCCCGTTGAAATGGAGAAAGAAAATTCCAAGCTCGGAGAGATTTTTGAGGAATGTCGTCGTGAACTTCAACAAGTTCTTGGTATTTCGCTTGAACACCTTGGTCCAACCTGTGTGTACACTACGTGTCGGGACGTCTCCTAATTTTCTTGTGCCTAGCGGCTGATTTCAATTGAGATCAGCCGCTTTTGTTTTGATATTTTTATATAAAATTCAGCCAGGAAACGTAGTTTCAATTCCCGTAGTATTCTTTCAGAAGCTTAACGTGCTCGGCATAGGTCGGGCTGCAGTGGAAGCCTCCTTTTTTATCGTTGAAATAATACACGCAGGATGTCTTTATTGGATTAAGTGCGGCTAGTATTGCTGCTACTGACGGGCTCGCAATCGGTGTCGGCGGCAATCCTGGGTTTATATAGGTGTTGTAGGGTGATTTAATATATTTATCTTTTGGTATAACATTTGGCCACCATACTGCTGTAGCATTGCTGCTGGCTTTGGCATATTGAAGCGTGGCGTCTATTTGCAGATTCATATTCATAAAAATCCGGTTCCAGATAATACCTGACACGAGGCGCATATCAGCATTTCCGATAGTTTCGCGCTGAATGATGGAGGCAATGGTGAGAGCCTGGCTCAGGGGGACAATTTGAGCTGTGGATGTGCCGTAATGATCAAGCACGTTTTCGGTAAAACGGTCATTAACGAGCGCTTGCACGGTTGTAGGTGTCATTTGTCCATCCACAAAATAGGTGCCTGGGAAAAAAGAGCCTTCAACGAGGGGTAGTGTAGAACCATTGCCCGGCGTGACAAATTGCTCTTTTTGCTGATTATTCCATGAAAGCGCTTTTGCGAATATTTCTGCAACCTGCTCCTTTCGCATGCCCGGATTCACGGTGATAAGCCTGCTGTCTATACCAGAAACGCTGGCGATATTTTGATACCAGGGCATGTCGGCGATTGCGGTTGCCACAGAAGTGAAAATATCCCAGAAAGGATTGTCAGCTTCTGCGACGCTTGCTACAAAGGGGGAACTGCTTCCTTCAAGATAGGCATTTACCTCAGCATTTTCTACAATAGTTTTGTTTTTTGGATTTACCGTGACAGGGAATTGCTGTGTTGTATTTGAAACGACGGGCTCATTTTGCTGGCGCTGTACTATTAGGGAAAAAATAATTGGTAGTGATAGCAATATAAGAATAAACACAGCTAGAACTACCAAAAGATATTTTAACAGTTTAAATTTATCGTATCGTACGTTTCGTTGCTCCATATAATTACATACTAGCAAAATTTTTAATGTTCTGCTTATATATATGCATTAAAAAAAGAGTCATGACGTACCAATAGTCATGACTCTCGTCCTAAGGAGGTGAAGGCGCCTCCTCGCGTGCCGGTACTTACTGCTGCACGGTTGTTGTATCATCTGCAGAAGCGGAAACGAAGAAAATGGTTGGCTGTGGCAAGTGATTTCTCCGCCAGTGCCTGATCATCTCCTCCAGAGTTGGCTGGTAGCCGGGAATGGCACCGAGCCCAAGCCAGGTATAGTAGGCGTTCTCAGGTGACAAAATTGCCACGATCTGAGGTTCAGAGAGGCCGGAGAGAGTAGCGATCCCAAACATATGGAGTCTCCTTTCTTCCGGAACTATGTAGCAGATCTTCACGATATTCTGCATAGCGTCGAACATAGTTTGGAACTTTTAGTGTTTGAAGATAGACGCGAAAATCGTGTTCGTGATCTGCAAGATCGTCGGTCAATCCGCACCAGTGCAGAGCGGCGTTTTCGAAAAAACGTTGAATGTCCATGTCGATCAGTGCAGCCACACGTATTGCAATATTCATACCAACTCCCTTCGGTTGAACGGTTCTGTTATAACTATACACTTGTATCGACGAGTTTCAAGGGCTACACATGTCTTCTTGGTCGGATAAAAAAGTCACTTTATCAAATCAAGATGCTATAATCGGCGTATGAAAAAGAAGATTACACGAATATTTTTTTGAATGGAAACTAAACATCTTATTGTTGATGGATTGAATGTACGCTATGCAGAGCGAGGCAGCGGTCCCGTTGTGCTATTGCTTCATGGCTGGGGTACAAATTTGATGACATTCGATACATGTGTTGCAGTATGGAATGGCCAGGAAAAGCATTTCATTATGCTTGATATGCCGGGATTTGGGGGCAGTGAAATTCCTCCCGTTGCCTGGGATGTGTCTGCGTATGCTGTGTTTGTGGAAAATTTTCTTGTGAAGCTCGGTGTAAGAAAATTACAAGCAGTAATTGGTCATTCATTTGGCGGACGCGTTGCTATTAAAGGTATTGCCAAAGGAAATTTTAAGCCGGAACGATTGGTGCTCATTGCTTCGGCGGGAGCGGCCTCACAATCTTCTCGTGCTATTCCTTTTTTGATTGCTGCGAAAGCAGGAAAAGTGCTTACCGGAATTCCACCGTTTTCATTTTTTCGGGAACAGCTCCGAAAGAAATTGTACACTGCATCAGGAAGCTCCGATTATCTGCGGGCCGGACCTATGAAAGAAACTTTTTTAAACGTGATACGTGAAAATCTCACTGAAGATGCGCGTACAATTGATATCCCTGCACTTTTGATATGGGGTGAAGATGATACAGAGACACCGCTGAAGGAAGCGCGCATATTGCATGATGCGATTAAAACTTCAACACTCGACATTTTTCCCCACGCCGGGCATTTTGTGCATCAGGAAAAATCAAAAGAGGTTGCGCAAAAAATAGCTGATTTTTTAACTATATGATTAACAATTTTTTATCACGCTACCGGCCTCGGTATATCAGATCGCTGGTTTACATGCTTCAGTCGAGCGAATACAACATCGGCGAGTATATAGCATGGCTTCGCCGTGTGAAAAACTTTAGCGTGGTGGAAAAAAGAAAGAGTCTTAAAAAAACGCCAAAGGCTCTTTTTATGCTTGTACTCGCGTGGGGCTTTCTAGCAGTAATTTTTGCGGCTGCTCTATATTTTTTTTCTTTTTTTACACTCATTGGATATGTCTGCGGAATAGTATTGATTGCAGGCTCCCCTTATTTGCTTGCCTACGGTATTGTCGTTCCTCTTCTTGCTGCCCAAGTTTTTATACAGAAACCAATTGAGTATATTGTTGTGTATCAGGCAAAGAAAATAGTGGCGAAACATAAGGGAATAAAAATTGCTATTGCCGGCAGTTTTGGCAAGACTTCAATGAGAGAAATTCTCAAGACTGTATTGTCGGAAGGGAAAAAGGTTGCGGCGCCGCCGCATAGCTACAATACTCTTTTGGGTATCAGTGAATTTATAAAAAATCTTCATGGAGACGAAGATGTGCTTATATTTGAAATGGAGAATATTATCCTGGTGATATTCGTACGCTATGCGCACTTGTTCATCCGGATATAGGGGTAATAACGGGTGTCAATGAGGCACACCTTAAAAAATTTAAAACGATTGATCGAACAGTGGCGACAATCTTTGAGCTTGCAGATTACCTCGGCGATCGCCCGGTATACGTTAATGGTGAAAATAATCTTGCCCGACAGGCTGCTCGTCCAGGTCACATTATATACAGTCGGCAGGGCACAGATGATTTAAACATACAGAATATTGAAACCAGTTTGGATGGCACTTCGTTTACATTAGTCCGCGCTGGTTCATCTTTAAAATTATCCTCCGCTCTTTTGGGGCTGCATCAAGGTGGTCCGCTTGCGGCAGCGGCCGATATTGCGTTTCGTCTGGGATTGTCTGAACAGCAGGTGCTGTCAGGTATTGCCAAAACGAAGCCGTTTGATCATCGCCTGGAGCCAAAAATAGATGCATCAGGGCTGATTACGCTGGATGACAGCTACAATGGAAATCCTGATGGTGTGAAAGCTGTTATCGATTTTCTTTCTTCACTAAAAAATTATCGGCGATTTTATGTGACACCTGGACTCGTTGAAATGGGCGCACAGACTCAGGCAGTTCATATGACTATTGGTAAATGGCTGGCAGAGGCTGGCATTGAGCAGGTTGTACTTGTTAAAAATTCTGTTACTCCATATATCGAACAAGGCCTGCGGGATGCTCACTATCAGGGTGTGGTATCATGGTTTGATGATGCGCTTGAGGCATTTTCTGCGTTGCCCCTTATGACCATTAAGGACGATATCATTCTGCTTCAGAATGATTGGCCGGATCAATATTCATAACAATATATTTATGACAGAAAAGAAAAAAATCGCAGTAATTTTTGGTGGAAGAAGCGCCGAGCACGATGTATCTATTATTACCGCTCATATGCCCATCATTCAGTCGCTTCTTGCGACAGGAAAGTTTGAGGTTGTCCCCATTTACATTTCAAAAGACGGCACATGGTATTCCGATAATGCAATGAATGAGATGTCGTTTTTCAAGCAGCCCCACTTTGAAGAAAAACTTAAAAAACAAAACAGCGTGCGGATTTTATTTGATAACGGGCTCAAGCTTGTACTCCCCGGGGTGATGCAAAAAACGGTTGGTATTGATATCGTCTTTCCTGCGATGCACGGGACGTTTGGAGAAGATGGCAGCCTGATGGGAATTTTGCGTATGGCCAATGTTCCTTTTGTGGGATGCGATATTTTTGCCTCGGCAGTGGCAATGGATAAAGTGCTCACGAAACAAGTTGTAGCAGCTGAACATATACCAGTTGTGCCATATGTATGGTTCACAAAATATGAGTGGGAGAAAACACAGCGAATCTTCCTCGATCAGATCCAAAAACTGCACTGGCCGCTGTTTGTAAAACCAGTACATCTTGGTTCAAGTATTGGCATTACAAAAGTGAGGAATGAGATCGAACTCGCACATGCAATCGAAGTCGCATTCCATTACGATGACAAGGTGCTTGTTGAAGAAGGGGTTGAACATTTAATTGAAGTTACACTCCCGATCATGGGCAACGACGAGCCGCAGCTTGGAGGCATAGAGCGTGCTTTGAATAAAACAGAATTCTTTGATTTTAATGAAAAATATCTTTCCGGAGGCAAGGGCCGGGGTGTTAATACCGAATATAGTGAGATTCCAGCGAAGATTGATCCTGCGCTTGCACAGCAAGTCGAAGAATACGGACGTGCGACATATCGGGCGCTCGGCTGTTCAGGAATTGCTCGGATTGATTTTCTTATCAATAGCGCGTCGAACACGGTGTACGTAAATGAGGTGAATACATTGCCGGGCAGTTTGTATCATCACAACTGGAAAAAAGTTGGCGTGTCAGGCATAGAGCTCGTGACTCGGCTCGTTGTATTTGCAGAAGAGCGTTTTACGGAAGAAAAGAAACTAACAAGAATATTCAACTCAGAAATTCTCTCTAAGGCGGGTGGCGGAAAAATATAAGAGTATAAATATGCATCAACCTCCTTTCAGGAATTTTTTGATATTTGTTCTTATAATCTTGGCGTTTTTGTATGGTGCCAATTTTATTGTGTATGAGGCGCTGCTCCTTGCTTTTGATATAGCTCATCCATCGTATCTTGTGATGGTGATTTTGGGTGCGTTCAGCATCAGCTTCATTGCTTCTATGATTGTGGGAAGGAAATATTACAACTTTTTTACAAGATTATATTCTTGGATAGCTATGGCGTGGATGGGATTTTTTGCCTACCTCCTCATTGCATCTGTGCTCTACATAGCTGAATACGCATGCATTGGCGACCCATCAAAGATGTGGGCAGTTACTTTGTTTGGCTTGGCAATTTTGACTGCACTGTACGGAATTTTTCATGCACGAAATCTGATAGTAAAAAAAATAAGCATCAGTCTCCCAAATATTCCGGCTAGCTGGCGTCAGAGAAAAGCGGTGTGGGTTAGTGATCTGCATATTGGCCAAATCAATGGTAAAAAATATGTCGAGCGCGTCATAAAAAAATTAAAAAACATTTCGCCGGATATTGTTTTTATCGGCGGAGATCTTTTTGACGGTTCGGCAGTGCAGGGAATTTTGGAATGCATTGCGCCGTTCCGTGAATTGTCTGTGCCGCTTGGAATATATTTCATCATGGGAAATCATGAAGGCTATGGCAACCGAGAACTATTTGTGCGGGCAATAGAAGGTGCCGGTATAAACGTTTTAGACAATAAAAAAGAGGTTGTTGACGAGTTCAGATTGTAGAGAGTAGAGTATATTGGTACGACACAGGCAGAAGATTTAAAAAAGTACTTGCGGATCTTTCGCTTGATAGCGCCATGCCGTCTATTCTTTTGAAGCATGAGCCTCGGCATATGGATGTGGCAGAACAGGCCGGCATATCGCTTCAAATATCAGGTCATACTCACCAAAGCTCAGCAGTGGCCGTTTAAATATATTGCACGCCTTGTATTTGGGCGGTTTACGTATGGATTTAATCAGATCGGGAATATGCAGACGTACGCCTCAAGCGGTACGGTTACATGAGGTCCGCCGCTGCGCGTCGGCACCGATTCCGAAATAATCATTTTTACGTTTCTAAATTGGTAAGAATATGAAAGATAAATATCTTAAAAAACTTGTAAGGCCGCAGGTTCTCGAATCTGTAGCATGGCTGCCGCCGACAGGACGGAAGAATTTTATTAAGTTTGATCAGAACGAAGGCTACCATGTTTTGAATGATGCAATAATGGCAGAGCTGCGAAATTTTGATCCGTTTATTATCGGTTCATACCCCGGAATATAGTCCGCTTATCAAAGCTGTCTCTGAGTATGTCGGCAGCCCCGAAAATACTATTACGCTTACCAACGGCTCTGACCACGGTATCCAGCTCCTGCTTTCATTGTTTATTCATGAGGGGGACAAGGTGGTGGTGCCTGCCCCGACCTTCTTTGTTTATTTTTCGCTTCTAAAATTGCTTGGTGCGAAAATAACTTCTCCGTTTTATAAAGAACACACCGAGCGCTACGAATTTCCATTTCAAGAGACAATGGATGCGCTTGATGAGCATACGAAAGGCTTTGCTGTTGTGCAGCCCAAACCAATCCGCTGGTCCGCTCATTTCAGAACCCGAGCTTATTGTACTTATCGAAAAAGCTACGGAGCTCGGTATTCCGGTTGTAATAGACGAAGCCTATTATGAATTTGGCGGATACACAGCCATACCCCTTCTTAAAACATATGACAATGTTATTGTCCTGAGAACGTTTTCAAAAGCATTCGGCCTGGCAGGTGTTCGCCTCGGCTACACGGTTGCCGCACCTTCAGTAATTACTGAAATTAATAAGCTTAAATTGCCGTGGGCAGTCAATCATTTTTCTGTGTACGCAGGAGAAACAGTTTTGATGCATCAAGATTATCTCAAGAAAAAAACAGAAGAAATTAAAAAACTGAAAGACAAATTATTTGATGTGCTCACGAGCACTGGTCTGCACTGTTACCATACGGATACAAATTTTATTATCGCTAAGACTGATGGTCACAAAGATCTTATTGAAAAACTCCGGGAGGCGGGGATTCTCGTCAACAGCGTTTCAGAATATCCGTTCAGCAATGGCATTCTCAAAAACGGAATACGCATCAGTACGCCTTCAAAAGAACATTAAGGAAAACTCAAAAAAGAGCTTATATAATGTCCGCCCAGTTGGATTCGAACCAACGACCATTCGCTTAAGAGGCGACTGCTCTACCAACTGAGCTATGGGCGGAATATTAACCTTGCTGTTATCAGCCAAAACAGCTATGGCTGTTGGTATTTTTATATCACATTTTCAGGAAAAAATCTAATTTTTGAAAAAATTGCTGGTGCCCGGAGTGGAAATGAACCCACATCTCTTGCGAGACACAATTTTAAGTCGTGCGTGTATACCAGTTCCACCATCCGGGCAACGTATATATTATAGCAAGAACTACAGCTGAGGCCACGGTGGGAATCGAACCCACGCATAAGAGTTTTGCAGACCCTGAATTACCACTTTTCTACGTGGCCGATGAGACAACTGATCTCGTGAGGCGCTGGCGATCTTTTCGCGAAATCTATTGCAAACTCAATGCGGGGAAGCCGCATGAGCTTGGTGCGCTTCTTCAGGAACTCCTTAAAATCTAACCTATTTCGCATGGCAAAGTCGAGCGCTTCATCCTGTTTTGCATCTGGAAACACGGTGAACAACACCACGGCTTTGCTCAGTTTATTATACATCTCAACGCGCGTAACGGTAATAAGCGACGTGCCGTTTGACTCGCGGTGTAAAAATTCGGCTGCAAGCTGCCGAATGAGCTCTGCGGTTTTTATATCTTTAAGTGACATTTATTTCTCAACAACAGTAAACGCTTCAAGGCGGTCGCCCACAGCAATATCAACTTTTGATTCAACCAGCGCTCCGAATTCTTTACCCTCAGGCACTGAAGACGCTTTAATCTTCTGCTGCTGAAGCTCACGGAGCTTGCCGCGGCCGATTTCAAAATCGCGGCGCATGATCTTGAGCTCCGCTCCGAGTACAATCTCTCCTTTTTCCATTTTGCCGCCAAGCACCTGCTTGTCGCGTGTTGAGCTGAATATCTTTAGTACTTTGGCAGTGCCGGTAGCCTCTTCGACTCTCACTTTCGGTGTTCGCTCTTTGACGGCTGTTTCAAGCCACTCCGAAAGCTTATAGATAATATCAAATGTTTTTACTTCCGCCGATGTTTTCTCAGCTACACCCTTGGCACTCGCGTCCATTGTTACATTGAATCCCAGTACCACGCTGTGGGGACGGGCAGCAGCACGTTTGACATCATTTTCGGTAATATCACCGATGCCACTGCTCACAATTTTCAAGATGAGCTTGTCACTTTTGATTTTTGCAATCTCGTGTTCAAGTGCTTCCTTGCCGCCGGCCTCGCTTGCTCGCAGGATGAGTGGCATGATGTACTGATCACTATCTGCGGAAGCATCATTCTTATTTTGTTTGCTTGCCGCGGCAGGAAGCTTTTCTTTTTGTTCAGCAATATAATTCTCAGCTTCTTTTTTTGTTGAGAAGACAGAAATTGTTAAGCCGACGCAGGAAGCTCGTTCCAGCCAATGAGTCGGACGGGGCTTGAGAACATCGCTTCTTTAATTGGTTTGCCGAGAGCATCCTCAAAAATTCGCACGGGAGAGATGCTTTCTCCTGCCACCACAAACGAACCGCTTTTTAGCGTTCCATTTTTAATAAGAATAGTGGCAGCCAGACCGCGCTTTCTGTCGAGATTTGTCTCTATCACAATGCCTTCTGCTGGGACATTCGGGTTTCCTCTTAATTCAGCCACTTCGGCAGTAAGAATGATGAGATCAAGAAGTTCGGGGTACCTGTGCCCGTTTTTGCAGAAATGGGCACGAATGAAATATCTCCGCCGTAACCCTCGACAAACACTTCGTTTTCAGCAAGATTCTGTTTTGTACGCTCAACATCAGCACCTGCCTTGTCGATCTTATTGATAGCAATAATGAAAGGAATTTTTGCAGCCTGGACAGTCTTAAGGGCCTCTAGTGTCTGAGGCTTCACACCATCTTCGGCCGAGACAACAAGGACAGCAATATCAGCAACGCGTACGCCACGGGCTCGGATTGCGACAAAAGCGGCATGTCCTGGGGTGTCCAGGAAGGTGATTTTGTGTTCTTTGCCGTCAGTGCCTGTATGGATAACTTCATAAGCCCCAAGCCGTTGAAGAGAATGCCGCCCGTCTGGCTATCCACAATATTCGTTTGCGGATATAGTCGAGGAGCGTTGATTTTCCATGATCAACATGACCCATAATCGCGATTACGGGCGGTCGCTCAATTGTATCTGTGATATTTTTTTTCTGCATGTGTTAGGCCGCAAGGCTCTGTTTTGAGGCGTCAATCGCTTGGCGTTCTTCGCCGGAGAGCTCATAGTCGGAGGAGAAATTCTTTACAGGCTTTGCGAACATGCTGATTCTGTCTCGAGAATACATGCTTGTCAAGACAACGCCATCGCCCTGCTCGTTGATAAATGAAGTGCTGAAGCTATTATTGCCGCCGGAACCGGTACCTTTAAAAGGATTAAAGCGGACTGTTTCTACCCCCTGCAAGCTTTTTTTGAGTCGGCGTTCGACGGTTGTCAGGTACTTTTCCATATCATCGGTAAACTGTTTGAGATCTTTGATTTCGGAATGGGTTATCAAAATGGAATCCTCAAGTGTGTTGCCATTTTTACCCCGCAGAAAGCGGGAGAGTTTAAACTGAAGCCACCACATCCAGGCAAGCATGACAATCAACACGCAGATAATTCCAAGAAGAGCGTAGACGATAATTTTAGGATCGCCAAATACAATGTGCATAGAGCCTATAATATCGTATAATTAACACATATGGCAAGGAGGATATACATGGATTATGCATCAGTCACTCCTATTGATAAGCGGATTGCTGCATTCATGCTTAAGAAAGCTAAAAAATTTCCCGGCAACCCTTCAGCGCTGCACAAGGAAGGTGTGGCAGCACGGCATGAAATAAACGAGGCGCGAAAAACAATCGCTGGCATGTTGAATGTGAAATCCGAAGAAATTATTTTTACTTCCGGCGGCACTGAAGCCGACAATCTTGCGCTGCGCGGAAATGCTGAGGCATGGAAGCCTCACATTCCAAGGCCCCATATTGTCACGACAAATATAGAACATGCGGGAATTTT